>NZ_JBQFNM010000003.1:0-410224 GCF_056532675.1 Ruegeria sp. I1 | reverse complement strand
CCGCGCCGACGCGTTGATGGGGCTGAAGGTCAACCCGATGAACATGATCGCCGACCTGCATGGCAGCAAAGACTACCGCGCACATCTGGTCTCCGTCATGACCAAACGCGCCGTCCAAGCTTGTAGCTAAGGGGGGAGTGCACCCAAGAAACAAAAGCCCCGGTCAAAACCGGGGCTTTTTTCTATCCGGTCAGAGTTTTTACAGTGCCGTTTCGGTTCACACAAAGAGCTGTGGTTTCATCATCGGTTCGAGAGAGAACCGTACGAATCTCTGCTTTGTTCGCGCAACAGAAGGCCGTCGACAAGGCATCCGCAATCGTTGCGTTCGACGACTGTACACTCACCGTGGACCATTGCGGTGCGCGAGCGCCATTTGGGTCCAGGATGTGTGGACCACCTGATCGAGACTGAGATACTGTTGGGCTGGACGTTGCAACTGCGCGATCCTGCAGTTGGATTGTTTCAACCAAACCATGCATCGGGTCGGAGACACCAAGAGTCCAAGTGCGGCCACCGGCATGGAACTCTCCAACATTGACCAGAACCTTTGTCCACCCGGCTTGACGCAATGCGCGTGCGACAAGATCTGTGGCGTAACCTTGAGCTATACCGTTCAAGGTAAGTGATTGGCCCTGATCCAACTGAATGCGGTACCGGGTGATGCGCACCCGATCCCAACCAACGAGCCGCTGTGCAACTTTGATCTCTTGCGAGGTGCGGGCCGTCCAAAGAGGCTGTACCGTCGGATCGAAAAATCCTCCGGTCAGTTTGTAAGCGGTGTCGCTGATTGCAAGCAAAGCGTGAAAATCAGGGTCAGGGTCGCTCAGAAATCCAGTACGATTCAGCTGTGTTAAAGTTGAATCCGGACGGTAAAGGCTGAATAGCATCTCACACCGCTCAAGTATGGACCGCACATGCAAAATCGCGTTCTGAGCCAAGTCGGGATCACCTTCGAGGGTCAGGCGAACCTCGGCCCCCAAGGCATAGCCTTGCCAATGAATGGAACGTGCCTGTGCCGGGGTCGCAAGGGCAGCGGCTGAAATGGCCAGAAAGCGGCGTCGGTTCATCATCGCGCGGCTACCCCTCTGCTTTGGCGCCGCGCTGCGATGATCAGCGGTACACAGCGGCTTTGGTCATCGTGAATGGCGACACAGTCAAGACATTGAAAGCATTCGTCATACTGGATTTCACCGGTTTTCCGGATCGCACCGTATTTGCATTTGACTTTGCATAGCTGACAAGGTGAGCCGCATTCCGTGCGGCGTTCGATCCAGTTCCGACCGCGCAGCAATCCTCCGATCGCCATAAAGGCCCCCAAGGGGCAAACGTAGCGACAGAACCCCTTGAAGAGCACCATGCTCAGCACCAGCCAGAATATCGCGTAGGCCGCATAGTACCACTCGCGGATGAAGAAGGTTGTGATCGCGGTTTTGAACGGTTCAACTTCGGCTGCTTTGTCAATCTGATCCGGGGCGAAGAAAACGACGGCAATAAGCGCCAAGAGAATGGCGTATTTCAGCCATTTCAACCGATTGTCCCATCTGGGAGAAGGCTCGATCTGCGGGATTCGCAACGCCTTACCAAGGTGATGGGAAAATTCCTGAAGCGCGCCAAACGGGCAAAGCCAACCGCAAAAAAGCCCCCTGCCCCACGCCACGAGGCCGGCCAGCGCGACCGCCCAAACCAAAAGCGAGAAGGGATCGTATAGCAGAAACGCAAAGCTTCCGCCTTCCAAGGCCGTGCGCAGAGACCCCAGAACCGTAACAATTGAAAGCTGACCCTGCCCCCACCAGCCGATGAAGCCTGTGACAATGGCAAGAACCCCAAGCCGCAACGGGGTGAACAGCGGTCGAGCCGCAAACGCGTTCATCCGCAGACCCAAAACGCCGACGAGCCCGGTCAGGAAAACCCCCAATAAAATCATATCAGCCTGGCGGTTCCGCAGCGCTTCCAGCCAAGGCGGCGCCGGTTTGACCTGTACTGGCCTGTCAAAAAACCGTTCGGGCGTGCTGTGAGGTACCTCTAGTGTCACCGAGCCTGTTTCGGGTTGAAACATGCCATGTTCGCGCACCGCCAGAACCTTCAGCACCCAGTCGCTTGCAGGATCAAAACCCAACCTGCGATCCGTGCGCAAGATCATGGCAACCCCATCGGGCATAGTGTCTGAAAGCTCGACCAGCAGATCTGCATCGCGTAGTGCGACCGGTAGCCCGCCTTGTTCTGCCGCGATCCAGTCCGGTGCAGTGTTGCGCACAAATTCATCGCTTACCAATCCATGGCGAGCTGTTTCAATCAGCAGGATCGGTTCGTCATTGTCTGAGATTTCCATAAAATTCTGCAGCTCTTTAAAGCTGTCTTCAGACAAAGCCGCGCGAGCAATGGATTTGGGACCGAGATCCACAATCCAGAGATCAAGATATGGGTCTTCCGGATAATCCTTTGCTTCGGGGTCGTCATCCTCCCACAAGGTGCTTTTGAACAGGGCGTCGACTTCAGCATTGGTGATCACTTTGCGTGTCGCGATACCTTGGTCGACCAGGTCCTGCCAGGTCAAATCCTCTTCGTAGTCGGGTTTCGGAAAGGCTGGCGGCGCCGTTGCCAAGCCCTTCATCTTCTCTCGCGCAACGGCCAAAGCAGCACCCATAACCGATTCATGCGCGATCCGAACGCTGGCTGTCGCTTTTGTGACCCCGTCCAAATACACCAAAGACGACCCCGAAGCGCCATCGCCATAGGGCGTGCCAACTACGATCGAATCCGAAATCGACAGCCCGCCATATTGTTCAAAAAACTTGTGAAATGGCGCCTCTCCGAGGCCCGAGACAAAGATCGGCTCATTGTGTTCGATCAGTTGGACATCCAGAAACCGACCTTCAAGATCCAGAACAACAAGCAGGTTGATCGGCGCCCCTGAAAAGCCCGGCAATGGTGCTAAAGGTTCGGATTCAAATACATATCCCACCTCAGCGCCACCCGAGTTCAACAAACTGTAGACGCCATCTTCGTTTAACGCCTCACCCAGCGACATCGGAGCCCGTACGTAGGGTTCAATCTGTTCTCGTGGCAAAGGCTCGGCCAAAGCCGAAAGGCTGCCAAGAAGGAACACCAACATACTCTGAAGTACGCGCATGGGCGAAAGACTAACTTTCCACCCTTTAACATGACATTCGACGAAAGTCCTAGGCTAGGTATCTACGACCCTAAGGCTATTGACGTGAATTGCCCGAACCTTGAGACTTCGACTATCCCTACGACCAAAGCACCATTTTCGACGGAGTGCGCGAACTGTAGGTTTTGAGGAAACACCAGCTGTTCATGGGAGGAGACATCATGACTTGGAGCACACCGAAGCTGAAAGAAGTGAACTGCGGAATGGAGATCAACATGTACTCTCCCTCCGAGGATGAAGGCCGCGAGCACGAACGCGACCTGTTTTGATCATCTGATCTCAGCGGAGGCCCAAAGTGCATTTTCTGGTTCTTGGGGCTTCTGCAGGCGGTGGACTGCCGCAGTGGAATTGTGGTTGCCGGAACTGTGAGGATGCCCGTAACGGGCTTATCCCGCCTTCCGGCCAATCTTCATTGGCAGTATCGCAAGATGGTGAGCATTGGAGCATTCTTAATGCCTCACCAGACATTCGCCAGCAAATGCTGGACAATCCCAAAATGCACCCCCGGTCATTGCGCGATACACCGGTCGTCTCAGTTTTGCTGACCAATGGCGATATTGACCATATTGCAGGTTTACTCAGCCTGCGTGAACAAACCCCGTTCACCCTGTTTGCGACCGGTGACATTCTGGAAGTGCTTTCCAACAACCGGATTTTCGACGCGGTGAACCGGGCGAAAGTAGATCGCAAACGGATTGTTTTGGAACAAGACTTCGATCTTCAGAACGGGCTTCACGCGCGATTGTTTGCCGTACCGGGTAAGGTACCTTTGTTCATGGAAGGTGACACAGTGCAAACCGATCTGATCGGGGAACAAACAGTTGGTGTAAGGCTTAGCGCAGGCGGCAAGGTCGCCTACTACATCCCCGGGTGCGCGCAGGTGACGCCAGACCTATTGTCCCAGATCGCAGACGGGGATCAGCTGTTCTTTGACGGCACGCTTTGGGACGATGATGAGATGATCCGCACGGGAACGGGTGTCAAAACCGGGCAACGCATGGGCCATATCTCGGTCAGCGGACCTGATGGGTCAATCGCTCAGCTCAAAGACATCTCGGCAGCCAAGACGTTCATACATATCAACAACACCAACCCGATGCTGCAACCCGGCGGGCCGGAACGGACTTTTGTCGAGAACGCAGGCTGGTCCATTGCTTATGACGGGCAGGAGATCACGATATGAGCCGCGAAGCGCTGGAAGCTCGCCTGCGCCAAATCGGCGCTGAACGCTACCATGATAAACACCCGTTTCACCATCGGCTTCATAGCGGGCAGTGCACACCCGATCAGGTACGGGCCTGGGTTATAAATCGATGGGCGTATCAGGCAGCCATTCCGATGAAAGACGCTGCGTTTATGTCGCGTTGTACCGATCCCGATATCCGACGCGAGTGGCGGTCACGGATCGAAGATCACGACGGTGGCGTTGACGAGGGCGGTGGTATCCGAAGGTGGCTGAAGCTCGCCGAGGCGGTGGGACTAGACCCTGACTATGTTGCGTCCGGCCAAGGTATCCTCCCGGCGACCCAGTTCGCAGTGGATGCCTATGTACACTATGTCCGCGAAAAACCGCTTCTACAGGCGGTTGCGTCCTCACTAACAGAGTTGTTTGCACCAAAAATCCACGAGCAACGGATTGAGGGACTTTTGGCGCACTACGACTTCGCCAATCCAGATAGCTTGTCCTATTTCCAGAAGCGCCTCACTCAAGCGCCCAAGGACGTCGCCTTCGGTCTAAACTGGGTGCTCGATCACGCCGACACGCCTGAAAAAGAAGACATGGCCTGTGAAGCGCTGATTTTCAAAACCAATGTCCTTTGGGCTCAGCTCGATGCGCTTTGGTGCGCCTATGTCGAACCCGGCCTGATCCCCCCCGGGTCTTGGCAGCCAGGGGAAGGTCTGACATGACACTTAAGCTACGCCCCCAAGATCGCCCCTATCTGCCACGCGGCGTGCGGGTTCAACACGACAAGGTTCGCAACCGCACAGTGCTGATGGCCCCGGAAAAGGTGATCGAACTGGATGAAATCGGCGTTGCGATCCTGAGCCGGATCAATGGCGCAGCCAGTTTAGATCAGATCATTGCGGAGTTGGCCGATACATATAACGCACCTGCGGATCAAATCGCACAGGATGTGCAACAATTTCTTCAAACGCTTCGCAGCCGATTGTACCTGATGGTGCAAACATGAGTGTTCAAGCACCTATTGCCCTCTTGGCCGAGTTGACCCATCGCTGCCCGCTCAGCTGTCCCTACTGCAGCAACCCGGTCGAGCTAGAGCGCAAAGAAACCGAGCTGGAAACCAGCGCCTGGAAAGACGTGTTCCAACAGGCCTACGACATGGGCGTGTTGCAGCTGCATCTGTCTGGTGGCGAGCCCGCATCGCGTCGTGATCTGGAAGAGTTGACAGCAGCCGCCGCCGCCACCGGCCTCTACACTAACCTGATTACCTCGGGCATTGGTCTGACGCCCAAACGGTTGGATCATCTTGAGGCTGCAGGTCTGGATCATATCCAACTCTCGCTGCAAGGCACCAACGCGGAACTGGCAGATCGGATCGGCGGGTATCGCGGAGGGTTTGACCGCAAGATGGCCTTCGCAAAAGAGGTCAGCGCGCGGGGTATTCCCCTGACCTTGAATGCTGTTATGCACCGTCAAAATCTGGATGATTTGGATCGCACTATTGAAATGGCCGTCGAGCTAGGAGCGCGCCGACTGGAAGTGGCTTGTGTTCAATTTCACGGATGGGCGTTGGAAAATCGCTCTGCGTTGCTACCGACCCGTGAGCAAACCCAGGTGGTAAAGAATACGGTCGCTGATGCCGCACAGCGTCTCAAAGGGGTTCTTGCCTTCGATTTTGTACCTCCGGACTACTACTCGGACTATCCTAAAGCCTGTATGGGCGGTTGGGGCTCAACAGGCTTGAACGTCACGCCCAATGGTACCGTTTTACCATGTCATGCGGCCCAGACGATCAAGCATATTCATTTCGATTCAATACGAGAAAAAAGGCTTAGAGAGATCTGGTACCAAAGCGAGTCTTTCAACATTTTCCGTGGAACCGATTGGCTACCGGAACCCTGTCAGAGTTGCGAACGCAAAGAGTTGGATTTAGGTGGGTGTCGTTGTCAAGCGCTTGCACTGTCTGGTGATGCCGCCGCGACTGATCCAGTATGCCAGAAGTCACCTATGCATGCCCAGGTTGCATCGGTTCTGGATCAACTTCCAATCTCGTCGGACACCAGTCTGGTCTACCGAAAAATCTAAGCTCAAGCCCCAGTCTGTCGCTTAAGGTATCATGCATCGCGACAGCAAAAGCCGGTCGATGGTGGCACGGTGTGCACTTTTTTGACCTTTGAGTTTATATACTAATGCGTCTTACCGCTCGCTGCCTTTGACACCAAAGCGGGCTCGGGCATCTGGTCGATAGGACCGCCTGCCCCGTGAACGCTGGCCAGACGAACGCCGAAGAAATTCTGCGAAACTTCTTGATTCAAGTCGTTTGCAAACGCGATGGCTGACACATGTGACGTTCAGCAATTCGCCACCCGTTCAGGACAACAGCTAACACATAGGCAGGGCCAACAGGATCACGGCAAGAGTTATACGCAACTGTCCCCTATCCCTCGCTAGGTCAAAATCAAGACGTACTTCGCTTTCCGGTTCCCAGAACTCGGACCTCCAACCAGTGGAACGCCAATGCAATCATACCCGCGACCAGAATATAGAATACAGCCAATAGAAGGAGCGGCTCATAGATGATGAAAGTATCAGAGCGCACACGTGAAGAGACGGCGTAGATATCGACAACGGTGATAGTGGCGACCAAGGGGGTTGCTTTCAACTGAAGGATGGTTTCACCACCCAACGTCGGAAGAACATTGCGGATCGCCTGCGGCAACCAGATACGGCGGAACATGGTAAGCCGTGGCATGCCAAAAGATTTGGCGGCCTCAAGCTGCCCCTTGGCAACGCCCTTGAACGCGCCCCGCATGACTTCACCTTCATAACCCGCATAGGACAACGTCAACGCCAGCACTGCATAAGGCCATGCCTGCCGTAGATAGGGCCATAGTTCTGAAGACCGTATCCACGGAAACTGCGGGAAGAGCGAGCCCAGCCCATAATATAACAACCAAAGCTGCAACAGCAGTGGCGTGCCGCGGATGATGGTACAAAATGCCTTGGCAGAGGCGGCAAGATACCAGGGCCCAACCGCCTGCGCCAACCCAAGCGGAACCGCAAGCAGAAAACCAAGAACAACGGTGACAACCAACAGCCAGATTGTCGTCCAAATGCCCTGAAGGGCCAATGGGGCGTATTTCGGGATCCAGTCCCACTGCAGCGATACTGCGCACCATATGACGATCCCGACGAAGACTAGCATCATCACGATGCGGTGTGGTTGCATCAGCGATCTGAAATCGATCATCTGCTCCCTCCCGTCAGAGAGGGTTGGCCGCGACGCGCCCATTTCTCAATCCGGGCGAAGATACCGCCGGAGAACAGCGTGACCATAAGATAAAGAAAGCCCGCCGCCAGAAAGAACGTGAAATAGGCGCGCGTGCTGCTGGCAGCTTGCCGGGTCTCCAGCGTCAACTCGTTGAAACCCACAACAGCAAGCAGTGCCGTGTCTTTGGTCGCAATCAGCCACAGGTTGGCCAGACCCGGCACCGCAAAGCTCATCATCGCAGGGATTGTCACACGCCGCATGGTCATGAAGGCAGGCATCCCGTAGGATTTAGCAGCTTCGATCTGACCAGGTGGAACCGCCTGAATAGCACCGCGCAGAATTTCGGTTGCGTATGCGCCCTGAACAACGCCCAGCACCCATATGCCTGCGCCAACGCCGCTAACCTCGACCCGGCCACCACCCATGGCAGCAGAGATTTTATTGATGATATCCGATCCCACGTAGTACAGGATCAGGATCAGAACCAGTTCCGGTACGGCCCGGATGACCGTCGTGTAGATGGCGAGAAGATCGCGCGTGACCTTCCCGCCATAAAGTTTGCCATAAGCTCCGAACAAACCGATCACCAGGCCCAGCGCATATGCACCAAGGGCGATCTGCAATGAGTGGGACAATCCGCGCAGCAGATTGGCCCCCCACCCCGGTGGCGACAGCGACAGAAGCTCTGCGCTCTGCGCCAATCCAAGTGAGTCCAACAGTTCGGTCACAGCGGCAGCTTAGTAGATGCTGGCCGAGAAATAGTTCAACGTGATTTCCTCGTGCGTGCCATCGGCCAGAATTGCCGCGATGCCCTTATTCAGCGCCGCAAGCAGGTCGTCCTGACCCTTGCGGACGCCAGCACCCACACCGCGGCCCAGAATGGCCGGATCGTCTGCAACGGCACCTTTGATTTCGCAGCAGGCGCCGGCATCCGAGTTTACAAAGTCAGCCATCGCGATGCTGTCGGCCTGTGTGGCATCAATGCGGCCTGCGAACAGATCCTGATTGGCCTCATCCTGGGTTTGGTAGACGCGCAGTTCGGAATCCTTGAAATATTCCTGCGCATAAGCCTGGTGGATGGTCGAAGCCTGAATGCCAACAATTTTTCCCGCCAGCGATTCGGGGGTTGCTTCGATATCCATCGATTTATCCGCGACGATGACGGCAGGTGTGTTGTAGTAAGGATCGCTGAAATCAATGGTCTTCAAGCGTTCCTCGGTGATCGACATCGACGCCATGATCGCATCGATCTGCTGACCGGTCAGCGATGGGATGATACCATCCCAAGCGACGGGTGTGATCACACAGTCAAGCTCGGCCGCAACACAGACGGCGTTGATAACGTCGATCTCCCAGCCAACCCAGTTACCTGAGCTGTCCAGCGACGCGAATGGCGGGTAAGGCTCAGCTGCGATGCCGATCTTGACCTCTTCGGCACTGGCGACACCAGCCGAAAGAATGGCGGCGGCAAGCCCGGATGCGAGCAGTTTCTTGACGTTCATTTTGTTACTCCCTGTTGATTCATTCGTTAGTTTTGACTGGATCAGGCGACCGAGCTGAGGAATTGCTTCAACCGTTCTGATTTTGGGTTCCCAAAGACCTCGGCAGGTGGCCCCTGCTCTTCAATGCGGCCTTCGAAAAGATAGACAACGTGGTTTGCGACTTCGCGCGCAAACTTCATTTCATGGGTGACAAGCAGCATGGTGCGCCCTTCGGCGGCCAGATCACGGATCACGGTCAAAACCTCGCCGACCAGTTCGGGATCAAGCGCCGAGGTGGGCTCGTCAAACAGCATGACAGACGGATCGACCGCAAGCGCGCGTGCAATGGCAGCGCGCTGTTGCTGGCCACCTGACAGATAGGCTGGATAAGTATCGGCCTTGTCGCCGAGCCCTACCCTTTCCAGCAGTTCATGCGCCCGCGCAATGGCCTCTGACTTTGGTATCTTTAGCACATGCACCGGCACTTCGATTACGTTCTCTAATAGCGTGCGATGTGTCCACAGATTGAACTGCTGAAACACCATCGCCAACCGCGTTCGGATACGTTCGATCTGGCGGCGGTTGGACGGGCTGCCATCGGTATGCATCTCAACCAGTTCGCCACCTATGGTGATATTTCCCGAACTCGGCGTTTCTAAGAAATTGATGCAGCGCAGCATGGTGGATTTACCAGAGCCCGATCCCCCGATGATCGCAACGACATCCCCCTTGTTGGCTGTTAGCGACACACCTTTCAAAACCTCCAGCGTACCGAAGGATTTATGAAGGTCTTCAACCTTTATTGCCTCGTTCGTCGCGGTTGCTTCGAGTGTGGATGATGTTGCTTTGGCTGTGTCCATATCCAAGAATCTTCTGATTTCGACTTGCAGTAAGCCCCGAATCTCGCAATTATGCAAGTGTATAATAACTCGATGCCATGGATGACCGGGACGTGCAGGACGACAGCCGAAAATTTACACGTGAGTCTGCTGAAGTTCGGCGCGAGGCGCTGATCCTGGCGACATTGGACCTGATCGCCGAGATGGGTGTTCGGGGTGCTACTGTGCGTGAGATTGCAGCCCGCGCGAACGTGACCCAAGGTTTAATCCGTCACTATTTTTCGACGAAGGAAGAGCTGGTTCAGGCGGCATATGAGCACCACATGAACACGCTGACCGATCAGACGGCTGCTTCGTCGGGTCAGGGCAGCGCAGTCTCTCGGTTAACCAACTTCGTTGACGCATCGTTGCGGCCACCAATCGTTAACACAAGCGCTGTGGCCTTATGGGCCGGCTTCCTGAACAAGGTGCAGCATGATCCGAAAATGCAGCGCATCCACCAGCAAACCTATAACTATTTCCGGGATCACCTCGAGAAGTTGATCGTCGCCGCATTGCAAGAAACCGGGCGCACAGTCGCAGCATCAGAAGCAACGCAACTGGCCATTGCCTGTAACGCGGTGATCGACGGCCTCTGGTTGGAAGGAGGAGCGCTTCCGGATGCATTTTTTGAAGGCCAGTTGGCGCAGATCGGGCTGGATTCTGTCAGCGCCATCGTCGGTATTCCTTTGACCAAAGAGGTAAAACAGCCATGAAGACCACGTCAGTGACCGAACGATTGGCGGGTTTGGGGGGTGCCAAATGGGGCGTCCATCTAAAAGCGCGCGAACTTATCAAAGCCGGAGCGGATATCGTTGAGATGACGATCGGCGAACCGGATGTTCCCGTGTCCGAAGCTTTGGTCGAAGCCACAGTGACCTCGCTACGTGCGCAGCGGACAGGATATTCCAACGGACGCGGTGAAGCTGGGCTGCTTGACGCGCTTTCTGCGCGCTATACAGCCTCGCGCGGGCGAGCTTTTGGGCCCGAGAACTTTCTGTGCTTCCCCGGGACACAAACCGCCCTATTCACAGCGATGGCTGGGGTTGCTGAGGCAGGTGATGAAGTTCTGATTGGCGACCCGATGTATGCGACCTACGAAGGGGTCATACGCGCCTCAGGGGCGGAAATGGTGCCCGTTCCGCTGCATCCTGAGCACGGGTTTCGCATGCAGGCCAAAGATATCGCAGCGCGGATTTCTCCGCGCAGCCGTGCCATTCTTCTAACCACGCCGCACAACCCGACGGGTGCAATCCTGACCGCGACGGAAATTGCCGAGATCGGGAAACTCGCAATTGCCCATGATTTATGGATCATCTCGGACGAGGTTTATGAAGAACTAGTCTTTGATGGTGCCCGGTTTGTTTCACCATTAGCGAATCCGGAACTGGCGGATCGGGTCATAGGCGTGTCCTCCATCTCGAAATCACATGCCGCACCGGGGTTCCGCAGTGGTTGGTGTGTTGGACCCGCAGCATTTTGCGAAGCGCTGCTGCCGTATTCCGAGACCATGCTCTTTGGCAATCAACCTTTCATTGCGGATATGACCGAAAAGGCAATCCGCGACGGGTCTGATGTTGCCCACGGAATGACCACCCGCTTCTTCAAGCGCGCAACCCTTTTGGCCGATCGTCTTGAAGCGGAAACGGATCTGACGGTTCACCGCCCCGAGGCAGGAATGTTCGCCCTCATCAACGTCTCAGCCACCGGGCTAGATGGTGAAACTTATGCCTGGGATCTGTTGCAAGCCGGGGTCGCTGTGATGCCGGGTTCCGCCTTTGGGGACAGCTTGAAGAACTGGGTGCGTGTCGCGCTGACGATCAACGACACAGATTTTACCACCGCAATCTCTCGCATCATCGATCACGCCAACAGCAAATCACGCGAGGTTGCATGAGCAAAATGACAATCGGCGAAGCTCTGGTTTCGAAACTTCGCCAAAGGAATGTGACCTGCGTTTTCGGAATTCCAGGCGTTCACACGGTTGACCTGTACCGCGGGCTTGCGGCCTCGGGCATTCGCCATGTTACGCCTCGGCACGAACAGGGTGCAGGTTTCATGGCTGATGGCTATGCCCGCGTGTCTGGCAAACCGGGTGTCGCCTTCGTGATTACCGGCCCTGGATTGACAAATACGCTAACGCCGATGGCGCAGGCACGCGGCGATTCAGTACCAATGTTGGTGGTGTCTGGCGTGAACAAAACCGCATCGCTCGGCAAGGGCTTGGGGCATCTGCATGAATTGCCCGATCAACTGGAGCTATCCAAAACAGTTGCACTAATGTCGGAACAAGTCTCCGAAACCACGGCTCTGGACCCGACCTTGAGCCGGGTTTTTCGCAACCTCGCAAACGGCCGCCCCGGACCGGTGCATATCGAGGTTCCGTTGGATATCGCCGCGGCTGACTATCAGGAAATGCCTCCCGAGACGCTCGATCCAGAACCGCCGGTTAACCCGGTTTTGATCACACAAGCCTTAAAGCAACTGGTCGAAGCGAAGCAAACTGTCATTTTGGCAGGTGGCGGCGCGAAACGTGTTGGGGCCGGACTGCAAGCTTTGGCCGAAGCGCTGGGTGCCCCCGTAGTGCAAACTGTCAACGCGCGCGGCCTGATGCATGGGCATGCTCTGACTGTTCCAGCAAGCCCGAGCCTGAACGCGGTACGCGCACTGATAGAAAGCGCCGATTGCGTGCTTGCTTTGGGAACTGAGCTGGGGCCAACGGACTACGATATGTACGACACGGGTGAGTTTGCGAAACTGCCAAACCTGATCCGGATTGATCGGTGTAGCGATCAACTGGCCAGACATGCGGCAGTGCTTACCATTCAAGGTGACGTTGACGTGGTTGTGCCGAAGCTGCTTGAGGCTCTGCCTCTGGACGCAAAGCAATGCGATGGTGCAGAACGTTCCAGCAATACACGCGACGCCGCCTGGAAAGAAATTGGACCCGATTATCGCCATCAGGTGGAAATCCTGAATGCGATGCGCGCGGCTGTCCCGAACGCGTTGATGGTTGGGGACTCTACCCAACCAATTTATGCCGGTAATCTTTTCTACGATCACGACCGGGCTGGTGGCTGGTTCAATGCAGCGACGGGGTATGGTGCGCTCGGCTATGGGATACCCGCAGCCATCGGCGCATCAATCGCCGATCCAACAGCCCGAGTAATCTGCATTGCCGGCGATGGCGGCGCGCAGTTTTCATTGCCCGAAGTTATGGCAGCAGTCGATGAAAACCTACCCATCACATTCGTGATCTGGAACAACCACGGGTATCGGGAAATCGCCACGTCAATGCAAGATGTAGGCGTGACCGTCATAGGGTGTGATCCCGCCCCCCCAGATTTCGCCGCCACCGCCAAGTCATTTGGCATTCCATTCACTTCGATTCCCGCTGAACCCAACGCTGTCGCGCAGGCCTTGCGCAACACAGTCGCCACGGATGGGCCGGTCATGATCGAAGTCACCGCTCTGAAATTCGAACCTCAGAAAGATTGAAACATGTCAGACCCCACCTTTGAGTTTTCCCGTGCCATTACCCGTCGCCCGGCTCCGACCATAGCCGGAGGGCTACGTGCAGAAGATATCGGAAACCCGGATTTTGACGGGATGATAGCGGCGCATAAGGCTTACGTTTCAGCACTAAAAAGTACCGGAGCGGAGGTGATCGAGCTTGGTTCCCTCGACGCATTCCCTGACGCGCAATTTGTCGAGGATACGGCCCTGTGCCTACAACAAGGAGCCATACTGATGCGACCAGGTGCACCGTCGCGGATGGGCGAAGTCGGCCAAATGGCTCCGACACTTCGCGCATGCTACGAAATGGTCTTCGAAATCAAAGGCCCCGGTCATATCGAGGGTGGGGATATACTAGTGACCGGTCGCGAAATACTGGTGGGCCGGTCCGAGCGAACGGATGCTGAAGGTGTCGCCGAGCTCGCAAAAATTACATCTAACTGGGGTTACAAACTGCGCGAAGTATTCACGCCAGAAGGCGTTTTGCATTTCAAGACAGATTGTTCATTGATGGATGCCGAGACAATCCTGTCGACCCGTCGATTGGATGCATTGGGTTGCTTTGAAGGCTACCGTGTATTGCATGTCGCTGACGGCGAAGAAGCCGCTGCCAACGCAATCCGCTTTAACAATCTGGTCCTGATGGCAGCGGGCTTCCCACGCACTGCAGAGATGCTGGATCGCGAAGGCTACCAGGTCGTTCAGATCGACAACACCGACTGCGCAAAGCTGGATGGGGGGATGTCCTGTCTTTCGCTAAGATTCTAAAGGTTTCTACTATTAGCTTTTGATCATCGGAACAGGTGTTGCTGGCATTCGCGCCAATGGAGTCATGTCAGATGACATGGATCATCGTTCAAGGCGAGGTCATAGGATGAAGCTGACACCTGCATCAATTTAGCCTGGCCAATACGCAGTGCGCGGCTCTCAAAGCGATTGAATTGATCCGGGTCGATGACGTCATGCAGGTCAATGGATCTGCACGACCGCATATCAAAAAGATCGTGCATGAACTGGGCTTCGTGGGGTATGTGGTCACCCGACGAAGGCACAATGGTGGTGTTCAATTGGGCAAACCTTTTGTCCTCTCGCATTGCTACTATTGAAGAGGGTATCGTAGCACCGATGCGCAAAGCACGATGATCGCTGATTGGACAGAGCGCTTTCAGGGGACTGCGGCCTTGCCGCGCTCGGTGCGCGACCGCCTGCTTAAGGAAGCGCGGATCGTCGAAATGCCTAAAGGCGCGCAGGTATTTGGACCTGCGAATGTGCCAGATAGCCTCTTCTTTCTTTATGATGGATGCATCCGTGTCTCGCAAAGCTCGGACACCGGTCGCGATATCGTCCTCTATCGCGTAGATGCTGGAGAAAGCTGTGTTCTGACGACGGCCTGTATGCTGGCGGAAGAGGCTTACAACGCCGAAGGCATCGCAGAGACTGACATAACCGCCATCGTTCTTCCAAAGCTTGCCTTTGACAGGTTGGTCGCCGAAGAAGAAGCGTTTCGGAAATTCGTCTTCGCGGCCTATTCAAGGCGGCTGATCGACCTCCTGCGTGTCGTGGATGACGTCGCCTTTGGGCATATGGATGTGCGTTTGGCTGAGCGGCTTCTGACATTGGCAGGCGAGTTTAAAGAGATCTCGACCACTCATCAACAATTGGCGAGTGAACTGGGCACAGCAAGAGAGGTCGTCAGCCGAATTCTTCAGGATTTTCAGAAGCGTGAAATGATTGCTCAATCACGTGGCCACATTTTATTGCTGGACAAACAAGCGCTACGAGAACGCGCTGCATCCAACTAATTCAAATTTTTGCATGTTAAGTGACAATGTCACTGAACCCCTAAAGTCAAAACTATATCCGTTCTCCAAGTTATGATGATGGAGAACACCATGAACACGAACGTTGGAACCATTGACCGCGTCCTTCGCGCTGCGCTTGGCCTTGGATTGCTTTATCTTGCCCTTTTCAGCGGCTTGCCCTTGTTTGACGGGAACGTTCTGAAATTAGGCGCGGCAGCCGTCGGTATGGTTATGCTGATTGTCTCGGCAACACGTGTTTGTCCGATCTACTCTATCTTCGGTCTTAAGACCTGCCGGTCCTGAAGCAATGGAAACTTCGTTTACTCCTTTCACCTCTTTTGGTGGTGGCTTGCTGATCGGCCTTAGCGCGGTGCTGCTAATGCTTGGCCTGGGTCGGGTACTTGGTGCGACCGGGGTTCTGTCTGGCACAGTCTTCGTCCAAAACCGGGAAGAACTGATGTGGCGGCTCGCTTTGATTGCGGGAATGATACTTGCTCCGGGGTTCATCTATGTCGTGACGGGCTCCTTGCCCGTGCTCACCGTCCCCGTCAGCCCAGCCATGATTGTCATTGGTGGTGTGATTGTCGGGCTCGGCGCAAGCCTAGGGTCTGGTTGCACATCTGGTCACGGAATTTGTGGCTTGTCGCGCTTATCAATCCGTTCGTTCGTGGCGGTGCCGGTTTTCATGGCGACAGCGGCACTAACCGTATTCCTAATCCGCCATGTGGCCGGAGGCTGAAATGAAACATCTTTTTGCCCTAGTGACCGGACTTGTCTTTGGAACAGGAATTGCAATCTCGGGGATGATGGACCCTGCAAAGGTTCTGAACTTCTTTGACATTGCTGGAACATGGGATCCAAGTTTGATTTTCGTCATGGGCGGTGCTTTGGTCGTAACGTTTATTGGGTATCGGCTTGTTTGGCATCGCCCTGCCCCGCTGTTTGAACACCGTTTCCAGCTGCCTGTTTCCAAGCAGATCGATAACAAACTCATCGGGGGCGCCGCCCTATTTGGCATTGGCTGGGGAATTGCCGGCTTCTGTCCGGGCGCTGCCATCCCTGCATTGGGAACAGGCCGCTGGGAAGTCGCGCTGTTTCTCGCGTCGGTCATTGGCGGATTCTATTTGCGCCGCCTGATCAGCCCTATGCCGGCCAAATCGACCACCTGACAATTCCCTTCGGAGGACACGATATGACTTACCCCGTTTGTATGGGCATCAAACCGGATGTTCAGGCGTTTTTTGACGAAGCCACAAATACAATCAGCTACATCGTAAAGGACCCGTCATCGAATGCCTGCGCGATTGTCGATAGCGTCATGGATATCGACTATGCTGCAGGGCGCATCACCTATGAACACGCAGACCAACTGATCCACCGAATTGAAGAACAAGCACTAAAACTTGAGTGGATCATAGAGACACATGTTCATGCCGATCACCTCAGCGCGGCCCCTTACATTCAGTCGAAGCTGGGCGGCAAGATCGGTATCGGATCGAAAATCATGGTGGTGCAGGACACTTTCGGAAAAGTCTTCAACGAAGGCACCGAATTCCAGCGCGACGGATCTCAGTTCGATGCGCTGTTCGAGGATGGCGACACCTACATGATCGGCAATATGCAAGCCTTTGCCATGTATACGCCGGGTCATACACCTGCCTGTATGGTGCATGTAATGGGGAATGCCGCGTTTGTAGGCGACACCCTGTTCATGCCCGACGGAGGTTCGGCCCGAGCGGACTTTCCAGGCGGCGATTCCGGCATTCTTTACGACAGCATTCAGAAGGTGCTGTCACTGCCAAACGAGATGAGGCTTTTCATGTGTCACGACTACGGTCCAAACGGCCGTGAAATACAGTGGGAAACCACAGTTGGTGACGAAAAAGCCCACAATATTCACGTTGGCGGGGGCAAAACGAAGGAAGAGTTCGTCAAGTTCCGCACCGAACGCGATGCACAGCTTGCCATGCCAAAACTCATCATTCCTTCACTGCAAGTGAACATGCGCGCCGGAGAAGTGCCAAAAGACGTTGACGGCAATCCGATGCTCAAAGTGCCCGTGAATGCACTCTGAGGAGGTTGAAATGGATATCAGGAAAATCACTGACAAAACCTCGGTAAGCCCGCAAATCACGGTCGACGATATAACCGCAATCAAGGATGCCGGCTTCCGAGCGATAATCTGTAACCGTCCCGACGGTGAAGGAGCAGACCAGCCCAGTTTCGATGAAATCGAGGGAGCAGCAACGCTGGCTGGGCTCGACGCCGTCTACGTTCCCGTTCGATCCGGGATCGTAAACGATGCAGATGTCGAGGCATTTGGTGACGCTTTGGCCCAGCTGCCACGCCCTGTCCTTGCCTATTGCCGAACCGGAACGCGGTCAGCCACCCTTTGGTCGTTCCACGAAAGCAAGAAACGTCCAATGCCCGAAATACTCGCAGCGACGAAAGCCGCGGGATACGATATGAACGGTGTCGCGAGACGTATAGCAAACGGGGGTAAGACCCCAACGGATACGGGCGATGCAAAATTTGATGTTGTGATTGTCGGTGCGGGTGCCGGTGGTGTTTCTGTCGCTGCCAGCCTGCAATCCCGCCAATCGAACCTTTCAATTGCGATCATCGATCCGGCGGATATTCACTACTACCAGCCAGGATGGACCATGGTCGGTGGTGGTATCTTCGAGGCCAGCGAAACCGCAAAAACTATGGGCTCGCTCATCCCGAATGGAGTCAAATGGATCAAGGCAGCGGTTGCCGCGTTTGAACCCGAAAACAATGCGGTGATCCTGGATGGATGTCGTGTTGTTAAATACGATCGATTGGTTGTTTGCCCCGGTCTGAAACTGGATTGGGAAGCAGTTGAGGGGCTCGAAGAAACGCTCGGCCGCAATGGCGTAACCTCAAACTACCGCTATGACTTGGCACCCTACACCTGGCAGTTGGTGCGGGATATGAAAGAGGGACGCGCCCTTTTTACGCAGCCACCGATGCCTATCAAATGTGCAGGTGCGCCTCAAAAGGCAATGTATCTGTCAGGCGACGCCTGGTTCCGAAACGGTCGCCTGAAGGATATCGACATTCAGTTCATGAACGCGGGTGGGGTCCTGTTCGGGGTGAAAGACTATGTACCTGCTTTGGAACACTATGTGGCTAAGTACGGTGCGACGCTGAACTACTTCCATAATCTGGTGTCTGTCGATGGCCCAGCAAAGACGGCAACATTCAAGGTCGCCAAACCCGAGACTGAGCCGGAAACAGTCACAGTGGACTTTGACATGATGCATGTCTGCCCCCCTCAGGTGGCCCCTGACTTTGTCCGTGTCTCTCCTTTGGCTGATGCGGCGGGTTGGGTTGACGTCGATCAGAGTACCCTCCGCCACAAGAGCTACGAAAACATCTGGAGCCTTGGCGATGTCATGAACGCCCCCAATGCGAAAACCGCAGCGGCAGCGCGTAAGCAGGCTCCAACAGTAGCGGAAAATATCGTCGCCGATATCGCGGGTCGCTCACCGACTGCAGCTTATGATGGCTATGGGTCATGCCCTTTGACAGTTGAACGCGGAAAAATCGTTCTGGCCGAGTTCGGTTATGGTGGGGTGTTAAAGCCTAGCTTCCCACCCGCACTGCTGGACGGCACCAAGCCCACACGCTTGGCATGGTTTCTCAAGGAAAAGATGCTGCCGCCGATCTATTGGAAAGCCATGCTGAAGGGCAAGGAATGGATGGCCAAGCCCGAAAAACTCAAGGTAGCTTCTGAATAAGCGGCTGATAACCAGCGCGGTGGAACCTTTTCCCATATGCGCATCATAAAAGGGTTGGCTCATGCGTGAACCGCTGAGCCCATCTTCTTTATTCTGGACGGGGCCATGACCCAACTTCTACGCCGTTACCTGCCAGTACTGGACTGGGGACGCAGCTACGATCGCAACGCTCTTTCGAACGATATGATCGCGGCTCTGATCGTCACGATTATGCTGATCCCACAAAGCCTTGCCTACGCGCTGCTGGCGGGCCTCCCACCAGAGGCGGGTATTTATGCGTCGATCGTGCCAATCTTGCTTTATGCTTTGTTTGGGACAAGCCGTGCTCTGGCCGTAGGGCCGGTTGCGGTGGTCTCACTCCTGACTGCTTCGGCAATTGGACAGGTCGCAGAACAGGGTACAGCAGGCTATGCGGTCGCGGCACTAACGCTCGCCTTCTTGTCAGGTGGATTCTTGTTTCTTTTGGGGGTGTTCCGGCTGGGATTTCTGGCCAATTTCCTCAGCCACCCGGTGATCGCCGGGTTCATCACTGCGTCAGGCATTCTGATTGCGACCAGCCAGATCAAACACATTCTTGGCGTTCCCGCCCAAGGACATACTCTGCCCGAGATGGTTGTGGCGACAGTATCTCATCTGAATGAATTGAATTGGATCACGCTTGTCATCGGAACAACTGCAACGGCGTTCCTGTTTTGGGTACGCAAAGGCTTGAAGCTAATGTTGAACCGTCTTGGGGCCTCGGCGTTTGTTGCAGAGCTTGCCACCAAGGCCGGTCCCGTTGTCGCCGTTATAGGCACCACTGTTGCGGTTTGGGCGCTCAGTCTTACAGACCAAGGCGTAAAGGTCGTAGGGGCTGTCCCGCAAAGCCTGCCACCGCTGACCATGCCCAGTTTTTCCCCGGACCTCATCCAAGCCCTTCTAGTGCCAGCGATTTTGATTTCGATCATCGGATTTGTTGAATCCGTCTCCGTGGCTCAAACTCTTGCGGCCAAGAAACGGCAGCGGATTGACCCGGATCAGGAATTGATCGGGCTGGGCGCGGCCAACCTTGGTGCTGCATTCACCGGCGGCTATCCCGTTACAGGTGGCTTCTCGCGCTCCGTTGTAAACTTTGACGCAGGCGCGGAAACCCCTGCGGCGGGGGCATTCACCGCCATCGGTCTCGCCATCGCGGCAACTGCCCTAACGCCGCTGGTTTACTACCTACCGAAAGCAACGCTTGCAGCGACAATTATTGTTGCAGTGCTGTCTTTGGTTGATCTGTCGATCCTGAAAAAAACCTGGAGCTACAGCCGTGCCGATTTCGTCGCTGTTACAGCGACGATTGTTTTGACCTTGTCGCTGGGGGTCGAGGTCGGGGTTGCCTCGGGTGTGATCATCTCTGTGCTGCTGCACCTCTACAAAACTTCCAAGCCGCATGTGGCCGAGGTGGGCCGCGTTTCCGGCAGCGAACACTTTCGCAACATCCTGCGCCACAAAGTCGAAACCGATCCGCGCGTGTTAAGCCTGCGCATTGATGAGAGCCTCTACTTCGTCAACGCTCGCTTCCTAGAGGATTTGATACAGTCTCGCGTTACCGAAGGCTGCAACATTGCCCATGTTGTCCTGATGTTCTCTGCGGTGAACGAGGTGGATTACTCCGCGCTCGAAAGTCTTGAAGCGGTGAACGCACGCCTAAAAGACATGAGTGTTGGGCTGCATTTCTCTGAAGTGAAAGGACCTGTAATGGATCGGTTAAGTCGCTCGCGCCTGATTGAGGACTTAAACGGGCATGTCTTTCTATCACAAAACGAGGCCTGGATAACCCTGACGGAACGCCCGCGCGCCGCTGCAGAATAGCAAAAGGGCTAAGATCAGTTTTTCGGAGCGGGCGCGGGTGAAGAGTTGACTGTAGCGACAAAATCCAGCCCGATGTCTAAACAAGGCGTACTGTGGGTGATCCAGCCCATCGAAATCAGATCGACACCGGTTTCCGCTACTTCTCGCACACGAGCCGGGGTGATCCCGCCCGAGGCTTCGGCGATCGCCTGTCCATCGATCATCGCAACCGCTTTGCGAAGGGTCTGTGGATCCATATTGTCAAGCAGTACGGCATCGACGCCGATGTCTAGGACTTGCGCAAGCTGTTCGAGGGTGTCGACCTCAATCTCAACTTTAACCATATGGCCGACACTCTGTTTTGCTTTGGTCAGAGCCTTGCCAACACCGCCTGCTATCGCGATGTGGTTATCCTTGATCAGCACCGCATCACTTAAGGAATAGCGATGGTTCATGCCACCACCTGCACGCACTGCATATTTTTCGAGCACACGTAGGCCGGGTGTGGTCTTGCGGGTACATGTGATTGCTGCACCCGTGTCTTTCACCCGGCGCACCAGATCTGCCGTCACGCTGGCGATGCCAGAAAGATGCCCCATAAAGTTGAGCGCGGTGCGTTCAGCTATCAAAAGGCTACGAGAGGGGCCTTGGAACGTTGCGATGATCGCGCCGGGCACGACGAGATCGCCGTCGTTTACATGACGCGTCACTTTGATTGCGGGATCGACCAATGCACAGGCCAGTTCTGCACAATCCAGTCCGGCAATACATCCAGACTGACGCGCACGAGCCACAACTTCAGAACTGTGATCCCCTGAAATGATAGCCGTTGAGGTTACATCGCCGGCAAGACCCAAGTCTTCCTCAAGGGCGCGACGGACTACAGGCTCCAGCATCATCCGGGGCAACGGGGCTAGGGGTGTGTCGGTCATAGGTCAAGCAATCCTTAGAAGGGGTTCCTGGCAGATCGAACCTGCATGGGTGAGAATTTCGGTCAGTGTCATCTGATTGGCATGCGCCATGGATTCCGAATTTGGGAAATCGCTGCGATAGTGTCCGCCGCGCGATTCACAACGAAGATGCGCGAAGATCGCGACAGATAGCGCCACAAGCGCCGGATCAGAGGCACACCCAGCGGATCCAACCATGGGCAACAGGTTTGAAATGGCAGAGCGCAGCCCGGCCTCATCGCGGATCACACCTAGATGTCTTGAAACCAACTGCCTGACCAAACCAAGATCGGGATCAGGTAGCCATTCAGGCTCAAGCGCGATCCGAGGAATTTGGTTCTTACACCCGGCAATGCTGTGGGCAGCGCGACGACCCATCACCACAGCCTCTAGCAACGAGTTACTTGCAAGCCGGTTTGCGCCATGCAGTCCAGTGGCTGCGCATTCACCAATGGCCCAAAGGCCAGTCAGGGTACTTCGGGCGTTCCGATCAACCGCGATACCACCCATGTGGTAATGCGCCGCCGGGCGTACTGGTATCGGTTCGCAAACCGGATCAATACCATGGGCATTACATAACCCATAAATACTGGGAAAATGCTGTGCAAAACTGAACCCAAGTGTTGTGCGGGCATCCAGAAATACGCGGCCACCATCAGCGATGACTTGATGCACAGCGCGAGCAACCACATCGCGCGGGGCCAGTTCAGCACCCGGCATATGCGCCATGAAGCGCTTGCCGTTTTGATCGACAAGGATGGCGCCTTCACCCCGCACGGCTTCGCTGACCAGATACAAGGGCGTCTGCAGACTATCCAAGGCGGTGGGATGAAACTGCACGAATTCCATGTCACGCAGTGCTGCCCCAGCGCGCGCAGCCATCATGACACCCTGCCCATAGTTGCCCGATGGATTGGTGCTGGCGTCGAATAAACCGCCGCAGCCACCAGTCGCCATGACAACCTGAGAGGTACGCAACACCTCTGCCTGACAGCCTTGTTGAACGTGAATGCCGGTGACACGCCCGTCAGTCGTTGTCAGCCGCCGAGCCTCGACATCTGTCAGGCAGGTGATCGACGGGCATTTCAGGGCTGCAGGTGTCAAGGCAGATATGACCTCGGCGCCAGTGCGATCGCCACCCACGTGCAGTATCCGACGATGGGAATGTGCAGCCTCGCGACCATAGGCATATGCGCCATCAACACTCCGGTCGAAACAAACACCATAGCCTTCCAGCATGGTGATCGCCTCTTGCGCGTCGGCCAGAATGTCCGACGCGACAGACTCGTCGCATAACCCATCGCCAGCTTGCAATGTATCGGTCAAATGTTGCGCCGGATCGTCATCCGCGCCCAACGCGGCGGCAATACCGCCTTGCGCCCAAGCGCTGGAACTTTCCTGCCCCAGCCCTGCACGGGTGATCAGCACCACCGGTTGCGGGGCCAATTCCAGCGCAGCGATCAACCCGGCAATGCCGCTTCCGATTATTGCAACCTGGCCATGAAGACCCTCGAGCTGGATCATTTTACTGCCAACATCCATTCCACAGAACGACGCGCATCTTCGGCGATGGCCGGGTCGATCGTGACCTCATAGCGACCAAGTTCCAGCGCTTCGCGGATATTGCGCAGACTAATGCGCTTCATGTGCGGGCACAGGTTGCAAGGACGTACGAATTCGACGTCCGGATGGTTAAGCGCAAGATTATCGCTCATTGAACATTCCGTGAGCAGGCAAACCCGCGCCGGTTTGTTGGCGTTTACGAAATCCGACATCACGGCGGTAGAGCCCGAAAAATCCGCCTCAACAACCACCTCTGGTGGGCATTCCGGGTGGGCCAGTACCGTCACGCCCGGCCACGCTTCGCGCATGGCGCGCACGTCGTCAGGTGTGAACAGCTCGTGCACCTCACAGTGCCCGCGCCATGCGATCAGTTCGACATCTGTTTCTTTGGCAACATTCTTTGCCAGATACTCATCGGGTATCATCAGAACGCGCGGCACCCCGAGGGACTCTACGACCTTCACTGCGTTGCCCGATGTGCAGCAGATATCCGATGCCGCCTTCACCGCTGCCGACGTGTTGACATAGGTGATCACCGGAACCCCTGGGTGGGCTTGGCGCAGCAAGGCGATGTCCTCGGGGGTGATGGAATCAGCCAGCGAACACCCTGCCCCCAAATCCGGAATCAATACGGTTTTCTCAGGGTTCAGCAGTTTGGCGGTTTCGGCCATGAAATGCACCCCCGCCAAAACGATGACGTCAGCATCGACCTCAACGGCTTCGCGCGCCAAAGCCAGACTGTCACCCACAATGTCGGCAACTCCGTGGAAGATTTCTGGCGTCTGATAGTTATGTGCCAGAATGACCGCGTTCTTTTTGCGCTTCAGTTCGAGGATGGCTTCCAAATCCTCTTCGAACAGCATCCACTCTGGGGGCGGGATGACCTGCTTAACCCGATCATAAAGATCGGGAAGGCGAAAATCTTTCATTGGACTCTCCATTTATACTCGAATCGAGTACATTCTGCATCTACTTATTCTCGTTTCGAGATTATGTCAATGGATTGTTAGGGTCTGGAGAGCGGCAATCTGACACCCGACAGCATTCGGGCCTCAAGAATGGCGGGGCGATATCGGAACAGCCGCGCCGGACGGCCGCTGGTGCCGCTGGACATTTCACCGGTTTCTTCAACCAGTTCTTGCTGGTCAATCTGGCGGCGGAAATTGGGTTTGTGCAGGTGCAGACCAGACAACGCTTCGACCGTGCGCTGCAATTGAAGCAGAGTGAAGCTTTCGGGCAAAAGTTCAAATACCACCGGAGAGTATTTGATCTTGGCCCGCAGGCGCGAAATGCCTGTCGCGAGGATGCGACGGTTGTCGGCTGCCATGGGTACACCGAATTCTGGCGTATCGACCAGCCCGGCCTCGTACATCAATTCATAGCGTTGCAGAACAAGCTCTTCGTTCCACGGTTTTCCATGTAGACCGAACAGATAATCGACACGCTGGACCTTTAGCGCATCCGCCGCTGCCCAGGCTGTGAGGCGGTCAGTGATAAGCGGAAGTTCCTTGGGGCTGTGGTCACCGCGATGATCCTCCCAGGGAAAGTACCGATACCAGCTGCGCCATGTCGGGCGTCTGGCCCCGGCTGCATCCTGCTCACGCACCAGCCCGAGATAGCTGATCGAAATACGCTGCGAGCTGGTGACCTCCTCAGATCGTGGATCACGATCCTTATCTGCGAAAGTATAGAGTTGCTCGAGATAACCTACTGGATGGCCGGTCTGTGCTTCGATCCAAGCGCGCAATCCGCTTTGCAAACTGCGATGAGAGGATTCGAAAGGCCCGGAAGGCAAGGCCTCGCCTCCCCGTAGGGTCATGACCCGCGGCTGATCATCCGTTACCGCCGTTAAGATGGCGATCAGTTCGGCAGGGGCTAGTCCACTTGGCAACGAAATTCCTGTGTATTGAATGTCTGACCACATTGGCTTCAATGTGTGTTCTAACGCAAATTCAATACCTTTGCTTGTGGAAAATACCCTGCGAAACGTGCTCATTCAGAGAATTCAGCTCTGACCCAAGTGCTCGCCGAGCACAGTTAGAAGCACCCAACAACTTTCACTTAAGGCGGTTTCGAAACACGGCTTCACGGGCAATTCTCGTATCAGGATGCACGAGATCAGCAAACCAGCGAGAGGTTATGTCATCGACATCAAGCAGCGGTACATTTGATGATCACAGAACAGAAGAAACCACCTAACGACGCCCTCTCAATGCTACTGCAATCGGCAGCCGAGCTGCAGCAATCGCGGGCACGACACCACCTATGACTCCGATGGCAAGACCAACCAATGCGGCCTCAACCATAACATCTCGACCAACCACAAGATGGAAGGCCAGCTTTGTGCCATTTGCGCCGATCGTACTTGCCTGCCAGCCGTTTATTGCCAGCCATGATGCGGCAATGCCCAAACCAATGCCCAAGGTTGAAAGCAATACAGCCTCCAACCAGGTCGCTACACAAGCCGATAAGCGGCTAAACCCCAATGCCCGGACGGTGGCGATTTCGACGGTTCGATCCGATACCGAGCTCATCATGGTATTCAGCGCCCCGGCGGTTGCGCCAATCGCCATCAAGATCGCCATTGGCCATCCAAAATACCGGACGAGTCGCGCCGTTCCCTCGGCCTGACCTGCGTAGAGCTGAGCCTCGGTCAGAACCGAAAGTTGAGCTGTATTGAATTCAGAGGTGGCGCGGATTAGCCCTTCAAGCTTGTTGGCATCCGTGAGAGAAAGCCGAAGACTTTGGACCTCGCCCAAACGGTCGAACGCCGCTGCCACAGCATCAATGTCGCCCCAAATCTCTGATTCCAAAGCACTTCCTTGGTTAGAGAAGTGTCCGACAACCGTCCAATCAACCGGACCGAGCCGAACCCGATCACCGACGTTCAAGCCAGGATAGCGGGCGGCCAGTTGCTCACCTACCATGATCTCACGCGTACCGGCTTTCATCGAGCGGCCGGAAACGAGAGTAACAACCGCGCGAATGCCCGGGCCAGTTTCATCCATCCCGCGTAGTGCCAGTGTTTCAGGTACCGCGTCGGGACTTTCTCGAAACTCGACGGGAACCACCAGTTCGCGCGACAGGACGGGTACATTTCGATCGTCGCGCAAGACGCCCAAATCGCCGCGCGTTGCCAGAAGTGCTCGCACAACTTCATTTGGGATATCAGAGTTGCCTTCCTGTCGTGTACCGCCGCCAAGGATAACAGCCACGTCTGATGATCCCGCGCTTTGCAACGTGATTTCGAACCCCCGCGCCATGGCAAGAAAGCCGCTTAGAACGCAGACCACAAGCGTGATTGACCCGACCATAGACAAGGAAATGGCCTGCCTGCGCGGAATACTGAGAAAGGTTGCACGGCTCATTGCAATGATTTGTCGAAAGGATGAAGGCATCGGGCTTACCTCGTTCTGAAAGCGGAAAGGATTGGCGTTCGCATGGCGGTCAGCGCGGGCAGTGCCCCGGCGACGAGACCAAGCAGGAAAACCAGTGCGGCTGCGCGCAACAGGACACCCGGATCAAAAACCAGCCCCAGAGCGGGCGGCAAGGCCAGGCTGGCAAGCTTCGCAAGTCCCAATCCGATGGTACCGCCGAGCAGGAATATGAAAAGGGCCTCAGCCAAAACCATCAGCAGGATACGCGATGGCGAAAACCCCAGGGTTTTCAGCACACCGACCTCAAAACGACGCTCGCGCAAGGCGAAGACCATTGTGTTGATCACGATCATCAAAAGCGTCACGAAAGAGGCGCTCACAACCAGCGTTACAACATGTTTGATGTCTGCATATTGGCTGAGGAACGCACTGAGGAATTGCTTTTCTGACAAGGTGCGCGTGGGTGCCGCAGAGTTGGCGAACAACGCGTCTATACGCGGTGCCAATTCCTGCGGTGCAACTCCTGGTTCTGGACGAAGCGCGAAGGTGGACACGGTATCTTTGCCCCGTGCGCGGCCTTCGTTGATGTAACGATACTGGGCAAGGATAAAATACGTATCTGTGCTGGCACTTTTGCCATCAAAGATTGCGGCAATCTCAAACGGCCAGTCACGGCTTCCATCACGTCTTTTGGTGCGGAAGGCCGAAACCGTCAGTCGGTCTCCGACCTTCCAGCCCTGAGCCTCGGCAAGGGCGCGCCCGACAAGGACCCTATCCCGCCCGGCACCCAGCGCATCAATCATAGACTGGCTTAGTCCGAGATCCCTACCGCTGACGGCCAGCAACTTGTCAGGCCGACCTGCGCTGACCGCGACCACATTGCGCTCATCGCGAACGCTGCCGCGCAACCGTGTAATGGGGCTGACTTCTGCAACACCAGGCACCGCAGCGATGCGCGGTAGATAGGCCACGGGCAAGGGCGGACTGCGGCCGGCTGAGTGCATTACACCAAGCAAATCGTCGCTGGCGGCGGCGGTGCCCTGTGATCCGGCAATAAAACTGGCGGTCAGACCGTAGATGAAAAAAGCCACTACGACGGAAATGATCAGCAATATGGAACGCAGTGGTTTGCGTAGCGCGCTTTTGCGAGTGAGACCAAAGAATGTCATGCCGTCACCCGTTCACGCTCGATAAACACGCCTTTATCAAGATGCAGTATACGGCCCGCGACCTCGGCAGCTTCAGGGTCATGGGTGACCATCACGATGGTCTTGCCAAGCTCGCGGTTCAGGTATTCTAGCATTGTCAGTACTTCATCGGCGGATGCACGATCCAAATCCCCGGTAGGCTCGTCGCAAAGTAAAAGAGTTGGATCAGACACAATTGCGCGTGCGATTCCGACGCGTTGTTGCTGCCCACCGGACATGCGTGCAGGATTTTGACGTCCGCGCCCAGCCAGACCCACGAGATCGAGTATTTTCTCAACCCGCTCGCGCCGCATAGAAGCAGGGATCGGTTTCAGCAGCAGCGGAAGTTCCACGTTTTCTTCGGCCGTTAGCATCGGCAGAAGGTTGTAGAATTGGAACACGATCCCAAGATGGTGCGCACGCCACGCTGAACGGGCGGCCTCGCCCATATGGTCCAGCCTTTGGCCTGCGATCCAGATCTCACCAGTATCTGGCCCGTCAAGGCCGGCCAACAGGTTGAGGAGCGTTGATTTCCCGGAACCCGATGGCCCCATCACAGCAACAAATTCACCTTTTCGGATGGTGAGATCGAGGTTTTCGAATATTGGAACGCTCGTGCCACTGGTTTGAAAGGTCTTGCCGATACCGTGCAGTGTGATGAAAGATTTGTTGGTTTCTGAATTGGTACTCATGGGTTAGCTCCCGGTTCTATTTGGGTGTGCATCGATGATGAAGGCAACGTGATGTTGACGCGTGCTGCCATGCCTGGCCGCAGCCCGGCTGGCGGATCGATCGGTTTAAGGCGCAGCTCAACCGTTCCTTTGGCGGCATTCACCAATGGCGCTATGCGTTGAACCGAAAAAGTGAAGGGTTGATTGGGAAAGGCGTCCAGAACCGCCTCACCGATGAGATCATCGCTTAGGTCAGTAATCGCTTTTTCTATCACATCAGCATCGATGACCAACTGGCCCAGATCAGCAATTTTCATCAGACCGATTCCGTCATGTATCGCATCGATACGGTCCAGAACGGCATCGCCTACATGAGCGGAAAGATGTGTCACAGTTCCCGCGATCGGCGCACGCACGGTCAGATCGGCAACGCGTTCTTCCGCGACGCGTACAGCGAACTCGGCCCTGTTAAACTCGGCTTTGGCGTGTTCGACCCGGTTGGCCGCCATGCGCGCAGCCGTTTGTGCATCTTCCAACCGACTACTTGGAACCGCCCCCCTTCGGCTGAGCTCGGCCTGTCTCTGCAGTGTCGCATCAATCTGCGCCCAGGAAATACGTGCAGCAGAAAGCGCCAGTCTGGCGACATAAAGTGAAAGCTGCGCGCTTTCCAACGCAAATCTGGCGTCTTTGTCCTCAATAACAAGTACCGGTTGGCCCAAGCGAACCATGTCTCCGGGTTCAACAAGAATATCCGCGATAAGCCCACTATGTTCCGCATAAACAACGGCTGAGGATTTTGCGGCGACGTAGCCGGAACCAGTGATTTCTCGGATCATGGGTGCTGGAGAAGGCGCAGGTGAGTCCAAGACGAAACGCTGCGGCGCAGCTCCAACTGACGTATTCGGCACATCAGGCTGCAACAAAGTGCGCTGCGCGCCATCAGGCAGAAGAGCAAATCCCAGACCGGCCGCAAACAACAATAAAGATGTTAAACTTGCCAGAGACAGCTTGGAAAAGCGCCGAGATGACCTGCCCGCTGTAATTGGCGCCGGGTACGCTGAAAGCTCTCTCAGCGTCTCGGACATTTTACTGTTTTGGTCGGTGACTGTTTTCATGTCACCAGAATTTGTCGCATCCCGCGAACCCGCGACCTCTAACGCGATCTAGGACGTTCGAAATCGCGATTCAGTCAATTCCAAGCGAGGTCAGCGCGTCTCTTTTGATGTGGGCCCTTTTGATTTGCGCCATTCAAGCGGCGTTACGCCTGTCACACGTCGAAACTCTCTGTTGAAATTAGATTTTGTCTCAAAACCAACTTCGAACATGATCTCCGTTACCGAACGTGTGCTGTTCTCCAGCAGTTCGCAAGCCTCAGCGATACGGTAGCCGTTGACGTATTGTGAGACATTGTTTCCCGTCATCCGGTTGATTGCCCCCGAGATTTGCCTCGACGGGACAACCGCCCGGCGGGCGAGGCGCGCAAGGTTTAGATCGGCGTCCCGATAGATATGTGTTTCGCTCATCAAACTCTCGATGTTTGCCATGATCTCTTGATCATCAGCAGAACCAGAGAGTGACGATGGCGCAGTTGTTGGGGCGTGTGTTGAGCTTTCACCCGTGGCTCGACCACGACTGGCCACTGCGGTGGCCATTGAAAGAAAGAGCAGAGTTGCGACATTACCAACCGAGACGAGCTGCGGCAAATGACGGGCATTCATGATCGCGATGTCAACAGTGATAAGCGTGTCAACCACTGCAGAGAATATCAAGACAAGTGCCGCAAAAACCAAAGCACGGTGAACCAGTCCCGCAGATTCCAGCGCCGTCACCCGAAGTGCATCTGCCCCGGATCTCAGCAGAAAAAGTATAAGAGCTGCATAGACAAGGAACGTTACGATAATAATCACGTCCAGCGCAGCGGGCCAGAAAGCCATCGAAAACAGGACCATCAAAAGTGGAAGACTGTGCGGCGCAATCGGATAGAGTTTCCCAACCCGCCGTGGGCCGACCAGTTGCAACGAGCCGAAGTAAACCAATGGGGCCATTACGGTCGCCAGCAGTGGCGAAAGGAAGCGGACCCATTCAACACCATACCCGAAACGCAATCCGATCAACATGGACTGCAAAGCCGCACATATGATCAACAGCATAAATGCTGAGTTCTTGGGTTGATCATTCTCCCGCCGGGCGATGCTGACAAAAAGCAGTACCAGTAAGATTGTGACAACAAAAGGCAGCGGTACAAAGATCATAGCGCAGAGATAACTCGTCATGCTTGAATAGAATGATTGCTGACAAAAGATGAGGCACCCAGCGCCAATGGTCTAGACCTCAACACAATGTTTCATGACGATGCTTCAGATCTTGGCAACTGTATTTTTCAGACTTCTCGTAAACAAAGCCCATTGGGATTGATCCAAATTCACAGACTCTTCCTTTGTTGGGTGGCTATTTTTGTAATTATTTTGGCGAAAAATGCTAAGTTTCGTTCCACCGCTTCAATATCGTTTTTTCAAATCCGGGAGGATGAATTGATGGACATCGCGGCAATTTCAGATGGCTATGACGACAATCCAGCACGTTCGAAATCTTTGAGGGCAGAAGCCTATACCGAGCCAAGATGGTTCGACACTGACCTAAAGTCCGTGATCGGCAAGACTTGGCAATGGGTCTGCCACGTTGAAAAAACACGTGATCCGGGGGCCTATGTCACAGTTGAAATCGCAGGCCAGCCAATTGCGGTTGTCCGCGACAAAACTGGCGTACTGCGTGGGTTTTATAACGTCTGTAAACACCGTGCTCATGAACTCCTTTCAGGCGAAGGCACCACAACACGGATTATGTGCCCTTATCATGCGTGGGTCTACAAACTGGATGGGCAGTTGGTACGCGCGCCACATACCGAAAATCTCGTCGATTTCGACGTGAACGAAATTTGCTTGGATGAAGTGCAGGTTGAAGAGTTCTGTGGCTTCGTTTTCGTCAACCTAGACCCAAAAGCCATCCCGTTGGCAGAGCAGTCTGGCAATCTTGAGATCGAAGTGCGCCATTGGGCCCCTGATGTAGATCAGCTGACCTTTGGCCACCGACTGACATACGACATCAAATCGAACTGGAAGAATGTCGTCGATAACTTCCTGGAATGTTACCATTGCCCCACCGCGCATAAGGATTTCTGCGATCTGGTAGACATGGATACCTATAAGGTAACAACGCATTCCATCTACTCGAGCCACATGGCTGATGCAGGTCAACACGCAAATTCAGCGTATGACGTTGCCAATGCCACGGTCAAAACCCACGCGGTGTGGTGGCTCTATCCAACGACCTGCCTGATGCGATATCCGGGGCGGTCCAGCATGATCGTCCTTAATATCATTCCAGTTGGGCCGGATCGGACTTTGGAAACCTACGATTTCTTTCTGGAAACGCCCGAGCCTGACGCAATGGAGCTTGATGCCATCCGATATCTGGATGAGGTTCTTCAGGTTGAAGACATCGGTCTGGTCGAAAGTGTGCAGCGCGGTATGAGCACGCCTGCCTTTACCCAAGGGCGCATCGTGCATGACCCTGATCGATCGGGAAAATCCGAACATGCGGTGCATCACTTTCACGGGCTGCTTCTGGATGCCTACACCAAAGGTGCCGCGTGACGCAGCCCAACATACTCGTGATCATGGCAGACCAACTGGCGCCACACTTCACCGGAGCTTACGGACACAAAACCGCGAAAACGCCGCATCTCGATGCGCTCGCCGCGCGTGGTATGCGGTTTGATGCGGCCTATTGTAATTCACCTCTTTGTGCGCCCTCGCGCTTCGCCTTCATGTCAGGTCAGCATATCAGCCGTATTGCGGCCTATGACAACGCGTCAGAGTTCAAGGCATCCATCCCGACTTTCGCCCACTATCTGAAAATGTTGGGATATCGGACATGCCTGTCAGGCAAGATGCATTTTATTGGCCCTGACCAGATGCACGGGTTCGAAGATCGCGTAACCACTGATATCTATCCGTCGGATTTTGCCTGGACCCCGGACTGGGAAGCACCCGATGAGAGGATCGACAAATGGTATCACAATATGCAGACCGTCAAGGAAAGCGGCCTGGCACATGCAACATTTCAGATCGACTACGACGATGAGGTCGCCTTTGCCGCCAAACGGTGGCTCTTTGATGCAGCGCGCGACAAGGCGTCGGGCAACGCGGCACCCTTTGCGATGGTGGCCAGTTTCATTCACCCGCATGACCCTTATGTTTCCCGGCCCGAGTGGTGGAACCTCTATTCCGACGACGATATCGAGATGCCGGACTTTGTGCCCGCGCTTGAAGATCAAGACCCGTTCTCACGCAGGCTGTTGGATGGGATCGAGGCGTCTTACGTACCACTGACGGATGAGGAAGTGATCCGCGCGAGACGCGCTTACTTGGCCAATGTCAGCTATTTTGACAGCAAGATCGGTGAACTTGTTCAGACCCTCGAAGAAACGGAGGAACTTGAAAATACGATCGTGATTGTGACCGCAGATCACGGCGACATGTTGGGTGAACGTGGTCTTTGGTACAAGATGAACTTCTTTGAGCATTCCGCGCGCGTGCCGCTTGTCATGGCAGGCCCTGGCGTAGTGATTGGGACGGCTCAGAACGCGGTCTCGCTTGTAGACCTCCTCCCCACCTTCATCGACATCGCAGGTGGCGATCTTTCAATGCTGGGCGAACCGATAGACGGGCGCAGCTTGATCCCTTTGATGAGGGGAGAAGACGATCCTGTGGACGAGGCGATTGGCGAGTACTGTGCCGAAATGACCGGCTATCCCGTGATTATGATCCGGCGGGGGCTGCTCAAATACATCCACTGCGACAGTGACCCCCCTCAGCTTTACGACCTTGGCCGCGATCCCAAGGAAACGCAAAATGTCGCGGCAGACCCGGGTTACACAGATGCCGCAGCTCGCTTTGCCAAAGAGGTCGCTGATCGATGGAATGGCGAAACGCTTCGAAAGCAGATCATAGCGACACAAAGGTCACGTCGGGCTCTGCACGCTGCTATGGAAGCCGGAGCTTGCGAGGCTTGGGATTACAACCCGCCCTCTGACGCCAGCCAGCAATATGTGCGCAACCACAAGGATTGGACGCTTGCGGCCAGCAGGTATCGCTTCCCACCCCGGAAGGACCAAGATCAATGATGTTAAAAGGAAAAATCGCACTGGTGACGGGTGCGCGCGGTGGAATTGGCCGCGCGATTGTAGCGCGGTTCTTGAAAGAGGGTGCGACGGTCTACGCGGCCGACCTGACGCCCCAAGGTTCACTGGACAAGCACGACGACGACGGCAGTCATTTTGTGAAACTCAATGTCACCCTGGAAGCGGACGCGATCGCCGCAATGGACATTGTCGGCGCGGCCCATGGCAAATTGGACATCCTCGTAAACGCGGCGGGGATCGAAATCGAAAAGACAGTCGAGGAAACCACGCTTGAGGAATGGAACCAAAGCTTCGCGGTGAACTGCACAGGTACATTCCTTACCTCAAAATACGCGCTGCCTTTGATGCGAGCAGCAGCAAAGTCTGGCAGCAGTGCCAGCCTTATCAACTTTGGTTCATATGACGGGTTCATAGCTGACCCTGGTTTGGCTGCCTATTGCGCGACCAAAGGGGCCGTCCATGCGCTTACCCGCGCCATGGCCTGCGATCACGGCCCTGAAGGCATTCGGGTCAATGCGGTTTGCCCTGGTTACATCGATACACCCATGTTGCAAAGTTTCTTCAATGGGGATGGTTCGGGCGGTGGCGGTGGCAATATCGAAACCCTGCAAAAAGCAGTGCGCGACGTGCACCCGATACGCACCTACGGCACACCGACGGATATCGCCAATCTAGTAAATTGGCTTGCCTCGGACGAGGCGCGCTATGCGTCAGGCCAACTATGGGTGCTGGACGGGGGTCTGTCGGCGCAAGTCCAACAGATGAAGCTCTGATGCCCAGGCCTGTTATCATCACCTGCGCACCGACCGGTGGCATTCACACACCGTCGATGTCGCCTCACCTGCCCATCACGCCAGCTCAGATCGCAACAGCAAGCATCGAAGCGTCAGAGGCCGGTGCGTCGATCATCCACCTGCACGCCCGTCACCCTGAGACGGGTAAGCCCGACCCACGGCCGGAGCTGTTCTGCCAGTTCCTACCTGTCATCAAGCAAGCGACTGGTGCGATCATCAACGTCTCAACCGGCGGCGGTTTGGGAATGTCTATCGACGAACGGCTGTTGGCGGCCACGTCTGCGAGCCCAGAGATGGCCAGCCTGAACATGGGCTCAATGAATTTCGGGATCTTCCCGATGCTTCAGAAATACACCGAATTCCAGCATGATTGGGAACGTCCATTCCTTGAGATGACCGAAGACTTCATCTTTCCCAATACGTTCAAGACGATCCGCTACGCTATCGAAAAACTCGGCGGAGATCATGGCACGAAGTTCGAGTTTGAATGCTACGATCTTGGCCACCTTTACAACGTTAAATGGTTTGTCGATCAGGGGATCATCAAACCGCCATTCTTCATTCAGATGGTGTTTGGAATTCTGGGTGGCGTCGGGGCTGACCCCGACCATTTGGTCCACATGCACAACACAGCCGACAAGCTGTTCGGATCAGAAAACTACGAATGGTCCGTGCTGGCCGCTGGCCGCCACCAGATGCCATTCGCCACGCAAAGCGCCATGCGTGGCGGCAACCTGCGCGTCGGGCTTGAGGACAGCCTATTTATTGGTAGAGGCGAACTGGCCAAATCGAATGCCGAACAGGTGACACGGATCCGCACGATAGTCGAAAGCCTTGGCCTCACGGTTGCATCCCCTGCAGAAGCGCGCGCACGGCTTGCCCTCAAAGGTGGCGATCAGGTCGGGTTCTAGGGAGGACAACATGCAAACGAAAATGCTGATCAATGGCGAAATGGTGGACGGTACGGGCGAGGCGCTTGATGTCGTGAACCCCGCAACGGGTGAGGTCATCGGGGCCGTGAATGAAGCCGGGTCAGAACAGGTCGAAGCGGCTGTTCGCAGCTCTGCCGAAGCCTTCGACAGCTTCGCAGGCATGCCTCCTGCTGATCGCGCCGCCATTTTGCTGCAGATCGCTGATATCCTCGAAGAACACAGTCAGGAACTAGCAGAACTGGAAAGCCTTGATGTCGGCAAACCATGGCCCTCGGCCCTTGATGACGAAATGCCGCTAACCATCGATGTCTTTCGTTTCTTTGCCGGTGCCGCACGCACAATGACGGGCTCGGCCGCCGGAGAGTACGTGGCCGGGCATACATCGATGATCCGTCGTGATCCCGTGGGTCCGGTCGCCGCCATCGCACCATGGAACTATCCTTTGATGATGGCCTCCTGGAAGTTGGCGGCCCCTATCGCCGCCGGTTGCCCGGTCGTCCTGAAACCGTCCGAGATAACCCCTCTGTCTACCCTTCGCATGGCGGATCTGCTGCAAGACGTCCTTCCCAAAGGGGTGTTGAATGTGATCCACGGGCGCGGCCCAACTGTTGGCGACGCCCTCATCAACAGCCCGCAAATGGAAGCCATCAGCGTCACAGGTTCCCCCGCAACGGGCATGGCGGCGATGCGGGCAGCTTCGCAGCAAATCCGGCATGTCCACCTTGAACTGGGCGGGAAGGCACCTGTGATTGTCTTTGATGACGCTGATCTTGAGGCCGTAGCCGAGACCATTCGCTTTGGGAGCTATTTCAACGCCGGTCAGGACTGTGCCCAACCCTGTCGGGTGATGGTCGCTGCCAAAGCTTATGACAAGCTCGTCTCAGCCATTGAAGGCCAGGTCAGCCAAATTCAGATCGGCGCTCCAAAGGCGGAAGGCACCGAAATGGGGCCATTGGTCTCTTTGGCGCAAAGGGATCGCGTTGCAGGCTTCGTCGAACGTGCGCGCGGGGCTGCTGAAATCGTGACCGGTGGTGCCGAGGGCGGCGGACAAGGTTTTTTCTACCAACCAACCGTCATCGCCAATGTCGACAACAATGCCGAGGTCGCCTGCAAGGAGGTATTTGGTCCAGTTGTGACAGTTTCGCGGTTCTCAGATGCGGACGATGCTCTGAGGATTGCAAACAGCGGTTCCTACGGTCTCGCATCCTCGGTCTGGACGCGTGATGTCGGCCGGGCCATGCAGATGACGGCGAAACTGCGCTATGGCTTCACTTGGGTGAATACGCATGGGGTTGCCACACCGGAAATGCCTTGGGCCGCGATGAAAGGGTCCGGCACTGGAAGCGATATGTCCGTTTATGCGCTGGACGCCTATACCGCGATCCGCCATGTGATGGTGGCGCACTAATGCGGCTGGCTGGCAAACGCGCTTTTGTTACGGGCGGCAAGCAAGGGATTGGTCGCGAAATTGTGGAGGCATTTCTGGCTGAAGGGGCTGCTGTTACGACCTGCGGGCGCGGCCCACAACCTGATGATCTGCCGGAGAATGCAATTTGGCACACGCTAGATGTGTCCGACCCTGACGCAATTGCACAAATCGTCTGGACAATCGGGGGCACTGATATCCTGGTCAACAACGCGGGCGTGCAGGTCGAAAAGACTGTAGTCGATAGCACAGACGAAGATTGGAACCGGGTGATGGGCGTCAATGCGCGCGGCGTGTTCAACTGTTGTCGGGCCTTCATCCCACACATGCCTTCGGGGTCTTCAATTATTAATATCGGTTCGATTTCTGGCAATGTCGCGGACCCATCAATGGCACTTTACAATGCGTCCAAAGCCTTTGTGCATGGGCTGACCCGCTCAATCGCTGTCGATCATGGACCCGGGATTCGCTGCAACGCCATCTGCCCCGGCTGGATCGAAACGGGCATGCTGGATGCCGGTTTTGATTTGGCAAATGATCCAGCACGAGCCAAACAAGACGCGCTCGCCCGGCATGCGGTTAGACGCTTTGGCAGACCGGCGGATATCGCTGCTATGGCTGTTTGGCTCGCCTCTGATGAGGCGGGCTTCGCAACCGGGCAGCTGTTCACTGTTGATGGCGGCATGACCGCAGCCTCGCCTCTTAATCCGGGATTATTCTGATGATAGAGATCAATCACACCGCCGTCCTTGGGGCTGGCGTCATCGGTGCAAGTTGGGCCGCACTCTTCCTCGCTGCGGGTCGCAGTGTCACTGTCTTTGACCCCAGCCCAACTGTTGAAGCTGACGTGCGCGACTATATCGAAAAAGCATGGCCCGCCCTTGAAGAGCTTGGATTGACGGCGCGCGCAACACCCGATGCCATTCGCTTTGTTGCGAACGTAAAAGAGGTTGTGCGCGACGCGCAATTCGTTCAGGAAAACGTCCCGGAACGACTGCCCATCAAACACGCGACCTACAAAGAAATCGAAGCCGCGCTCGCACCAGATGTGATCGTTTCCAGTTCCACCTCGGGTTTGACGCTCGAAGCATTGCAGGAAGGCTGGCAAGACCCGAGCCCTCTGATCCTTGGCCACCCATTCAACCCACCCCATCTGATCCCACTGGTCGAACTCACTTCTAACACCGCGACGAAAGCGGATGTCTTGGACCGAACCGAAGCGTTCTATGAGGATATCGGCAAAGTCACGATCCGAATTCGCAAGGGTCTTCCGGGCCACGTTGCGAACCGCTTGCAGGCCGCTGTATGGCGCGAGGTAGTACATATGGCCATTGAAGGCGTCGCCAGCGTCGAAGACATTGACAAAGCCATGTGGGCCGGACCCGGCCTGCGTTGGGCCGCAATGGGCCCGACAACGCTCTTTCACCTCGGCGCGGGCGAAGGTGGGCTCAGGGCCTTTTGCGCGCATTTCAAGGACACGTTCAACGGCTGGTGGGATGATCTTGGGGAGCCCAGACTCAATGACGATGTTATCGAACTTTTGGTCGATGGAATGTCAGCACAATCCAAGGGCCAAAGCCCGGCAGACCTATCTGCTCAACGAGATCGAATGCTCACAGCATTGCAGACAGCGACCCGGCACCTTCGCTCTTGATGTCAGGCTGGTACATGGGCCAAGCACGGAACTCGAACGGCACCCGCCCAGCCACCCGATCCGCGCTTGGTGCCAAGCCGAAACGTTGATGATAGGCCCGGCTAAAGTGCACTTGGCTGTTGAAGCCAGAGGCCGCAGCAATCTCACTTAGCTTCAACTCAGTCTGTGTGACCAAACCACGTGCCCGATCCAGCCGGATATCACGATAGTAAGCCACGGGTGATCTATGTACATATTGCTGAAACAGGCGGCTGAGTTGCCGCTGTGAGGTTTGTAAACGCTCCGCAATCTCGGGGATCGACAGGGTGTTTTCCAGATGGGCTTCCATCAAATCAATGGCAGCGCGGACGACGCCAGATGTTACATAGCCCATGGGTTCAACAACCTTCGGGTTTTGTGACTGATCTTCACCCCTGACATTGTGATGAAAAAGGTAGCGTGCTGTCGCGTTGGCGGCGCTTTCACCCGCAACGTTGTGCACGAGTTTCAGCCCCAAATCCGTCGAAGCTGTTCCGCCGCAACAGGTGAATATGCGACCATCCAGTACAAACATGTTCTCAGAAACCGTGGTGTTGGTCGCAATTTCGATGAAGGCATCAATGTGCTCATAGTGAACTGTTGCGGTCTTACCCTTAAGCAATCCCGCCATTGCCAAAATGATCGCGCCGGTGTCCAACCCACCAATGATGACACCCGATCCAGCCCATCGTTGAAGCAGTGTGCGAAGTTGGCGCGACGCGTGCCGTTCGGGTGTCCAACTGGAACTGACCAGCATCATCCAGGGCTCGGATCGTTCGACCTCTTTCAACGGTTTGGTGCAAACGACCATCCCATTGCTGGCTTCAACTTCGCCACCGTCTTTGGAAACGAAAACCCAATTGAACTTCGACGCTCCGCTCAGATAATTCGCGATGCGGAACGGATCGATAAATGCAGAAGTCGCCGAGACATTAAAATGCGGCGTTACATAAACGATGATCTCAAGCTGGGCACCTGACATGGCCATTTTTGTAAAGCATCGTCCGAATTCGTCAAACGAACTTCCATGGAATGAACTGGATCATCGGATCTGGCTTTGACGGCCCAAAATCGGCTTAAGTGCACCGACCGTTCCATTTCATCTAGCCAGAAAAGCACGCGAAAGACCGATCATGTCTTTGCAGCTTACTCGGTCATCGATTGTCCGTCGGCATCAAAGAAGTGTGTTTTGTCAGGTGGAAAGACCATGCCAATTCTTGCGCCGCTTCTTAGATCAGTATCCCCGTTCAGACGCACCGTGACACGTTCATCGTTGCCGCAATCAACAATCAGAAACGAGTCTGCCCCCAGATACTCGACCACCTCGATTGTCCCGTCCGATTGACCGGCACCGGGGTCTGCGATCTCGATATGCTCGGGGCGTATTCCGACTTTGGTCGCTTCGCTGGTCAGGGGAAACCCGCCTGAACCGCCATTGTCCAGATGATATGCGCCATCCCGCGTCGAACATGGCAGGATGTTCATCTTTGGGCTTCCGATGAACTGAGCAACAAACAGATTGGCCGGGCGCTCATACAACTCGCGTGGTGTCCCCACCTGCGCGATCTTGCCGTATTCCAGTACGACAATCCGATCCGCAAGCGTCATGGCCTCGACCTGATCATGGGTCACATAGATCATCGTACGCTTTAGGTTCTGGTGCAGTTTCGCGATCTCGTACCGCATTTCGACCCGCAGGGCGGCATCGAGATTCGAAAGCGGTTCGTCGAACAGGAAAGCGGTGGGATCGCGGACGATCGAGCGTCCGATGGCAACACGCTGACGTTGTCCCCCCGATAGATCCTTTGGTCGGCGTTCCAGAAACGGCTCTAGCTTCAGCACTTCGGCGGCTTTTGTAACCTGTTCCTGAATCTCAGCCTTGGGCACGCCCGCTACCTTGAGTGAAAAGCCCATGTTTTCGCCCACGGTCAAATGCGGATAGAGCGCATAGGACTGGAAAACCATGGTGAGCCCACGCTTGGATGGCGGGTGGTCGGTGACATCGCCGTCATTGATCAGAAGCGCACCGCGCGAGATATCTTCTAACCCGCCAATCATGCGAAGAAGTGTGGATTTCCCACAACCCGACGGGCCGACGAAAACAACAAATTCACCTTCTTCGATCTTAAGATCGACGCCCTTGATGACCTGTGCGCTGCCGAACCATTTTTCGACGCCTTTGAGTTCAATACTGCCCATCAGTTCCTCCCAGCCCAATGCAGCCAAACAGCGGCTGTCCAGGTAAATGCCTTGCCGCCTGCGGGGCTGCCCGTCATTGGGTCAAAATATTCTGCAAAGCCAAAGGTTGAGATCAGATCTGCTGTTTTACTGCGTAACAACTCTGCCTCTACCTTGTGGCCCATTTCGTCCAGACCGAACCCGGCCAGCATGTTCATGATCGCCCAGCTTGGCCCTCTCCAATATCGGCGGGGATCGAAACCCGGCATTGACGGGTCATAGCTTGGGAAAGGGTATGGCACGGTTTCCAATATCGACCGTGCGCGCTGCAGCATTCCCTTAGAGTCCACACCTGCATACCAGCACAGGTAAGATGCGTTTGAAACGCTACCAGACCACTCGCCGGTATGCGCATCGCGAGAATCAAAGGACCCCAGTTCATCATTCCAAAGCGATTGCGCCCCGGCTTCCAGTTTTGCGATGTCATCGGTCAAACCGTCGGCGGGTAAATCCAAAGCTTCGCTGACGATCAATAGATCCCGTGCAGCGCGCAAAGTGGTGAACGACATGGTCGGGTCGGCAACCCGGAATGGATTATCATCGAGCAGCTTACGCTGATCCCAATGCACGTTCCGCCCGATCTGGACCAGCTTTATATAACGGTCGTAGTCGTATTTGGTCGGGCGGTCATCGCGGTTCACGTGCTTTGTGTCACGACGCTGATATTCGCCCACGTCCGAGGCATCCATCCGCGCCATCGTGTTGTCCCAATCCGGCGCATTGTCCCGGCCAGCCTCCCATGGATGGGTGGTGCAAACTGCGCCGTGGTCATCAAGGCGCCACGTCATGATCCACCGGTGCCAGGCCAGCAGCGCCGGGAACAATGAACGCATCCGCGCTTCACCGGCTTCGGGGTCTTTTTCCCAGATCTTGCGGGCCATCGTTGCGGCGATCGGCGGCTGGATTATACCTGAGGAGGGAATTGGCCCGTTGCAGCCCCAGACGTCAGGGCCCGGGAAATAACCCTCATCCTGCTTATGAAACAGGATATGTGGCACCATACCGTCATCCCATTGGCCTGAAAACAATGTTTCGATTTCGACCCATGCGCGGTCGATGTCGAACTCGGCAAAGCCCAGCGCAGCGATGGCACTGTCCCAGTTCCATTGATAGGGGTACAGCCCCTCGGTTGGGATGGTGTAACCGCCGCGATCGTTGGCAATCAGAATGTTGCGTGCCTCGCGGTCGGGGTTTGTATGTTGGTTCATCTCGGTCATCCTTTGACAGACCCTGCCGTCAGGCCTTTGGTCATGAAACGTTCAAGCCCCAGGAACAGCGCCATGATCGGAACAGTGGCGATCACCGCGCCGGCCATAAGGTGCTGTCGGGGAATTTCCGAGGAGTTCAGCATGGTGACCCCTCGGGTCAGAGTGAATTTCGACGGATCGTCCAGCAACATGAAGGCCAGCAGGAACTCGTTCCAGGCAATCATGAAGACATAGAGTGAGACCGAGGCTAGGGCTGGCAGGCTGAGCGGCAACGTGATCTTCCAGATCACCGCCAAGCGCGAGAGGCCATCCATCAGACCAGCCTCCTCCACCTCGGTCGGGAGTCCACGGAAATACCCCTGCAGCATGTAAAGCGCGACCGGGATCGTCGTGACCGGATAGATCATAACGATGCCCAGGATAGAGTTGCGCAGACCAGTCAGCGAGAACGCAATATAGATCGGCAGCGCCAGAACGATCATCGGCACCATGTAGATCAGCAGGATTGAGCGAGAGAACGCCTTTTGCCCCTGAAACCGGAAACGCGCGACCGCATAGGCACCTGGAACGCTAAACGCCAGTGTGATGAAAACTGTCAGGACCGAGACATAGAGAGAGGTCCAAAGATAGGTGCCGAAGTTAAAATCGCGGAAGAGTTCCGTATAGCTGCGAAAAAGCGCCCAGCCCTGCGAAAGGTCCACCGAGAAATCCAGCGGATTTTGTAACAGCGCCTGTTGCGATTTCAGGCTGGTCATTACCATCACATAGAAGGGAATGACGACAATGGCGGTAAAGAAGATATAGCCGAATCCGGTGCAGAAGCGGATCACCGCATCCTCGAACTCATGGCGGGTTAGCTCTCCGAAAGGCAGTTCCTTCAAGATTTCTGCCATTGAAAGATGCATCACCAAAGCCATGGCGATGACGGTAATCATCGTGGCCTGCAGCGTGGTGTCTGACCCGACCAGAACCGGACCAAAACCTGTCACACAGGACAGGCCCAGCAGGGCCGTCACACCCAGGCGTGCCGGGGCAAGACGCGCCGGAAAGCGAACGTAGGTCAGACCAACCACCGCCCCCCAGATCAGGCTCATCAGAACCTGCGGACGAAAGGCTGCGCCCGTCGCGAAAGACATGGTCACCGCGACGGTTGTGGAAATGACCACCAGCCAAAGTGCACCCAGAACAGGTCCAGTGATAAATCCATTGCGCATCACAAACCCTCCTCACGGCTGATGAAGCGGAAGAAGACGAAGCTGAAGGTGATCAGGCACATCAGGATCACAACAGCAACGGCAGCGCCTGCACCGATATTCGAGATCGCAAAGGCTTGCTCATAGACGTTCACGGTCAATGTGCGGGTCCCCGCATTGCCGCCGGTCAGCAGGAAGATGTCGTCGAATTTATTGAACGTCCAAATAAAGCGCAGCAGGAACAGCACCGACAGGATGCCCAGCAATTGCGGAATGCTCAGCAGCCAGAACTTCTGGAAGGGAGAAGCGCCATCCATATCCGCAGCCTCATACATGCTGGAATCGATGGATTGCATCCGCGCCAGAATGAACAGGAAGGACAGTGGAAAATAGCGCCAGATTTCGAACACCGTGACCATGATCAGTGCCAGTGGTCGTTCACCGAAAAAGTTGATCGGATCGTTACTAAGCCCCATTTGCACCAGCAACGCATTGGCCGAGCCAGAAAAGGGGTCAAACAGTGTGACCCATGTGAAGGCCACGGCAATCACGGGGGCGACATAGGGGAATAGATAAAGACCCCGGATGAAGCCCTGACCTCTGAAGCTTTTGTTCAGCAACAACGCGGCAAACAGGCCCATGACCAGGGCACCAATTGTACCGAAGACGGTGTAAAACAAGGTGACCCAGAGAACGCCCCAGAATTCTGATCCGTCAAAGACACGAGCGAAGTTTTCCAGACTGAAGTCCAGACTGGTCAGAACGTTTGGTCCTTTGCCGGTAATGCCCGGTTCGGATCCTTCCACTAGATCTTCAAATGTGTCCTTATCGCCATCCAGGGTGACCGGAATGCGAATGCGTTCCCGTTGACCACCCTCCAACGTACCGAAATCGCAGAATAGGTCTTGTCCATTCAGAATGCAGGGAGTGGCGACCTCACCCGCGGTGACACCATCAGGCAAAACATCGCTGAGCGTTACACCTTCGACAGCGATTTCCTGACTAGAGTTGCGCAGTCGATATTCGATACGCAGATCGTCACCCGATCCTCGCAGGCTCTCGCGTACAACGGGCGCAGGTGGACGCAGGTCTGACAGCGAGAAGGGTTTGAAGCTGATCCAGATGATTGCCAGCAATGGCAAGATCACAACCAGCGACACGCTTATGATGGTTGGAGCCAGCAGCGCCCAGGCCAGACGCGCCTCGCGTTTGGCTAAGGCCCCGGTTCCGGTCGGTGGGGTGGCCGAAGTCATGAGGTACCTCGAGGGGTTGGGTGCAACGGCGCGAACGCCGCTGCAGATGCCAAAGAGAGGTCGCGTTATTCGACCTTGGCGAGTTCGTCATTCATGGCGGCAACCGCAGCTGCAGCGTCAATTTCACCATCAATGTACTGACGAACGACCCGATTGATCGCTTGGCTGTTGATCATCTTCGACGCTAGTGCCAGCTGACCTTCAGCCACGCCCCAGCGCTGGGCAACGTCCAAACCGCCAACGATTTCATCGATCATGGCCTGTTCATAGAGATCTCCGAGCGGCGCTTTGCGATCGACACCAACGGGCAGTTCAGCCCAGGCTTCCGCAAAGGCAGTCGGGTTATCGGCATTGCCACGACGGACAGGGAACTTGCCCTCTGGTGCGATAGCCAGAGTTTGGGTGTATCCGTCATCCATAGCAAACTTCACAAAGTCGATCGCCGCATCGGTATCCGCATCGCTGGTAATACCGAAGTAACGCACATCACCCCAAGCAGCTCCATCCGGATTTGACGGGCCGGACAGCTTGGTCACGATACCGGTTTTGCTGGCCAAATCGCGCGAGGTCGGATCATCGTTGATGGTTGGCGGCGCACTGTCGCGCAGACCAGCCAGCTCGTCCAGAATAAATGGGGACCAGATGATCATCGCGGCTTTGCCGTCGAAATACAGTTCACGCGATTGCTTCCAATACAATTCACCCGGAGGCGAGGCCTGAGAGATCGCTTTGTAGAAGTCCAGAACCTCGGTGGTCTTGGATTCGTCCAATGGCTGGAAGCCGTCGGAACCTACAGGGCTGACGCCATTGGCGAGGAAGACATGCTCCAACACCTGGCTCATGAAGTTTTCATCAACCTTGGTGGCTGAAACAAACCCGTACATTTCAGGTGGGTTATGCAGCGCATCCAGCGCTGCCTGAATGTCAGCAAAGCTGTTCGGTGCTTGCAGACCCGCCTCATCAAACAGATCCTTGCGATAGACCACCATCTGCGTCCAGCCGTCGACCGGAACCGAGGCAGTTTCATCATCAAAGGCAGCCATGGACAGAGGGCCAGGTGCAAAGGTATCAGCGCCCAGATCCTCGATCACTTCACTTGCAGCCCCGGTGTCCAGAATACCAGCTTCAGCCCAGGGAAGGGCATATTGCAGCGGGTGGTAAACTACGTCCGGCAGATCGCCAGCAGCAAAGGCGGCGGTGGCGCGGGTGCCAAGATCGCTTTCGGTAACCGGGATCACCTCAACTGTCGTACCGGTCTGGGCCTTGAACTGATCAGCCATCTCCTGCTGTCTGGCCAGACGCTCCGGTTGTTCTTCGGTTGTCCAGAAACGGATCGTGTCCGCCTGTACGGATAAGGCAGTCAGCGCGAGTGCAAGCGACGAGCCCAGCATAAGCTTGGCCGCTTTGGGTGTAAGTTTCATTGATAGGTTCCTCCCAAGATGTGTTCATTCGATTTCGTGATCTTTTCCGCCAACTCCTCCGAGGTCAGCGATGGCGGGCCGTCAGAGGCCCTTTCGGTCAAAGATGCTTCGCCAAGCTCGCGCAAAGTGTCAGGGGCTTCTCCCCGGATTTGGCGGATTAGCAGTGTTGCAAGGCGAGCCCCCGCAGCGTGGCTATCGACGTTAAAAGTCGTCAGGCCTGGACGGGCATAGTGGCATTCAGGGATACCGTCGTAGCCAATGATCGAAATATCCTGTCCGATCTTCAGCCCCAGATCGGTTGCGACCCCGTAACATCCCAAGGCCGCCAGGTCGGTGGCAAAAACGATCGCGGTGGGTGGCCGATCCAAACGCAAAAGGGACCGGCTTTCGGCGGCTCCCTCTTCACGCGTTCGGGCGCCGTTCCGCACAAGCTCTGGATCGAAGGGCAGCCCAGCGATACCCAGCCCTTCAACATAACCATCGCGGCGGAGATGGCTGTAGTTGAATTTTAGATCACTGCCGACATACCCGATGCGGGTATGGTTGTGACCTGCAAGCCGAAGCACCGCCTTGCGGATGGCTGTCTCGCCCGAGATATCGAACCACGACGTATTTGCAGGCGGAGTGGCGCATCCATATCCAGTGCGACCATATAGGATGAACGGCACGTCCAGATGCCGTAAAAATCGAATACGCGCGTCATTGACCGCAGTTCGAGGCAGGATAAACCCATCAGCCTTGTGCTCTTCCACAAGACGGGCAAGAACCTTGAGCGTGTCCTGCTCGGATCTTGCGGTTGATATCGTCATGGTCCAGTCAAATCCGCTTGCGGCCTCGCAAGCTCCGGCTAGGAATTCCTGCAAAAATGGGTTGTGGCCATCCGGCTCGTCAGCGTTGAGCACCATCGCAATGGCGCGAACACGTCCGGTTCGAATAGCTTGTGCATGGCTAAGGGGACGGTACCCCAACTTACGTGCCATGGTTTCGACGCGCTTGCGCGTGGTTTCGGAGATATCGGGATATCCGTTCAGCGCGCGCGAAACCGTGCTTTTCGAAAGACCAAGCCGGGCTGCAAGATCATGGATCTTAACACGGCCAGAAATCTGCTGATTTTCAGCAACAGATACATCCAACCGATTTGTAAGATTCGCTCCCATCTTTCCAACTTTCGGTTCCGAAACCGGTTTCGGCAACAGATTTTGTAGAACTTCTGTAGCTTGAACCTCTGCTGGCAGAGCCAACTTGGTTCCTGGAAGACGCCTAAAACTCTAATATCCGAAGAGACACTGTCGCGACGATCTCGGGTCAGGATTCACAACCAGTAGATAATGGTCGTTACGAGGGCGACTGAGGAGAGGAAGACCTTGGATAGCGATCACAACGTAACGCCACTTGTGTCCAATTCTTGAGCCAGACAACATTCCAAATCACCGCAATGCGTACTGAAAGCGGTATCGAACTTTGTATTGAAGATGACGGGCCCGGCTTTCCGGAAGGCGCCCGAGACGAAGCCCTTCGGTCCGGCAGTCAGCTGGACACCTCAGTAAGAGGAACTGGTTTAGGCCTGTCTATTTCCGTTGATTTACTGGCTGCCTATGGTGGGAAGCTGGAACTTAATACATCGGAACGCCTAGGTCGCTTGGCTTGTGAGGTAACGCTTCGTACGTGAACAAAGCGCTTTGCTTATTGCGCCAGCGGTCACGGCGCAGCCTCTCCCTATCTGCAATCATCGTCTGTATTAACGCCAAACCAGGCTTTGACGCGCACCAAAACACGTGTTCCTATGAGCTTAAGCGATCCGTCAGTTTCAGGCGATCAGGGCAGAGTGCCGGCCCAAACGGGGCACCTGGCCGACTACCTAGACGCTGCAGTTGTGGCGAAAGTCCGGTCTTGCAAAGCTGCGTGGCAGCGCTTGAAGGCCTAAGCCAAATCCTCAATCCGGACTTGCCCGGCAGTCACACGGTAGGCCCGGCAATCGGTCATACATACGAGCACGGCAGTAGTGGCCACGAATAGCGTGACATGCCTAGTCGAAAATCTCTAGCAGATTGTCGAACATGCCGCCCCGCTTGCGGCGTTTTGGGTAATCCTGCGGCGTGCGCTGAGGGCTTTCGTGATAATGCACGTCGGAATATGCATCGTCAGCGGAGACGCCGCTATCGATGAGCGCTTCTTCGCGGATGGCCATGATGATCTTTTCCAGCTCTCCACGATCCAACCATATGCCACCCGAAGAGGGACAGATATCCATCTTTACACCATAGCGTTCCACCTCACGCATGGGCGAACCGTCGATTGGAGATGTCATCAGGGGCATGTGCGATATCCTTTGCTAAGCGTGATTTACCAGTGGGCAGACCTTACCTAAATTGTAGTTGAGCGATGCCTTTACAAGGCTGAGAACTCCATTGGATCAGCGGATATCTTCAAAGGATTGGTTCACTGCGCCCTGGATAATGTGGCCCGATGTGCTCCAATTGATGGACCAATGTTCCATCACGGCCTAGTCGGCGAACGCGCAAGATAGTCAGCACGGATCGAAGGCAGTGCGCCGCCATACCGACAGATTGGCGTTCGTTACATATCGCAGATGAAATAGGCTTGCACCAAAATCACAATTGCGCCGTTGCTTCGATTTCGACCTTTGCCGCGTCTTCAACAAGACCAGCAACAACCACCATCGACATGGCCGGGAAATGTCTGCCAAAAATCTCCCGATAGGCCTGACCAACTTCGCGTTGAGCGGCCAAATATTCAGCCTTGTCGGTGACAAACCAGGTCAGGCGCATCACATCCTCGACTTTGCCACCGGCCGTTTCGACAATTGTGCGGATGTTGAGCAGCGCCTGACGCATTTGACCGATGAAATCGTCACTCACAAACTCTTTGTTCGCGTCCCATCCAATCTGGCCACCAATATGAAGCGTGCCATCTTTAGCCAGTATTCCATTTGCATAGCCCAGCGCCGGCAGCCAACCTTCGGGGTGAATTACGTCATGCGGCATCAGTGGGCTCCTTCAAGTCTTGCAGTCGTTGTGCGATCCGTTCCGGCCAGGGCGCTGCACGTCCTGTCGCGTTGATGTGAACCAAGGTTGCCTCGGTTGCGAATCTAAGCTCTTCTTCACAATACGCAGTCAGGCGAAACGTCATTGATCGGCGGCTGACGGCAGAAATCTTCAATCGCAATATCAGCTTGTCCCCGTGTCGACTTGGGGCGACAAACCGCGTGTTGATCTGTGCCGTCGGCACGCCGCTCTGACCATGAATGTCTTCGAACGGCCAATCCAGCACGTCCGCGAAAAAACACTCGACGCAGTCGTTAATCATCTCGAAATAGCGTGGGTAGAAGACAATCCCGGCAGGGTCGCAGTGTTTGAACATGACCTTCTGTGTAAGTTCAAAGCTCATCACACACCTACATATTGCGCGGTCAATTCGGGCGTCAAAGCGTCCATTTTGCCAGCCCAGACCGTCTTGCCCCGCGCCAAAATGACGGCGTTGTCGGCAACCGAGGACAGCTCGCGCAGGGATTTGTCTATCAACAGGATCGACATGCCGGTTTCACGCTTAATCTGCGTGATCGCTGCCCAGATTTCTTGACGGACAATCGGGGCCAGGCCCTCAGTGGCTTCGTCCAACACCAAAAGCTGAGGATTGGTCATCAATGCCCGTCCAATTGCGAGCATCTGTTGCTCTCCGCCGGAAAGCGAGGCCGCGCGTTGGCCCCTGCGTTCTTCAAGTCGGGGAAAAAGCCGGGCGACGGCATTTAAGTCCCAAGCGCCAGAGCGTGCCGCAGCAATGAGGTTCTCTTCGACCGTTAGGTCCCGAAAACAACGACGCCCTTCTGGCACCAATCCAACACCCAGCCGAGCCACGTTATGGCTCGCCATCTTATGCAGGTTTTTGCCATTAAACATCAGGCTGCCGAACGAGTCGATCATTCGGCAGATCGCTTTGACAGTGGTGGATTTTCCCATACCGTTCCGCCCCATCAATGCGCAAACCTCGCCTGCGTTCAGGGTCAGATCAACGCCGAACAAAGCAGGCGTACGACCGTAGGATGCTGTCAGGTTTTCAACCTCGAGCAAACTCATGCCTCCTCCCCCAAATAGGCCTCTCGGACCTCGGGCGATGATCGAATGTCGTCGACCGTTCCGGACGCAATCACCTGGCCATAGACGAGAACGCTGATCCGGTCGGCCAGCGAAAAAACCGCATCCATGTCATGTTCAACCAGCAGGATCGGTGCCTCGTGGCGCAGTTTGTCCAGAAAGCCGGTCATTTCCTTCGACCCCTCCGCACCCAATCCCGCCATCGGTTCATCCATGACAAAGGCCTTAGGGGACAGGGTTAAGGCAACGGCGACTTCCAATTGCCTACGTTGCCCATGGCTGAGATTGGCAGTGGTTTGGCCTGCGGCACCGTCCAAGCCAACGCGGATAAGCGCCTCCATAGCCCTGTCGCGCAAGTCGGTGTCCCGGCTTGCTGCGCCCCAGAAACGCCAAGGGTTTCCGGAATGTCCAAGCGCGCCCAGCAGCGCATTTTCAAGCACGGTGTCTTCCATCGCAAGTGCAGAGATTTGGAAGGTTCGCCCTAGACCGGCCCTGGCACGCTCCTGTGTCGATAGGGACGAGATGTCCTGATTGTCCAAGTAGACGCGGCCGGAATCGGGCCTCAATCCTCCACATATTTGGCCAATCAGCGTTGACTTGCCAGCGCCGTTCGGACCGATGATGGCGTGGATTTCCCCAGCCCTCAAATCAATCGAAACATCCTGCGTGGCCTTGAGCGCGCCAAAGCTCTTTTTGAGGTTCCGCGTAGATAATACAACGTTAGACATGGGGCCCCTCTTTGCCGGTCAAAATGCCCAACAGGCCACCGCGGGCGAACAGCACAATCAGAAGCAGGATCACCCCAAGCCAAACATGCCAGAAATCGGTCAAACCCCCCAAAAAATGCTCGAGCATAACAAATAGTGCGGCCCCAATGACAGGACCCATCAGACGCCCAACACCACCAATGATAATCAGAACAATCAACTCGCCCGACAGTTGCCAACTGAACATCGTCGGACTCACGAAACGATTTAGATCAGCAAAAAGAGCACCCGCTAGTCCGGTCACCGCTCCAGAGATGACAAAGGCCAAAAGCTTCAGACGCATCGGATTCAGCCCGACCGTTTCCACACGTTGCGGCACCTGTCGTGCTGCGTTCAAAGCCAAGCCAAAAGGAGATGCACGAAGCCGCCAGTGGAGCAGTAGCGCGGCACAAAGCGCCGCGAAACACAGACCGAAGAACTGGATCGGGACTAGCGTGTTCATGCCTGGAAATCCGTTGCGCACGTAAATCGACAGACCATCTTCGCCGCCATAGGCGCTCCAGGAAATGGAAAAGAAAAAGAACATCTGACCAAACGCGAGCGTGATCATGATGAAATAGACACCCGTTGTGCGCAGAGACAGTAGCCCGATCAACAATGCCACCAGGGCGGAGATGACAATCGCCGTCAACCATATCACCGGCATGGATTTTGTGCCTTCGATGCTGAATGGTCCAAGCTCTAGCGCGGTATATGTCTGGGCATGATGGGCGAGAATGCCCATCGCATAGCCGCCTAGGCCAAAAAACACCGCATGCCCAAGGCTCACCAAGCCGCCAATCCCAAGCGCGATGTTCAACCCCACCGCGGCCAGCGCCAGAATAACGGTCCGTGTGGCCAATGTGATCGTGAATGGTTCATCAACCGCAAGAGCCCAAAGCGGCACGACCGAAAGCCCGGCCAGCACGACCCAATTGACATAATGTTCCCTGATCATGCCCGCACCCCAAACAAACCGGTCGGGCGCCAGATCAAAACGATGCTCATAAGGATATAGACAGCCATCGACGCCAACGCAGAACCGGTTTGCGTCGCAGCGCCTGCTTCCATGAACAGTTTGAAAACTTCCGGCAGGAATATTCCACCCAGCGTATCGGTCAATCCGACCAGGACAGCCCCGATGAACGCCCCTTTGATCGAGCCGATTCCACCGATCACGATCACCACAAAGGCAAGTATCAATACAGGTTCTCCCATCCCCACCTGCACCGATTGGATGGCGCCCACCAAGGCACCTGCAAACCCGGCTAGGGCCGCGCCAAGGGCAAAGACGATCGTGTAGAGTTTCGAGATATCGACGCCAAGCGCTGCGATCATCTCGCGGTCATTTTCTCCTGCGCGGATCTGGATACCGATCCGGGTACGGGCGGTAAGCCACCACAGCCCCAGGGCCACCACAATACCCACGCCAATAAGGGTCAAACGATATAAGGGATATTCAATACCACCCGGTAATGTGATCGGGCCTGACAGGTAATCGGGGATGTCAAGAAACAGAGGGAAAGACCCAAAGACCCACCTCGTACCTTCGGAAAAAATCAAAATCAGGGCAAATGTCGCCAACACCTGATCCAAATGCGGAGCATGATAAAGCCGTCGGATAACGGTCATTTCGACAATCGCGCCAGCACAGGCCGCGGCAGCCAGCGCCGCCACAAGCGCCAGAACGAAAGAGCCTGTGTATCCGGCAACGGCTGCGGCCGCGAAGGCCCCAACCATGTACAGCGAACCATGGGCCAGATTAATCAACCCCATAACACCGAAGATCAGGGTCAGGCCTGCTGCCATCAGAAATAGCATAACACCAAACTGAAGCCCGTTCAGAACCTGCTCAATAATGAGAATAGCTGACATTCAATCGCCTCGGAAACAAACAGGCCTGCCGTGCACACCACGCGCGGCAGGCCTGCCATCGTCACTACATTTTGCAATCACCCGCGTAGGCGTCGGCGTGGTTTTCGAGGGCAGCACCAAGAATTTTGTTGGTGAAAACGTCACCTTCCTGGATCACCTCACGGGCATAGATCGTTTGCACCGGGTGATGGTTATCGCCAAAGGCAAAGTCGCCGCGCGTGCTGTCAAACTCGGCTGCTTTCAGAGCCGCACGGAACGCGTCGGCATCGTCAACACTCGTGGTGTTCAGGGCCGATAGGATCAGGTTGGCCGTATCGAACCCCTGGCTTGCATAAAGCGAAGGAAGACGGCCGTATTCAGCCTGAAAGCTCTCGACAAAGGCGGCATTTGTCGGATTGTCGATATCCTTGTTCCACTGCGATGTGTTCACCACGCCCAACGCGGCGCCCCCCACCGCTTGCAGGATACCTTGGTCAAAACTGAACGCCGGACCGATCACAGGCAGATCAACACCGCTATCTGCATATTGCTTCAAGAAGGAAATTCCCATTCCGCCAGGCAAGAAGAAAAACACGCTATCTGCACCCGAGGCACGGATCTGCGCGATCTCTGCCGCATAGTCTGTTTGGCCAAGTTCGGTATAAAGCTCGCCGGCCAGCTCACCTTCAAAGAAACGCTTATATCCGGTCAAAGCATCTTTCCCGGCCGGGTAATTGGGGGCAAGGATAAAGCTGTTGGCGTAGCCCGCACCATTTGCATACGCGCCAGCAGCCTCGTGCAGATTGTCGTTCTGCCAGGCAACGTTGAAGTAGTTTTTGTGGCAGCCTTTACCCGCCAATGCCGAAGGTCCCGCATTGGGCGACAGATAGAAAACGTCCTGGTTTACAGCAGATGGGACGACAGCCATGGCCAAGTTTGACCAAATGATTCCAGTCATAATGTCTACTTTCTCGGACTGGATCATCTTGTCTGACAGTTGAACCGCGATGTCCGGCTTGCGCTGATCGTCTTCGATCACAACCTCTACATCATCGCGGCCGGATTGTTTGATTGCCAGCATGAAGCCATCGCGCACATCAATCCCCAACCCGGCACCTCCGCCTGAAAGTGTCGTGATCATGCCGATCTTGGTCTCTGCCACCGCTCCGGTAGCGGCAAGCGCAAGCGCTGTCGTCATCGCAAGTATTTTTTTCATTGGTTTTTCCTTTCCCTGTTTCGTTTCGGCACGGTTAACTTGTTCCCACTTTAAGCGTGGCTTTGTCCTCTCGATCCCGCCCAAATCGAGGGGACAATTGTCCGATAACGCTCATGTCGACCCTTGTTCCGGAATCACCTCTTTCAGTCTGAAGCGTTGAATCTTTCCTGTTGGGGTTTTTGGCAGGTCATCCCGGAAAATGATAGAACGTGGATATTTGAAGGGCGCAACGGTCGCTTTCACATGGTCCTGAAGAGCTTGGATCAGCTCGTCGGATGGTTCGACATTCTCAGCAAGAACAATATGGGCTTGAACAATTGACCCGCGCGCCTCGTCTGGCGCACCAATGACGCCACATTCAGCAACGGCTTCGTGCCCCAAAAGGGCCGCTTCAACCTCGGGCCCAGCGATATTGTAACCAGAGGAGACTATCATGTCGTCATTGCGGGCTACGAAATAGAAATAGCCATCCTCATCACGGCGAAAGCTGTCACCCGTGACGTTCCATCCATCCTGAACATAGGTGCCCTGACGGTCACCGCGCAGATATCGGCACCCTGTCGGGCCGCGCACGGCCAGTCGCCCAACCTCGCCAATTGGCGCTTCGCTGCCGTCAGGTGCCAGAATTTTGACTTCGTACCCCGTTACAGGCTTGCCAGTACAACCCGCACGGTGATCGTCAAAACGGTTCGAGATAAAGATGTGCAGCATCTCAGTCGCCCCAATCCCGTCCAGCATCGGTTTGCCGGTTTTTGCGATCCACTCCTCATAAACCGGGGCAGGCAAGGTCTCTCCTGCGGACACTGCAGCCCGAAGACTGGAAAGGTCAGCCCCCTCTTCCATAGCGCAGAGCATCACGCGATAGGCGGTTGGTGCTGTGAAGGATACCGTCGCCTTATATTTCTGGATAATGTCGATCATATTCGGCGGTGTTGCGTCTTCTAGCAGCGTCGCGGTTGCACCGAATCTGAGGGGGAAGATCGCCAGACCGCCCAAGCCGAATGTAAACGCCAATGGCGGTGAACCGACAAAGACATCTTCGGGCACCACCTTAAGAACCTCACGCGCATATCCATCGGCAATCATCAGAAGGTCGCGGTGGAAATGCATGGTTGCCTTGGGCGCACCGGTGGAGCCGGAGGTAAAGCCCAGTAAGGCGACATCGTCACGACCCGTCTGAACTGCATCGAACGTCACCGGTTTTTCCAGCGCCAGTCCATCGAGCTCGGCATCATGGTTCATTGTCCCGTCAAATGCCACAACGCGCAGAGAAGGACAGTCCTTTGCGCAAAGGTCCAGTTCATCCATCAGTCGGGTGTCGCATAGCGCATGCGTGATCTCGGCCAGTTCGATGTATTTTTGCAATTCGACCGCACGCAACATCGGCATTGTGTTGACCACCACAGCGCCTGCTTTCGTAGCAGCGAGCCAGCAGGCCACCATGGCCGGATTGTTGGCCGAACGGATCAACACACGATTTCCTGGTTTTACACCCAGATCGTTGACCAGTGCATGTGCCAGTCTGTTTGTCCAATCCGTCAGTTCTTTGTAGGTCCGCTGCCGACCATTTCCGATCAGCGCCGTGTGATCTCCGAACCCTTTGGCCACCATCGCATCAGTCAGTTCCACACCGGCATTCAGATATTCTGGGTAATCAAATCCAGCCGTCAAGAAATCAGGCCAACTGTCCTGCCTAGGCAGGTTGTCCCGCGCGAAACCATCACTATGCGCCGTCGGTCCGAGCATCAGGCACCCCCCTCGAACACGGTCATGGTCTGGCGCGCTATGATGATTTTCTGAACATCGCTCGCACCTTCATAGATGCGCAGCGCCCGGATTTCGCGGTAGAGCGTTTCCACTGAAGACCCTGATCTTACGCCGTCTCCACCAAAAAGCTGAACCGCCTTGTCTATCACATGTTGCGCCTGATCCGTGGCAAACAGCTTTGCCATCGCCGCCTCGCGGGTGATGCGCGGGGCACCCCTGTCGCGCATCCATGCAGCGCGGTAAATCAACAAAGCCGCCGCATCGACATCCAAAGCCATGTCAGCGATATGCCCCTGAACCAGTTGTAAATCAAACAACGGAGACCCTTGCACGTGCCGCGAGGAGACGCGCCCAAGTGCTTCATCCAGCGCGCGGCGCGCAAAGCCCAAAGCCGCCGCTGCCACGCTGGCACGAAACACATCCAAGACAGACATTGCGATTTTGAAGCCTTGCCCCGGATTCCCAATCATACCGCTTGCGGGAACACGACATTCCGTAAACCGCAAGGTCGCCAAAGGATGTGGCGCGATGGTATCAAGACGCTCTGTAACATCAAAACCCGGCAAGTCCGGCGTGACGATAAAGGCCGACATGCCCTTGGCACCCGGCGCTTCACGCGTGTTCGCAAAGACCGTGTAGACATCAGCAATCCCGCCATTCGAAATCCAGGTTTTCTCGCCAGTAAGGATGAAATGATCACCATCGCGCGTCGCAGTCATGGTGTTGGCCGCAACATCTGAACCCGAGCCGGGCTCGGTAAGGGCGAAGGCGGAAATCGCCTGCCCGGCGCGCGTCTTTGGAAGCCAGGCGGCCTTCTGTTCGGGCGTTCCAAACAGCGTGATTGCTCCAGTCCCCAGCCCCTGCATAGCAAAGGCGAAATCGGCCAACCCGTCATGGCGTGCCAAAATTTCACGCGACAGGCACAGCTTCCGGACGTCGAACACGCCGTCGTCATTGGACGTCGGCACAAGAACGCCTGCCTTTCCCAGCTCTGCAACCAGCGCCCGGCAGGCCGCGTCCGTATCGCCGTGATCTATATCCAGCCCTTGCGCAATCCCTTCCACATAGACCGCCCAGTCGCGGTGTTCGGCATCAAAGAAAGGCCAGTGGAGAAAGGTTTGATCAGCCATCAATCGCCCCCGAACACTGGTTTTTCTTTGGCGACAAAGGCTTTATAGGCACGCGTAAAATCCTGGCCCTGCATACAGATGGCCTGTGCCTGCGCCTCGGCCTCGATCGCCTGATCCAGGCTCATATTCCATTCCTGCGCTAGCATCGTCTTGGTCATGGCATTGGCAAAGGTCGGCCCGGTGGCAATCCGTTCGGCTAGGCAAATCGCCGCCGCCTCAAGCTCTTCAGCGGAGGTTACAGAGTTGAAAAACCCCCAGCGTTCGCCCTCTTCTGCGCGCATGGTACGCCCGGTATAAAGCAATTCCGCAGCGCGCCCCTGCCCGATAATCCGAGGCAGCATCGCGCAAGCCCCCATATCGCAGCCTGCAAGCCCGACCTTGTTGAACAGAAACGCAACTTTTGTGTCCGGTCCGGAAATGCGCAGATCAGACGCCATGGCCATAATCGCGCCTGCACCCGCGCAGACCCCATCAACGGCCGCAATGATCGGCTTGCCGCAATGGATCATCGCCTTGACCAAATCTCCGGTCATGCGCGTGAAGGCCAGAAGCTCTTTCATGGTCATCCGGGTGAGCGGCCCGATGATGTCATGCACGTCTCCGCCCGAACTGAAATTGCCACCGTTTGGCAAGATCACAACCGCGTGGACCTCGTCCGAATAGGCAAGGGCACGGAACCAATCGCGCATTTCAGCATAGCTGTCGAATGTAAAAGGATTTTTTCGATCTGGTCGATCATGGGCAATACGGGCAATGCCGTCGACAATTTTGCAGCGAAAGTGCTTTGGCTGGGGCAGGTTCATCACGTGTTCCGATCATCCAGGGCTTTGTTCAAAAGACGGGTCAGGGTTTTTGCGTCCTCACGCGTCAGGTTGCCCAACATATCGTCTATCCATTCTTCATGGTGCTCCGCCAAATCCGCGAATGCTTTGGTGCCTTTGGGTGTTAAGCGCGCGATCATGGCACGCCGGTCTCCGGGCACCGCAACACGAAGCGCAAGGCCTTCTTCCGCCAGGCGGTCGATAATTCCAGTAATGTTACCGTTGGAGACTTTCAGATAGTCGGAAAGCTCGCTCATTTTTAACCCGTCAGGATAGCGCGATAGGGCTGCCATCACATCAAATCGCGGAAGCGTCGTATCATGATTATCTCGGAGCCTACGGCGCAGATCTGCCTGGACCGAAGACGAAAGCTTCAAAATCCTGAGCCAAAGGCGCAGCCGTTCCTTTGACAGCGGTTCCTGGTCGGGTTGCGGTTGTGGATTCATATCTCACCTCCCGACATTGACAATGCGTGACCGTTGATCGCGGCGGCTTGCTTAGACGCCAAAAACAACGCGGTTGCGGCCACTTCGCTCGGGTCAATGAGTCGTGCCTGGGGGTTGCCCGACGCAACCAGTGTCGTCGCTTCACCTCGGTTCATATCAAACCGTTTCATCAGCCCGGATATGGCCTCATCTGTCAGCGCAGTATCCGTAAAGCCGGGACAGATCGCGTTGCACGTGATCCCCGACTTCGCAACATCCAAAGCGATGGATCGAACCAGCCCGACCACACCATGTTTGGCGGCAGAATAAGCGGGAACCGATGCATTCCCTTTCAGGGCGGCAGTCGACGCAATTGCAATCAGGCGCCCGCCAGCGCCCATCGTGTTCAAGGCCGCGCGAAAGGTCAGAAATGTGCCTGTCAAATTGACCGACAGAGTCTTTTCCCAGGACGCAAGCGACGTCTTTGAAACCTTACCAGAGGAACCGCCCCCGGCATTTGCAATCACCACGTCGTAGGCCGCGTCAAAAAGCGCTTCGACCTCTGATTCTTTTGTGATGTCAGCGGTCTGCCAAGTGATTGAACGCCCAGCGCTGGCGTCTTCAAGCATATCGCTTCTTCGGCCTGTAATCGTGACGGCATCGCCCGCGTCAGCAAAGGCATGGGCAATCGCACGCCCGATACCTGTACCTCCGCCCGTGACCAAGACCCGTCTCATACTTTAAGCATCTCCGCTTCGCGATCTGCCAAACGCCACGCCTGATCCCGCCCTGCCAGATAGGGAAGTGGCCAATCAGGAGCCGCCCTGTCGCCGATGCGTGCAGCCTCGTGCAAGGTCCAGTATGGGTCCGCCAGATGTGGACGTCCGACCGCAACAAGATCAGCGCGCCCAGCCATGAGGATCGAATTCGCGTGATCAGCTTCATAGATGTTGCCGACTGCCATCGTGGGTATACCCGCGTCGTTGCGAATACGGTCACTAAATGGCGTCTGGAACATGCGGCCATAGACCGGCTGAGCCCCAATTGTGGTCTGCCCCGCCGACACGTCAATCAAATCCGCCCCCGCCGAATGGAAGGCTTTTGCGATCAATACGGCTTCCTCAGGTGTTACACCCGCGTCTCCAACCCAGTCATTCGCCGAGATCCGAACAGATATCGGCTTGGCCTCTGGCCAGGCTGCACGCATGGCGGCAAATACCTCCAACGGCCATCGCAGGCGGTTTTCTAGTGCGCCACCGTATTCATCGGTGCGGGCGTTCGACATGGGAGATATAAAGGACGAAACAAGATACCCGTGCGCCGCGTGCAGCTCGATCATGTCGAATTCGGCCCGATCAGCCATGCGTACGCTTTCAACAAACTGGTCCTTGATCTCGTTCATCTCCGCTCGGGTGATTTCGCGGGGAGTTGCGTTGTTTGGCGACCAAGGAAGGGCCGAAGCACTGACCAGGTCCCAATTCCCTTCCGCAAGCGGCGCGTCCATGACTTCCCAACCCAACTGGGTCGAACCCTTGCACCCTGAATGCCCGATCTGACAGCAAATCCTTGCGTCGGTGTGTTCGTGCACAAATCCAGTCAGCCGCCGCCAGGCGGCCTCGTGTTCCGGTGCGTAAAGTCCCGGACAGCCGGGTGTGATCCGACCCTCTGCGCTGACGCAAGTCATTTCAGTATAGACCAGCCCGGCCCCGCCTTTGGCCCGCTCTCCATAATGCGCCAAATGCCAATCCGTCGGTGCGCCGTCCACAGCCTTATACTGCGCCATGGGCGACACAACGATCCGGTTCTTGAGTGTCATCTCTCTCAGCTTAAACGGCGTGAACATCGGAGAGCGCAGGGGTGCGTCCTCTGGCATACCTGAACGCGTCATGAACCAACGCTCGGCGCTTTCCAACCAATCCTTGTCGCGTTCGCGCAGGTTTTCATGGCTGATCCGCTGGCTCCGGGTCAACATGGAATAGTTGAGCTGCACGGGATCCAGATCGAAGTAGCGCTCCACAGTTTCAAACCACTCCAGAGAGTTGCGCGCCGCTGATTGCAAACGCAGCACTTCAAGCCTCCGATCCTCTTGATAGCGCGCAAGGGCAGCGTCCGTATCCACCTCGCTATGCAGCAAGTCGGCCAAGGCGATCGCCGACTCCAACGCCAGCTTCGTGCCAGAGCCGATCGAAAAATGCGCCGAGGCTGCGGCATCGCCCATCAACACGATATTCTCATGATGCCATTGTTCGCAAAGCACGCGCGGAAACCGTAGCCAGGCAGAACCACGGATATGATTGGCATTCGTCATCAAAGCATGCCCTCCCAGGTGATCTTTGAAGATGTGCTCACAGACGGCGATGCTTTCGTCTTGGCTCATCTCGCCAAAGCGATACGCGTCGAAAGTGGATTGCGAACATTCGACAATGAAGGTCGCAGTCTCATCATCGAATTGATAGGCATGGGCCCAGACCCAACCTTTGTCGGTTTCCTCGAAAATGAAGGTAAAAGCGTCATCAAAACGCTGATGCGTGCCCAGCCAAACGAACTGACAAAGCCGTTCGTCGATCTCGGGTTTGAATACATCTGCATAATGTGCACGCGTTTTGGAATTCAGCCCATCGCTGGCCACAACAAGATCGAACTCGGCCGCGTAAGTTTCGACGCTTTCGATCTCGGTTTCAAAACGCAATTCGACGCCCAGTTCTCGCGCGCGGTCCTGAAGTAAAAGAAGCAGCGTCTTGCGTCCGATACCGCAGAACCCATGGCCCGACGATACCAGTCGTTCACCTTTGAAGTGCAAAGCCACGTCATCCCAATAGGCAAAGTTTGCACGGATTGCCGCAGCGCTTATGCTGTCATTTGACGCGAGGTTGTCGAGCGTTTCATCAGAAAGCACGACGCCCCAACCAAAGGTGTCGTCCCTCTTGTTTCGCTCCACAACGACAACCTCATGGGTAGGGTCGCGCAGCTTCATCGAGATCGCGCAATAAAGCCCTGCCGGGCCGCCACCAAGACAGGCGATACGCATACAATCCCTCTCCTTGCCCCGATTCTTGAACTAAGTCTGCGGGCAACTCATTTTTATTTCAAGCTTGAAATTTTAAATAAGAACAGTTTGACTCCGAAAGAATGGCTCGGTTGCGAGGGAAAAGAGGACCCTCATGCCAGACGGCGTTTGCGCTACGACGCGAGCAAGCGTGAAGCCTGCCCGTCTTGATTGCGGCCACCAAGCCGGACTGGCCTGCCGCCTGGCAATATACTCTAGATAACACGCAGTTCGACAAACCGCTTGCGCAAGCGTGAGTTTTTCAACGAAATACTCCCTTACTTCGGACAACGATCGCCTTGAGCCAAAAATGATTTGTCAGAAGGCATTGTTCCGACCCTCATTCCGCCGCGAGCGCAACAACTGGATTGTTTCGGTCAGATGGTTGGTGGTTGGCTACCCGCCGATTTTTGAATTTGCCACGATACACCAACGCGAACACCGGTGGGGTGAAGTAGAACGACACTACGGTCGACAACAGAACACCACCGGCGATCGCCACTGCAAACGGAGGCCAAAAAGCCCCTCCTCCTAAGATAAGGGGCAGGAAGCCACCGAAAGTCGTGATTGTTGTCGAGATGATGTGTCGGCTGGAACCAGTAACAACGCGCGCCATCGCCGCCCGATCACCCTGGCTGGCCTGATCGTCCTGTTGCAACCCGGTTAGAATTATGATCGCCGCGTTGATCGAAACCCCAATTGAACCGATGACTCCGATAATTGCAGTTATGCCAAACGGGAATTGCATGACGGCCAGTGACAGCATTGAAAGGCCCGCAGACAACACGCACACGAACAAAGTCACAAGGGTCAGCCGGAACGAGTTGAAGGTCAGCACAATGGTCGCGATGGAGAGCGTGACAATCAACCCGACAGAGGCGAGCAAATTGCCCACGGTGTTCGATCGGGCATCACTGTCGCCGCCCAAGGACATCGAATAGCCTTGCGGCAACACAAACCCCGACGCATCAAGCGCTTCTAGAACGTCCTGCAAAGCCTCTTCGGGCAAAACACCGGGCACGATAAACGCCTGTATGGTGTTCTCGCGTACGCCATCCGTTCGGGTTATGACGCTCTCTGCAGGTTCGATCACCGGTCTGGCGAGTTCCGACAAAGGTACAGCGGGGAACACTCCGGTCGCGGATATGGCGGCAGCGTTCGGCAACAGAATGGGCATACTGACAATGGCGCTTAGGTCTGATCGCACCTCGTCACCCAAACGAACACGCACTGGCAACTGCTCGGTCCCTTCGATCAGTGATCCACCAGTGATGCCAACAAGCGCCGTGTCCAGCTGACCCGCTATATCCGCCACGTCCAATCCCAGCAGACGGGCTTTGACCTCATCAATCTCGAACCGGATTTGAGGGTTGCCGCCGTTCACGCTGGCGCGCGCCTGCGTCACCAAATCGAGATTGGCCATAACGGACCTCACCTCGTCGCCCAGATTACGCAGAACCGTGATGTCCTGCCCCTGAATTTTAACCTCAACCGGTGCCGCAACCGGAGGGCCCTGCACAAGATTGCGAACGATGATCTGCGCGTCAGGAAAGTCGGTATCCAGACGACCCTGCAGTGCTCCAACAAGGCGGGCCGCGTCATCGGCCGCGTCAGTTGTGATCATGGCTTGTGCAAATCCGGGCTCGCGTGAACGGTTGCCAACGATGTTGTAGTAGAATGCGGGGCCGGATTCTCCGACCGTCCAGTAGACACTTTTGACGCCTTCATCAGCCAGTAACATTTCATCGATCTGGCGCGCAGTTGCTTCGGTGGTGGCAATTGATGTTCCACCCGGCATGTCGACCTCGATATAGAATTGGTTGCGGTCGACGCCCGGGAAGAATTGCGCAGTCAGCGTTGGAAAGGCCGCAAAGCCAAGCACGGGCAAGACCAACGCCAACGCGATGGATCGCACTGGGTTGGCAACGGACAATCGGATTGAGGCCTCGAACATACGGGCAAGCGGCGGTATGCTGACACCGCGGCTCAACATTCCTGCATCCGGGCGATCGGACAGCAACCAGCCAGCAATCGCCGGAGTCACCGTCAAGGCCACGACCAGGGACCAGACAAGCATAAGCACCACAGCGATTGCGATGGCACCGACAAAGTCGCCTGCGGGCCCCGGCAGCAAGATCATCGGCGTGAAGGCGAGCGCCGTTGTGACAGTCGATGCCAGTAACGGCGCGGCCAACCGGCGAACAGCGTCTCGCACGGCTGCAAGTCGCTCCATCCCATCCTGCAGACGGCGTCGAATTTCATCGGTCATCACGATGGCTGCGTCAACGAGCAGACCGAGGGCAACAATCAGGCCCGTCACGGACATCTGATGAATGGGCAATCCAATCATGTTCATCGTCGCCAAAGTGGCCAATGAGACGACAGGCAGCACCAAAGCCACAATCGCGGCAGCCCGAACCCCCAAGGTGATGAACAAAACCGACACCACCAGCGCGACGCCAATGGCCATGTTAATCCCGACCTCTGACAAACGATCCGTCGTATACTGGCTTTGATCAAACAGTAGTATTTCCTGTATGCCCAGAGGTACCGATGCGGCGCCTGCCGCAAGCTCATCCCGAAGAAAACCAGTCCAGCGGTCGATCTGCACGCCGTCCTGCGCCAGAACCCCGACCAGAACCGAAGGTTTTCCGTTGGCAAACGCGATCGAGGACTGCGGTTCGCGCCCACCCCGGTCTACGTTGGAAATATCTCCGAGCTGAACCACGGCACCATCTGCGTTTTCACGCAGGACGATGCTTCGGATGCGGTCCAAAGTCTCAATCTCCCCGCTGATACCGATGGTCAGGTCGACATCGGACTGCAACCGCCCAGACTGAACCTTGCCATCTGCTTCGGCGATCCGCTGGGATATCTCGGCCGCGCTAAGCCCAAGCGCAGCAGCCTTGTCCATATCGACGCTTACAAGCACCTCTTCATCCGGCTGACCGAAATAGTCCACTGCTCGTGTCGCAGGTATCGCACGCAATCTGTCACCCAATGCTTCGGCATGACGTGACAACAAAGTGAGCGGGAAGTCGGGGTCCTCGGCCGCAACAGCAATGACAGCGGAATAGGCAGCAATACCCTCGGCATCAAACTCTGGCGGCAAAACTCCTGCCGGGAAGTTCTGGCGCGCATCTTCAACGGCATCGCGCGCTTCGGCCCAAACCTGCTCAATAGTGGCTTCATCCAGCGTTTCCAATAACTCGACCGAAACAACCGACACGCCCGAGCGTGAGACAGAACTGATCTCATCGACTTCGGAGATTTTCCGCAGTTCTTCTTCGATTTCTGCGGTGACTAAAGCTTCGACCCGCTCCGGGTCTGCGCCCGGGAACTGCGTCGTCACGGTTGCGAAGAGATTGGTAATCGTTGGGTCTTCCTGCCGGCCCAACGATAAGAACGAAGACAGGCCTGCAGACACAAGCACCAAAATGATAAGAGCAACCAGTCGGGGGTGGCGAAAAGTAAGGGTTTCCATCAAATCGCTCCGTTACTCGCCCGTGTTGAAGGCGACGCGCTGGCCAACGGTAACGCGCTGTGGCCCTTGGTCGATCAGAACAGTGCCTTCTGGAAACGCGCCACGTACGAAAACGCGGTCATCTTCAGCGTGCAGAACTTCGACCGTTGCCAGGCGTACAATCTTCTGTGCGTCAGCAACCAGAAGTGTCCATTGCCCGCGCGTACCTTCCTTCAACGATGTCGTGGGCACCCAGGTCCCCGCACTCTGGACGGGATCCAGTACATGAACACGTGCGGTTTGTCCGAAAGCAACGTCCGGTGCGTTCTTCAGATCGAACAGCGCGGTGCGGGTTCGGGTCACCGGATCAATGTCGGGCCGCAAAGTTGCAAGCTCGGCGCGATAGCTTTGACCTGCTATTTCGATCTCAACATCAGTCAGCAGCGCCGGATCAACATCAAGAGGGATACCGATCCGAACCTGCGGGGACACGACCTCGACCATTCCCAGAACCAGCTCGCCCGAGCGCAGAGTTTCACCGCCATCCACGTGTCGCGCGGTTATTTGACCGGCAAATGGGGCCTCGATACTGGATTTCTCGATCCGAACGGTCACATCACGCATGGCCGCATCCAGTTCGCCAATTCTCGACAACAATTCATCTTGCTGAGAAATGGCCTCGTCCAAACGGGCTTGGCTGGTGAATCCCTGTTCGATGAGTTTGGCGTTTCGCTCAACTGTTTTCTTGGCGAATGCGAGCTGGGCTGAGATGGCATCGCGTGATGCGGTCAGACGCTCACGTTCGACCTCCAACAGAGCAGTGTCCAGCGTCGCCAGAAGTTGGCCCTTGGCAACCTCGTCACCCTCGTCCACCAGAATCTGATCTAGCGTTCCGTTCAGCTCGAATGAAATATCTGCCGAACGCTGTGGTTCGACCTGACCGATGAACACACGGTCGACTGTATAGGCGCTCTCCGACGTGATTGGCGTTGCCGAGACCGGCGTTACTGCCGCAGCGTCCGGTGAAGGAACAGCATCTGCCCGGCGTGTGAGCTCGGACGCACCGAAGTAAACTGCGGCCGCCGCAGCGGCTATAAAACTGACGGTCACTCCCAGACGCACTGTGCCGCGGAACACACGTGCAAATAGGCTCGGTTTGGTCGCTTCAGTAGAAGAATTCGCAGGATTCGGCATTTGGGGACCTCATCAAGTTAGTATCTCTAACATATGTTAGAAGTTCTCACTTTGACAAGAGATACGTGATCTGGCACATGTTGGATCATGAGCAGCACAGAAAAAATTCACCCTTCAACTCGCCAGGCGACCGGTCATGCTGTTAGCAAGAAAGCCTATCATCACGGCGATCTACGCGCTGCATTGATCGAGGCAACCCGACAGCTGGTTGAAGAAAAAGGTCCGGATAGATTTTCCGTGTCTGAGGCGTGCAGACGGGCGGGCGTTTCGACCGCGGCCCCCTACAAGCACTTCAAAGACAAGACAGAAATGCTGGTTGCGACTGTTCTTGAAGGCATGGAGCGTCACCGAAGTAAAATGCTTGCCGCACTGGAGGGCGTTCCTGAAGGATCGACCGAGCGCATCACCGCAATTGGGATGGAGTATGTTGCTTTCGCCCTCAACGAGCCGGGAATTTTCAGGCTGAAATTTGGTGGCTTTACGGATCGCATCGCAGATCCCCGACTTGAAGAAAGCGGTCAACAAAGCTTTGGGATTCTTTTGACTGAGGTTGCAAAATGTCTCGGAGAACCGGGAATCACTGACGAGGTACGTAGACGGGGGTTCTTATTGTGGAGTTTTGTGCACGGGCTATCCTTCATTCTGCATGACAAAGGGCTTGCTGAGAAAGGCGGAGATTTCGAGCTGTATGCCCTACTCGAAGATATCTCTGAAAGAATGCTGCGTTGATCTCTCAACATAGCTGTGACTTTTATAAGGGTTATCGGGATCGCAGGTTCTGTTGCAATCTTTGCCCCACCCGTTAGATCGAAAGCAGTTCTGGTAACGCGGATGTGTCGCAAATATTTGGAACGGTCAAAGTCAGCGACTTAATGGATACACCTACCCTGCAATCTCGGCGAATAGCTGGAAGCCAGATGTCTTATTGCCGGGAATTGCCGCTTCCGGATCATCTTGGCGAGCTCGATGACGCCCAGTGTAGCCGAAGCGGATCTGAATGATTTGAACCCACAAATGTGCCGTAAGCGGCGCTTGATAAATCGATAATCCTGTTCGATCAGGTTATTCATATACTTGGACCTAACCGTTTGGATTTTGGCTAGGCAGCCAAGCCGATTGCGGATTTTGTTCACCTCTCGAATGCCCGCCGCTTTGGCGCCACTTTTGCCGATGACAATCTTGCTCGGGATTCCATTTGAAGCCAGCGCATTCGCAAAGAACCGTGTGGCTGCTGGACGGTTCCTACTCTCAGACAGCATGAAATCAAGAGTATTCCCTGCTTTATCGACGGCCCGATCGAGGTACATCCATTTGCCGCGAACACGAATACAGGTCTCATCCATACGCTATGAATTCAGCGTTGGACGCTTCTTTGATTGCGCACGAACTGCGACGATCAGCGAGTATTTAACAACCCACCTATTCAGTGTTGCATAGTCAACTCGCACACCACGCAAAGCCATAATCTCTTCCAAGTCACGATAAGACACTGTGTACCGCAGATAGCAGTAAACAGCTTAGAAAACTTCATCCGTGGGTAAATGACAACCCTTTAATGAGATCATGCTCAATTAACCTGTTCGAAATTTTTCGACCAGCAAAAACCTTAGATCACGCAGAATCGTCAACTAGACCCTAGAGTTTGCGACACATCCCAAAACAGCGGGCTGGTTCATCGTCGTTATCAGAAGCGCAGATTTGCTGCGCATGAGCGGTTTGCCGCGTATCTGACGAGACGTGAACCAAGTATTCGGCGGAAGGCCGCGTGTCCTTCTGGTTGTGGTTTGCCTGTCTACTCGCGCCGGATATTTGTGGGCGAGACGATTCATATCCGTGAACAATATCTGGTACAGGGCATGACGTTACATCTCGCACGATCCGGTCTCGTTGGCATTTCGCTACTGGTAACCTCTGGTGTAGCGGCAGAGGAAGATGAATCGTTTTTTGATCCGTTTGATGAGCTGATGAAAAGCCGCTGGTTTGTCTCAAGCGGTTGGGCCAATGGCGATCATCAGAGCTGTCTTTGGCACAAGGACCGAGTGAACGTTGAGGGTGGGAAACTGCTGTTGTCCTTAACTGATCATGCAAAGAAAGACCGTCAGTTTAGTTGCGGTGAAATCCAGACACATGCGCGCCTCGGATACGGAACCTTTGAGGCGCGCATGAAAGTGCCATATGCACGCGGTATGAACGCAAATATGTTCACCTTCATTGGCCCGCCGCAGGACCGGCCACACAATGAAATCGACTTTGAGTTTATTGCGCCGAATAATCCGGTGCTCCAGACGAATGTCCACTTTCGGGGCGACAGCGAAAACACAGAACTGATCGCACGACCGGATGATAACGCATTCCATGACTATGCTTTTGTTTGGGAGCCTGGGCGCGTTCGCTGGTTCATTGACGGAGAACGTATCCGGGACCTTCGCGGTGATGCTTTACCGAATGAGCCGCAAAAGATGTATCTCAGCCTGTGGTCGACCGATACACTTGTGAGTTGGATGGGAAAGTTCGACGCCGCTTCTGCGCCGCAGGAACTGGAGGTCGAATGGGCCGCTTTTACCAAGCTTGGGCAGGGCTGCGCTTTTGAGCAGTCGCTGTTGTGCCGGGATGGGATCAATGTGCCCTGAGCCCGCCTATGTTCGTTTTAGATGTGAGCCCATGGTGCACTCAGCTGAGGTAGCTTGTTCATTTTTTGGGCAAGTTACGGCGATGTTGGCGCTGGCTTTACGGGCTTTTGTTGTTTTGTGCGCCTCAATGCGGCACCTGAGCCTACACCATACCCTTGGGTTGCACATTGCACAGCGCATTTTCACCTCCTGGGATCAACTGGAATTGGCTAAGACCGTATGAACGTCAGACTGGCCTCAATCATCGACCCTGAACGGAACACAGCTTATGTCGTGCCGGCCATCGTGGCGTCGATGGTCACCTTTGCCTATTCGGTGAGTTTCGGCCCTTTGGTGATTCTCGCCTTCTACGGGTGCTGGATTCTGCCCTTTGCACTTGCCCCGCGCATTTTGCTGGCGCGTCCGGGGCCGGTGGTCCTACTGCTTTTGGTTCCGTTTTTCTTTGCCTTGTCCGTATTGTGGAGCGATGCGCCGTCGACCACTCTGCGTGCTTCAATCCAATATGGTATTACCTTCTTTGCAGGCCTTGTCGCTGCGCGGATCACCTCTGTCGCCAATCTGGCGCTTGGGGGGACCATCGGTAGCCTGCTGATCCTGACATATTCGGCGATGAATGGCGGCTACTCTTATGACTATATTGATGGGAGTTATGCTTTTAACGGCGCCTTTTCATCGAAAAACCAGCTGGGGTATTTCGCCACGCTCGCCATAATTTTCTCGCTTTCGTTGATCTGGGTTTTTCGGACGCGTGGCGCACTGAAACCTGTCTCTGCCGTCACCGGCTTAATGGGGATCGTCATGCTGTGGATGTCGGATTCAGCAACATCGCTGCTATCCGCCTTTGCTGCTTTTTCCGCGATCCTGTTTGTTGGCTTTGTCCTGTTGCTTGCGCCCTGGCTGCGGCGAGCCGCGGTTTTTCTGGCTGTGACCGGAGGTGCTGCGATGGCGGTGGCATCTTATCGTTTGGGGGCATTCGACGCCGTGCTTGCGGCCTTTGGCAAGGATTCCAGCCTGACGGGTCGCACATATCTTTGGAGCAAAGCATTTGAATTTGGCGCTAATCAGCCGGTTCTGGGCCTTGGTTATAATGCCTTCTGGACGCGTGGACGCCCCGAGGCCGAGGTGCTCTGGCAAGAGTTCTACATCACTGGTCGAACCGGGTTCCATTTCCACAACCTGTTGATTGAAACCTATGTGGGCACCGGGGTGGTTGGGCTGGGCCTTGTGGTTGGGCTTTGTCTTTTGCTGATCCTGATGCCGCTTCGCGCCGCTCTCGGCCGGGGTGGCGTAGGATCTCTGATGCTGATCTCGGGACTGTCAGTGCTGTTTGTTGTCCGGTCGGTCGCCGAGGTCGATTTTGTTACGCCCCACACGGTCGGAACCTTTCTGGTCGCCTTCGCGCTTCTGCGGCTGTTCGATCACAATCGCAACGTCCGCCACGCAACGCGCCTTGCCATGCCAACGCGACGCCCCCGACACGCAACGGAGATCCTGATATGACCGGCCCGGTACAGGAACGGCGCATCCATTGGACCAAGGACAACGCCCATCTTCTTGCCGGTTATCGGGACGAACCGCGTGTCGATTTCGGAGCGATGATACGTGCAGTTCGGCGACAAATGCTGTTGGTTGCGGCTTTTGCGATGACTGGTATCGCCATTGCCGTGATGATGATCCTTGGATCGGTGCCAAAATACACAGCCGTAGAAACAGTGCTGCTGGATGAAGAACGTGCCGAGTTGCTAAACGAGGTATCGCCCCTGCCCAATGCCGTCCGGTCGGATACGGCAGTACAAAGCGAGATGGAAATCATCAGATCCGGAGCTCTAGCCTATCAGGTGGTCGATTTGCTGCAACTGGACAAAGATACCGATTTTCTGTCGCCGCCGGTTGGATTGACCGAAAAAATCAGCAGGACGATTTCTTCCGTAACACGCCCGTTGGCTCGACTGCTGACACCGGAACCGCCCGCCCGCGCGAACGAGAATACTTCGGTAGCGGGCGAAGCTGGCCCGGATGACAACGCAATACCCGACTTTGATCTGGAATTGACGGATCGGGATCGTGCGGTTCGGATTCTACGTGATCGGCTGTCGGTTTCACGATCGGGGCGCAGCCTGGTGATTGAAATTGCGTTTGCGGATTTTGATCCTACGCGGGCTGCGCAGATCGCGCGCGGCTATGGCTCAGCCTATGAGAGCTTTCAGCTTTTGACGACAAACGAGGTGGCGGCCAAGGCAGAAGAATGGTTGCGCGAACGATTGGAAGAGCTCGAGCAAAAGAGCATCGATGCCGCATCGGCTTTGCAGGAGTTCCGGACCGAAAACGACTTGGTGCAAGTGCGCGGCGATCTGCTGACCGAGCAGCAGCAATCTGAACTTGCCAGCGAGTTGATGACAGCCGCAGCAGCGGCGGCAGAGGCAGAAGCTTACCTTGAAAGCATGGAGTCGCTGAGCGCCCAGGCGGTTGATGGTGATCAGATCATCGCAGTTCCTTTGGTCGAAGGAATCGCAGCCGGGATCAGCGAGGAACTGCGGCGTGACTATCTGAATGCTCGCCAGAGGCGGCAAGAAATTATCAGCCAATTTGGGGCGGATCATCCGCAGGTACAGCAACTCAATGGCAGTATTCAAGTATTTGAGAATGCCCTGAAGATCGAGTTGCAGCAGGCGACTGAGGCCGCGCGCGTTGCCTACAATATTGCACGTGGCCGAGAGCAGTCGTTGCGGACCGATCTGGCCGCGATAACAGGAACAACGGATTGGAACGTGGCCCTGAGGGGCCGGTTGCAACAGCTCGAGGCGATCTCGGAAACCTATGCTCAGGTCTATCGCGACTATCTGGCGCGGCTAGAAGTCACCATGCAGCAGCAGGACTTTCCGATCGCGTCGGTTAAAATCATCTCTCCGGCAGAAATTCCGCAGGCACCGTCTAGCCCGCAGAAGAAGGCAATGCTGTTTGCGGGGCTATTTCTGGGTGGTCTGCTGGGGGCGTTGATAGGGGCCACTCGCGAATTGATGCCGAAACCCGTGCGCACCGTCTCGACCCTGCGAGAGGAGGTCGGAGTAAACTGCGCAGGCTTGTTGCCCGGTCTCAAAAGCCGCAACGACGCGGGCACTGAGCGGGCTCAGACCCTTACAATGGAGCGTCTGGCCGGGACTTGCGAAACCATTCTGCAGAAATCAACAGGCGCTTTGATCGCAATCGCACCGCTTTCATCTGGTCTGAAGGCCGAGGCCGATTTGCCGCTGGACCTTGCTGAACGGCTGTCCTGCGATGGGTCGCGGAAGGTATTGGTGATTTATCAGGATGCGCTTGCGCAAACGCTACGCGTAAGTAAATCAGCAGCTGTTGAAATCGCCAGCTTGCAGCAAGTGCTGGAGACTGTTTTAGGGAGCGACCAGACACTACCGCAAGGTGCTGACCTAATGATGTTGGCCAGTGATTTGCGCAGCAAATTCAGCTTTGTTCTGTTCGCGCTCAGGCCTCTGAGCCAGGCCACTGCTTCCGATACTCTAGCGGAAGCGTGCGATGCCACGATGCTTCGCATCCAGTGGGGTAAGGCGTTGCCCAGCTTTATCTCTGACGCGTTAATGGATCATCCCCGCTTCAGGGAGGCCTTGATCACAACGGTTCTGGAAGAGGCCAACCTGGCGCAGGCCCGGCGCTATATCGGCCCCGGCAGCTATGAGGAGCTTCAGATCAATGCTTAGAAACCGGCATTTCCGCATCATTGTTTGGCTCGTTTCATATGCTATGGCGCTGAATGCGACGCACCAGAGTGTGGCTGTCGCGCAATCACAACCCGAGCCTCGGGTGGGCACAGAAACCATTGGTCCGCAGCAAACGCTTGAAATACGGATCGGGCGATGGGACCCGGTGAATGAGGTTTTTGCATCCTGGGACGCGGTTGGTGGCTCATATCCTGTCAGCACTACCGGCGCGGTGACTCTGCCGCTGATCGGGAGTGTACAGGCGGCAGGCATGACGCCCGATGATTTGGGCGCCGATGTTTCGCAGCGAATACAGGATCGGATGGGCTTGCGTAGCGATGTACAGACGATTGTTACGATCACCGAATTTGCGCCGATCTATGTTTTGGGTGATGTGCGGACACCGGGTGCTTACCCACATGTGCCGGGCATGACAGTCCTGCAGGCACTGAGCCTGTCGGGCGGGATCAACACACCGAACTCCGCGTTGGTGCGCGGAGAACGCAATGCGCTGAGTGCCCTTGGCACCTACCGCGTCATGGAGCTTGAAAAGATGCGGCGGCTGGCCCGGCTGGCCCGGCTGGAGGCTGAGGAAAGCGGCACCGAAATCCAGACCCCGCCCGAGCTCCAGTCCTCACCGCTGGGGATCGAACTGCTTGAGCAAGAGCGCCGGATTATGGTGTCGCAGAACTCGGCTTTTGCGTCTAGTTTGGCCCAGATCGACGAGCTAGAGGCCTTGCTGCTCGACCGGATTAATAGTCTGAAACAACAGGCCGATCTGCGTGAGCGGCAATTGCAGCTGCTGAATGAAGAGCTTGAAAACGCAAACAGCCTCGCCGAGCGCGGCTTGTCCACCGTTGTACGAGGAAGCAATCTGCAACGCGCGGTTACAGATCAACAGGTCCGGCTGCTTGAAGTCGAAACCGCGCGGTTGAACGCGGAACAACGGCTGAATGAGACGCGTCGCGACAGGCTGGACCTGACCAACGCGCGTGACCGCGAACGTGTTCAAGGATTGCAGGATCAGCGCGCTGCCATTGCTGAATTGGGTGTGAAAATGGAGACAGAAGCCGCGTTGTTTTCCGAAGCGGCACGCACGGGCAACGGGCTGGTCGAGCTTTCGGACCTCGTATCGCCCAGATTGCAGATCACCAGGACAGGTCCCGAAGGGACGACCACTTTCGCGGCAAATCGAGATGACAAGATTGAAGGTGGAGATGTTCTGGAAGTCGTTGTCTCAACATCTGCGCCAAACGATATGATACCCGTACGCCGCCTGGCACCCGATGCGTTCAATAGCTCATTGCCGTCTGACGCCTCTCAGATCATTCCGGGTGAAGCGGCTGGCGAGGTACCTCCTTCCTGACAGCGGTGCGCCCCATCGACCGGGATGGGGCGGGACAGAACATCCAGCAATATATCAATTTGACGCTCCGGTCTCATCTCGGGCCTTGCGGCGTGATCGAGCGCGGCCTGTGACGCTGCCGAGTAGACCTGTTCGTCGTTCCAGAGCATACGCACAGCTTTCGCCCATTCCTCAACCGGGGCTTTACGGTTCAGTAACAGTCCACCTGGCCCGACAGCTTCGGGTAGCCCTCCGATCCGGGACGCTATGACCGGGATGCCGCTGATCTGAGGCTCGGCGGCGATACGGCCAAATGCCTCTTCCCATTGGCTGGGGGCAAGCACAATGCGGGCATCTTTGTAAATTGTGCGCATGTCGTTTGTTGATGGTCGCAATGTGACGTTGGGCAGGCGGGCAAGGCTGGTTTGCAGGTGTGTCTCTTGCTCGGGTGTCAAACCCCAGCCACGTACAAAGACAAACGGAATTTCAGGGCAGACCTCGGCCACTTGCAGCGCGATATCGACGCCTTTGTTCGGATGCGGGTTGATAAAGGTCACGTTGCTGCGGGAAGAGGTCACGCGGTATTTCTCGGCTTCGATCATCGGATAGATCACATCGGCATGAATGCCTTCTGTTTCGGCAAATCGCCGCGCGGTGAAGTTAGAGTTCGCGATGTATCCCGTTTTGGTCAGGTCGCTCGGCGATCCGCCCAGATCCTCATCTTCAACATTGCGCAGATAGATAAACGTGCGTGTTGCGTCCCGGTTGATCGACTGGGCGAGTTGTACCGGCAACCGAGATTGGAAGATCGCCACATCGGCCCCAAAATCAGTTACAACACGGTCCACGACCTCTTGAGCAAACCACGCGCGGAACACAGGATAACCAAGCCCAGTGTCGCGTACATAACCGCGCCGATGCAACTTGAGCTGCGCTCTGCTGCGCAGACCCAGCCAGCCTTCGCCTGTCAGACCTGCTAGAACTCCAACAGTATGCCCGCGTGCGCGCAGGCGTTTGACAAGCTCGTGCGTACTTGTCTGCGCTCCGCCATACATCTGCGGCAGATACGGATGTGCACTTCCAAAAAGAATGCGCATGGACAGGTCTACCTCATTTTCAATCTTCAGCAGCGGGGCTTATTGCGTGTCGATCAGATGCATATCTTAACAAGAGCTTCACCGGCACGCTGATGGTGAAGCGGACCCGGTGATCTCGGATGGCCGAAACGACTGGATCACAAGACACCTGAGTCACCTCTTCAGTATTCGGCTCAGGAACGATTCGTTCTGAGCATGGTTCGATCCAGATTTCATGAATTTACTGCTCTTTGCTTGCTTTGAGCACTCTCGCATAGCGTGAGTCAGATTCGAGCGTCCCGATTGTACCGGAACGCGATAAAGTTCTGTAGCTGCCTTGAATTCAGGCAGCTCGCACAGCCGAAGTCAAAAGATACTCGGCAATCGCGTCAATATGTGCGGATTCCACGTTAACGACCCGTTATCCGTAGGCAATGCTTCGCTCGCACGGATAATCGAGTTGCAATCGCAGCAATTGTCATACCCTTCTTATCTACAGATGCGAGAAGGAACTTTGTAATGAGGACACTCTGGTAGAGATCACTTTCGCCTGCATCGGGTGATGCGTGTTGGCGATCGTCTTTTCAATTTAAGGGGGCATCGGCGCTGATTTGCAGCGTTACGCAACTGGGAAATGAGGATGTGATGTGATGAAACCATTAGAGACAGAACCGGCTCCTGCTGAGAGCATTATGGTGTCAGCGCTAGGCCCAGCGCAGGCGATATGGATCCGTCCGAAGCCTCATAACGCCCCTGTTGGCGGGTTGGCAAAACGCGCACTCGACGTAACGGTTGCATTGGTCATGCTGGTCGTGTTCTCGCCGCTGATGGTTGGACTGGCTTTGCTGGTATTGACAACCTCGCCAGGTCCAATCCTGTATCATCATCGTCGCGTGGGGTATCGCAAACGGTCATTTGGCTGCCTAAAGTTTCGGACAATGGTGGTGAATAGCGACGAGGTCCTTCAACAACATCTAGAAAACAACCCGGAGGCGCGGCTGGAGTGGGAGCAGACCCAGAAGTTGCGTGATGACCCGCGTGTCACGTCGGTCGGTCATGTTTTGCGTAAGCTCAGTCTCGATGAGCTGCCGCAGTTGATCAACGTGCTGCGTGGTGAGATGAGCCTTGTTGGTCCCCGCCCGGTTTTGTTTGATGAACTGCGCCGCTATGGCCCTTCGAGCCGCCACTATCTGCGAGCGCGCCCGGGCATTACAGGTTTGTGGCAGGTTAGTGGTCGCAACAATACGACCTACAAACGCCGCGTTGCCTATGACCGTGCTTATGTCACCAATGTGAACACCGCGACGGACATCGCCATCCTTGTGCAAACTCTACCAGCAGCGCTGCGGTCGGATGAAACGGCGTAATCCTCGCGGGTTAATGTACCGGTGCGCAGCTGTTCTGTGCGTGGTTTGAATGCACCTGGGCAACGCGCACATGAAAGCAGAACCCTCACCCCTGATTGCCGATGGCCCTGCGGAGGCCGGGGTGGCCAGGCCACTGGTTTCGGTAATCATGTCGAATTACAACGGTTCCGCCTATCTAGCTGCGGCGGTGCTTTCGGTTCTGAATCAATCTTATTCCACTCTGGAGTTGATTGTTGTTGATGACGCCTCAAGCGACGACAGTGTGGCGGTATTGCAAATACTGGCAGCCTCAGACAGTCGGCTTACAATCATTGCATTATCGAACAATTTAGGGCCTGCAGGAGCCAGAAACCGTGCGTTGGAGGCCGCAAATGGCGATTGGATTGCCATCATGGATGCGGATGATGTGATCCATCCCAAGCGGATTGCTCGCCTGCTGTGCGCCGCTTCGAAGCTAAACGCAGATATGATCGCCGATGATCTGCTGAGCTTTGGATCGGCGAATGTTGCAGGTCAGACCTTGCTTAGAAAAGCTGCGACGGATGCCGCTAAACGCATCACCGCCGTCGATTTGGTCAAAAGTGACACAGCCAGTTTAGGGCTGGCATCGCTTGGTTATCTTAAACCAATGATCCACCGCGATGCCTTGCGTGCGCTGCGCTACGACGAAACGCTTCGGATCGGAGAGGACTTTGATCTATATTGCCGCCTGCTGATCGGCGGCGCCACGTTCTGGGTAACACCCGAGCCAACCTATCTCTATCGACGGCATTCGGGGTCTGTGTCACACCGTCTGTCCGTGCCTGCGCTAGAGAACTTGATTGCAGCTCACGACTCGGCAGCGACGCTGTCGAAATCGGTGGGCGATGAAGGCTTGTACGCAGCGCTTGCAACTCGGCGACAACGTCTTATACGCACCTTATACTATCAGCATCTGGTGGTTGCGATTACAACGCGCGATACACTAAGCGCGTGCCGCCAACTGCTGCAGCGCCCCAAGCTTGTGATGGATCTGGTGGCCAGTCTGGCAGACCGTTGGAATCGCCGCCGACACGCCGCGTCGCACCGACACATCTCGGAACCTAGAACCGTTGTGCTTGCCTTGTCCGAGCAGATTTCGTCTGCTGAAGCACCTGAGGATGCCGTAAGCGTTCCGGTCGAAGCTTGGTCTCCATCTAACGAGTCAAACCGATATGCAATGGCGTGCCGCCTGACAGAACTGGCCGCAAAAGGCCCGGTCCACATTATCGCAATAGGTTTGGAAGGTTTGGATGGGTTGGGCTACGTGCCTGACTGGAACTCAGCGCGGATAATTCTTACCGCAGAAGAAGCGAAGGCCGCTAGCATTCCCTCAAACGCGATGCTGGAGATCTTAGAGTCCCGGGATGGGAACAGCTCTGTCAGGGCTCAATAGCAACCGCGCACCGGTCTCGGGGGCAGCCTCATCTGCCATTTTACTGAGCCCAAGTTTATCTCGTGCGATTTGGTGTATGACGGGCCAGGCCCTGTCGCGCGCATCCAGAAGATATTGGATTGCAGCGGCCGAACCCTGTGTGCGACGCAGGTTAAGAAAGACCCTGTGATCATGTTTTTGACGAACATCTTTTAGATGCGCCCGCATCGCGTTGGTCAGGTCGGGTGCGTGAGGTCCCATAAGCAAATGCGCCTCCAACGCTTTCTGGAACTGCTCCAGCTCTTGAGCGCCATGCTGTGCGCTCAACGAATTTGACCGCACAACTGCGGCATATCCCGGCCTGTGCGTTAGCTTCATTCGCGCGCCGGCGAGCAACATTCTTACGTAAAGATCATAGTCTTCGCCCAGCCTGAGCGCTGGATCATAGCGCAAGTTATGTTTGACTAGAAACGCGCGCGAAAGAATGGGTTTCAAAAACCCCAGCTCTCCGCGCGATACACCGGGCCTGCGTAAGTTGCCGAGCACAAAATCGACGGTTCCAAGTGAAGAAAACTCGGACGCGATTTCCGACCAATCCTGAGTTGTTGCCGCTTCCAGTTGTGCCGGCGCGACAAACGCTATGTTGTCAGCGATCACCTCGCAGTTTGTTTCTGACGACAACCGCCTTAACCGCCCTGGCAAGAACTGGTCGTCCGAATCCAGAACAGCCACGAAATCGGAAATGGCGACCTCTAAGGCTCGATTGCGTGCGGCCGCAGGTCCTTGGTTTTTGTCCTGACAGATGAGCTGAACACGCGGGTCTCGTTGAGCTTCGAAAGCGGCAATGGCTACGGTTTCGTCTTGCGAGGCATCATCCACCACGATCACTTCCGCCGTTTCCGGTTCGGCAAGTGCAGATTGGATCGCCCGTGACAGCGTGTCTTGCGCGTTGTAGGCGGCGATTAGGACAGCAACGCTGGGGCGCATCGAGACTGGACCGGTTTGAGCAAAGTCGAAAGGCACCGAGGACGGGTACTTTGATGTAAAAATCGTATGCGATCTGCCGTTTGCGTCCAAGCGCCATTTAAGTCTGCGCTGGCGTCTCGGCAGTCGACCGCTTGCATTGCTATAGTTTTGAGCGTTTACCTACAAAGAGCGATCTTGGTATCACGCGTCAGTCTCTTGAGGCACTTGTGCCGTTGGGGCGGATGGCGTTTTGCCTTCTTTGTCCTGACGTTTGCGCTTCTGGTTTGCCGCCAGCAAAGCAACAACCGCGACATATGCCAGCTGCAAAACAACCGCTACGGCAATGACAAATAGGATGAGCTTTCCGGTGCTGAAGCCAGCGGCCATACCAATCGCTGCTGCCACAGCAACAGAGAAAAAGAAACCCGCTATGAAGATCGGCAATCGCATCGTTTTCACCTGCAAAACGGACGCAGATTGAGGTTCAATTCGCCCATTGTTCGACAAAGCCTACAGCAAAAGTCCGCGACCCTGCTACAGTGTTTTGCTCAGGATCGTCGCTTGTTGCCTGACATTGCATTCTATTCTGGACGTCAATTGAGCAAAATCGAGGAAATTTCTAGATACCTGTCCACGGGATTCCTGGCGGGAATCCAGGTCAGATTCTAGTTACGCGACCCTTGCTAGAGGATGATCCGTATATCGCGATTTCGCGAAAGCCGATCAGTGACGCAATTGTGCCCATGTGCAACGCACCCCGCAAGAGGTTGGCGTTGCGCCGAGCAGCAACCGGGATAGTTACAAGCGCCAGACCCATACAATATGCCACTTTTGCAAAAGCGAGCGGCAGCATGACAAAACGCCCGTGGTTTCCGTTTTCTTGACGCAGGAGATTCCCATGGGTTTGCCCCATCCGAAACCGGCGCTTCAGCAGCCATGAAATCGTTGCCCTCTCAGGGGGTACCGGTTCGTCCAAACACGCAGTTGGTGCAAACGCGATTTGCGCGCCGTCCTGCATCGCCGCCCTGAAAAAGGCCGTATCCTCGCCGCCAGATACTCCACGCTCAAGATCGAAACGGCGTCCTGTCAGCGCATCACTCGCAAGATTCATGATCACATTACAACTGTGTCCGGCGATGGGTCGTCCGTCTGCGTCTGTTTCAGGTTGCGTGTCATGGATACTGAGATGCTGCATCCAACGCGGCGCATCAGTCGAATAGATAGCCCTTACCGGTCCGACAACAACATCCGCATTCGCGTTTTTTAGCCGGGTTATAAGCGTGTTGAGCCACTCGGGTGGTGCGATCTCGTCATCATCAATGAATGCGAAGACGCTTAATTCGCGACGCTCGGCCTCTTCCAAGGCTGCGTTTCGGGCAATCGAGATGTTACCGGAGGGGGCGAAGCGATAGATCACGTTGTGCTGCGACTCAGAGGCGAAGCTCTCGACCATGTCACGCGCCGTGGGAGTATCGTCATTGTCGACGACAATGATTGATAGGCGGGTTCCGCATGGCAGTACCTGGCCTTCCAATGAACGCAAAGTCCCGAGCAGTTCCGGTCGCCGATGAGTGCAGACCCCGACGGCGACATGGTCGATTGAGAGTGGTGCAGTCTCTGGGGGGTGAGCCAGCGCGAGGCTAGAGTGTGATTTGGCTGGGCGCAGAAGAATCTGCCGCCAGAACCCGAGAGACCATCCCAGATGCATCATGGCAGCAATTGGCGCTGTACCAAGCGCACTTGGATCGCTGCGCCCGACCGCCAGCGAGGTGCCACCAATCAGACAGGCAAGCAACCAAAGAGCAGCGGGAAGGGCGAAGAGCACCCCAAACGGGGTCAGAGCTGCCAAAGCAACCGCAGGGGCGACAGATATCATTGCAAATTGCCTAAGCCGCGGCCTCAGCTGGTGCTTCAGAACTGTACGCGCTCGCCCTCGACCGAAATTTAGGTATTGTCGGAAAAGTGACACAAGAGATGGGCGCGGAAAATAGGTTAACCTCGTGCGGGATGTCAGCCAGATGCGATATCCTGCCTGCGCCAGCTGCAAGTCCAGTTCCGCATCTTCATTATGCGAAAAGCTCTCATCATATCCACCCACTGACCGGAACGCATCCAGCCGCATCAGGGCGTGATGCCCGTGATCGACAAACCGTCCCGTTCCGGCGAGGCGATGGGCCGATCCACCATTGCCCAGCCGAGTGTTCTGGGTGAGTGCGATGATGCGCTGCATTGGGGTCGTGCCAACCGCGTTCATGGAAACTACGACGCTTGCCACGCTGTTTTTTTGGGCCTCATCCATCAGAATATCAATGAAATTGTCAGGATAACTGGAATGCGCATCCAGGCGCAGCAGCCAATCCATATCATCCCCAAACCGGGCGCAGGCGGCGTTGATCCCTGCACTCTGGATGCGGGCAGGATTAACCAAAAGCCGAATGTCGAATTGCGAAAAAGCGGCGATCCGGTCGCGGACGATCTCTTGTGTGCCATCTGTTGATCCACCATCGGCAATCACGAGACGCACCAGAGCACCGCGACGCAGCCTGCGTTGCAGAAAACCCGCCAATCCATCGATGACAGCTGCGATATGCGCGGCTTCGTTCAATGTCGGCACAACGATCAGAACCGCGTCCTGCGACGTATCAACATGTTGCTCGGCTTTTTTGCCTGCTATTGCGTCTACAAGGTCGCGGGCCTCTTGATCGGTTGTCCTCCAACTGCTGAGGGGTGCGGTGTGTTGGGCATGGCGTAGATGCTCGAGGGTTTCAGACGACAGTTTATCCATCATATTGATGACGGCATCGTTATCCGCTTGATCCAGGATCAGCCCCAGTTCCAGTTCGTTCAGACGTCGCGCAGTTTCGGTCCCGGCCAAGGCAATCGGTGGGACTTGATTGATCCCGCTTTCATACATACGGTTTGGCAGAAGCCAGTCGGAGTTGCTTCCGGTATCATATCGGTCGATCAACCATGCAAGATCGACTCCGCTATAGATGCGCGCCAGATCGTCCGGATACATATAGGATCCTTCGAACTGCAGGTCCGGGTTGGCCTCCACAATACGGTGAAAATCGGGTAGAGTGTCAAGGGCCGGGCGTCCGCGCAAAATGACCTGATAGCGGCCCGGCCGCGCCCGTGTCAGCGCATCGAGACTGTGCAGCGAGAAAGGGCACCTGAGTATCCCGAACCAGCCGATGCGCAACGGCGCGTCCTTACATTGGTGCTCGCTGGGCTCGGGTATTGGGGAAGCAGCATTGACCACTTTGTTTTCAACTAGAAAGACCGGTGCTTGGCACTGCTCATAGGCCTCGAAATGGGCGCGTAGGAAGGCCGGAGACGATACGATCAGGCCATCGATTCCCCGGCACAGGCGTCGCTCGATCCAGCGCATCGCTCGTGCAGGTTTCGACGGGCCAACCATCAGCCGGTGAATATCGAGAACCTCATAGACAAGCGAAACGGGCCGACCCTTCGAAAGGTTACGACGCAACGGGACGGCCAATGCCAGCATCTCAAGGTTGCGGCACAAAATAGTGTCGGGATGCGGGATGTCCGAAAACGATGCCTTCAAGCGCATGCGTTGTTGCAGCACAGACAGCACGCGTTGCAGCATTCTGGCGTTGTAGGTTTGTCCCAGAATCAGAGCATTTTCCGGCAAAGTACCGGTGCGGCGACGAAACCCGGCAACCGTGACCTGCGCACCGCCCAGACGCAGCATGTCAACCCGACGCCAGATCGCGGCGTCATCCAGATCATGGGCCAGATAAAGGATACGCCTCTGTCCGTCGGAGCTCCTGCAACATGCAGAAAAATTATCATGATACTGGTGGCTCTGAGTCATCATCGGTCGATCATCCCACCACGGATGCAGCTATGGGTTGTAGCTAGGCGCGCGCTTTGGCGATTGTCAAAGCCGGAGTCAACGGCAGGCGAAACAGAGCCGATGTCCGGGTTGAAATGAGCAGGAAACCGTCGATGTGCGGAATCTTACGGCAATAGTCGAATGCTGTGCCGGCTTAGGACGCAGATGTCCGCTTTAAATCTTTCGCGTTGGAAATAAGCGGGTTTGCCACTTTGTCGGGCACCCGTATGGCGGGAATTTGCTAAAAAGGATGCTGCAACTGCAAAGGATGGGCGAGTCACATCCGGCTGTGCTTAGGTCGCCCCAACGCACGATGTCGGATTGTCGGAAAGAACCTCGCAATGGCTCAACATGGACTTCATGAGGCAGTCGAAACTGTTGCTCATGACAGTTACAAAGGTACCGTTCTGCAGGGCAGCTTTTACACCGGGCTCAGCCAGGGTGTGACAGTCGGCTGTCAGATCGCTTCGGTCCTCATTCTGTCGCGCCTGCTGATGCCTGCCGACTTTGGCCGTATCGCGATGATTGGTCCGGTTGTCGCCTTCTTGTCGATGTTCAAGGAAATGGGTCTGCTGCAAGCCGTTATTCAGAAAAAGTCGCTGACATACGGTCAGCTCAATTCGCTGTTCTGGATCAATATGGGCGTGAGCGCTGTCCTGACGATTTTCCTGATCTTGATGGCACCGTTGATCGCACAATTCTACAATGAACCAGACCTGATCTGGCTGATCCGAGCGATGGCGCTTGGCATGATGCTGACCGCCATTGGGGCGCAGCATTTTGCGCTGCTGAACCGCCGAATGATGTTTGGGCGGATCGCGATAAACAGCGGAATGGTTGCGCTGGCCACCCTTGCAACATCGATCCTGTGGGCTCTTGGTTCGCCCTCACCCTGGGCTCTGGTCGCTGGTACTTTAGTGGGCGGGTTTGTCGGGTCTATGATGGTCTGGGTCTGGGTGGACTGGCGTCCCGCAAAACCCGGCCTTGCGCCGGGGACCGCCGACCTGTTGGGGTTTGGCGCCGGGATCACCGGCTTCAAGCTGGCGAATTTTCTGTCGCGCAATCTGGATAGTATTCTGATCGGTCGGGTCTGGGGCAGCGCGGCGCTTGGGTTTTATGACCGCGCCTACAAGCTGATACTGTTTCCGCTGAACCGGGTGGCTCAGCCTCTGTCGCAGGTCATGGTGCCTGTCCTTTCGCGTATGCAGGATGAGCCTGAGCGCTATGCCCGTGCATTTTTTCGTGTCTTTGGGTTGATGCAGCTCGCGATCCTGCCCGGCGTCGCCGCGATGACCGGTATGGCAGAGACGGCGGTTCCCTTTCTTTTAGGCGCGCAATGGGCCGACAGCGCGCCAATTTTTGCGGCTTTGGGAATCGCTGCTCTCGCTCAACCGCTCGCTAATCCAACGGGCTGGCTGTTTGTCAGTCAGGGGCGTACGACCGAGATGGCATTTTGGGGCCTCGCGTCAGCCGTGGTGACCTGCGGGTCCTTTCTGTGGGGTGTGCAATACGGTGTGAGGGAAGTTGCAGTGGCTTATGCCGCCGTCACGGTCCTGAAGCTGTTTCCGCTTTGGGCTCTTGTCAGCCGAAAAGGACCAATTGGTCGAGACAGCTTAGGCAAGCATATCTTGCCGGTTTTTTGCGCCGGGCTTGCCGCCTATGCAGTCGTTTGGGGCAGCCACCACGCGCTGCCCGATACTGCGTCGCTGAAACTGCTGATGGGGACTACGCTGAGCTATTTGGTTTTTGTGGTTGTTTTGACATTCAGCTCCTACGGGCGCGAGATTCTGGTCGAGGTGAAGCAGCTGCTCATTCAGGCGGCAAGAACCCTCCGTCGGCCCAGATCGGGAAAGCACGCCTGATGCGAATAGGAACTCCATATCTCGTCGAACAGCGTGCCACTCACCGTTGGATGGCGGGGGAACTGCGTTGACTTATCTAGAACAGATCGGAATCCGGATCAGCTGGCAGGTCGCGCCCGGTCTGATGATTGCGCGGTCTCATCCCAAACCTGATCCAAACCTTGATGACGTCTATATGAAACGCGGGCTGATTCTGATTCATATTCCCAAGAACGCGGGCACCTCGGTCGAGGATGCGATCTATGGCTATCACGTTCGTCATCGAACATGGCGCGAGGTTCAGGCACTTTGTCCGCGCGCCTGGCAATCTCTTCCCAAGATCGCGATATTACGTGATCCGGTGGATCGGTTCCTATCGGCATTCGATTATCTCAAATCTGGCGGACGGAACGAGCAGGACAGACAATTCGGTGCGCGTATGATCGGGGATCGCTCAATTGACGCGTTCCTGAACCGGTTCTGCAATAACCTGTCGTTTCGGGCTACCTCCATGCGGTATTTTCACTTCCGCCCCCAAAGCGACTTCATCTCTGACGGTGATGTCGTCAAGGTAGATCATTTGATCCCGTTTCACAGGATAGCGCAGGGGCTGGAGAAATTTGCCGGTGTGGCCCCTAGTGCCCTTAAACATGCCAATAAAACAAACGGGCGGCGCTCGGAGCTGCCGCAATCAGCGGCCGATCATCTGCGCAGTATTTATGCGCAGGACGCCGCTCTGTTCACACAAACCTGCCAAATGTGGAAGGCGGAATCATGCCAAGAATCCTGCACATGAGTTTTCCTCAGACGTCACTGAGCCCGCTGTTTTCATACGAATCTGGAAGGTTTTGACAATGCGAATTCTGTTTGCCGGCGGGAATAGCTGGTTGCCCGAAGCCAGCGGCGGAACCCAGAACAGCACCGATCACCTGATCAGACAGAGTATAGCACAGGGCCACGATTGTGCAGTTTATTGCGGCTTTTCCGGGCGCGGGGTTTTTGGTTTTCGAATGCGCGTGCAACGCAAGATGACAGGCCGACCGTTCAGTATCGACCAAAGGCAAGGTTATGAGGTGATGCGTACGTGGGAGCCGACCGATCCGCATCGGATCGCCGCAGCTGCCCGGCATTTCCGGCCCGATGTCGTTGTGATCCAGACACGCCATTCGGCCCATCTGGGGCATGAGTTCGCAAAGATGGGCCTGCCCGTTGTGCTTTATCTACGAAATGTAGAATTCAATGAGAATGATGGCGATGTCAGCGCCATTCCGGGTGCTAGTTTCATCGCTAATTCTAACTTTACGGCCGGAGCATATCGCGACGCTTATGGTATCGACTGCACAGTTATCACCCCGACCATAAACTTTGAAGAATACAGCTGCGATTCGACAAAAGAGTTTGCGACACTGATCAACATCCACCCCAAAAAAGGATATGAGGTGGCTCGCGACATGGCGCGCGCATGTCCCGATATTCCTTTCTTGTTTGTCGAGGCCTGGACCTTGTGGGACGGGCTTTTCAAACAGATCATGGCTGAGATCGCCGAGTTACCGAATGTAACTTACATGAGCCGAACCTCGGATATGTCGAGGGTCTACGGCCGCACAAAGGTCCTGTTGGCCCCAAGCCAGTGGGAAGAAGCCTGGGGCCGCGTCGCGTCCGAGGCCCATTGTAGTGGTATCCCTGTTGTCGGCTCGGACAGTGGTGGGCTGGGTCAGGCTATTGGACCTGGCGGTATTGTCCTGCCCCATGATGCACCGACCGAAGACTGGGTCGCCGCGCTGCGCAAACTCTGGTTCGATGACATCGCTTATGCCGATCTGTCCGAAAAAGCGTTGGCCTACGCTCAACGGCCCGAGCTGAACTTCCATCGCCAGCATGACACTTTTATTTCGGTGCTCAAGCGCGCAGTGTCTGAGCAAGATGCCCGCGTTCCAGCCTGATATGCGGACTTCGATCACCCAAGGAAGCGGGCTATGAAGATCTGCTTTTGTGTCACCAGCTTTCCGGTTCTGTCGCAAACCTTTGTGACCTCGCAGGTGCTTCACGCCTTGCGGCAAGGGCACGAGGTGATTGTCGCGTGCAAGACGGTCGGCACGGACGTTGCTCTTTCAGAGGAACAGGAAAGCTTGCTAGGCTATGTGAAGACGATCATCTGGCCACGCGAACAGCCACGTATCCTTAAGGTTTTACCGAGTTCGTGGTCTCGCCGGATCGCCGCACAGCTGGACCGAGCTGCGTGGCGACGTCAGATCGATGCCGATGTTGTTGTTGCGCATTTCGGGTTTCGGGGGAGGGCGGTCGCTCGGGCACAACGTGGCTGGAAACATCGCCCCCCGCTTGTGACCGTTTTCCATGGTCGCGATGTCAGCGTTGAATACCAGCGTGATGCTTTGGCGGGCTATCGTGACCTTCTTGCCGAAGGAGATCTGCACGTCACCGTAAATGAGCAGTTTGCCCGGCAACTTGTGGAATGCGGCGCACCGTCAGATCATGTTGAAACCCGGCATCTCGGTATCCCGATCTCGGAATACGAATTTTGCTCTCCATCGTTCGGAACAACACTACGCTTTGTTAGCGTGTGTCGGCTGGTTGAGAAAAAGGGCTTAGAAACAGCAATCATGGCGCTGAAACTGCTGCGTCAGAGGCACCCTGAACTGGATTGGCGTTATGACATAGGCGGCGATGGCCCTCTAATGGAGCGACTGCGCGACCAGGTGGAAGATGCAGAGCTCGGGGATCGCATAGAATTTCTAGGCTCGTTGCCGCACATGGATGCGTTGCATCGGATAGCGGGTGCGGATGTTTTGTTCGTGCCAAGCCTGACGGCCAGGGATGGTGATCAGGAAGGCATCCCGGTCACACTGATGGAAGCAATGGCGTTGGGGACACCGGTTTGCACCACCAACCATTCCGGCATCCCAGAGCTTGTGACCCATGGTGAAACCGGTTTGCTGGCGGATGAGCGCGATGCAGAAGGGTTCTGCAAAAACATCGTCCTTCTCGCTCAAAACCCCGATCTGGCCAAAGCCCTTGCCAAGACAGCACGGGAAAAGGTGGAGAGCGAGTTCAACGAGGACCATCAGAACATCCAGTTTCTGGATCGCTGCCAGGCCTTGGTAAAACAAGCATCGGCAATTGCACCCAGAAGCACCCACGCGCCCATCAAGCTGTCTTAACGCCTGAACGATTGGCCATTTTGGAGTCGATGATTTTGAAAACACCGGATTTCATTATCGGAGGGGCACCGAAATGTGGAACGACCTCATTGCATCAGGTGCTGGATCAGCACCCTGGTGTCTGGATGGCCAAAAACGAATTGTACTTTTTTGATGCCGATGATCCGATTGCGCATCGCGATTTCTTTCAGATGGACGGTGAGGATCTGGTCTGGCGTGATCCGAAGGCTCCGGCTTTGCGCGATTGGTATCACAGCCGGTTCTCAGAAGCCCCTGACGGCTGTCTTATAGGCGAGGACACGACCACATATCTGATGTCTGATGTCGCTGCCTTTCGTATCGGGGCGGCGGACCCCGCGGTAACGGCCCGGGTTCTTCTTCCATACATCGTTTGATATCAGATGCTTGTCGAGATCACGGTGATCACGACTGTGAGAGATACTGGCCGACCCGTTGCACAGGCTTCGTTTGATCAGCAACACGGTTGCCGCCGTCCAGGAACGGTGTGACGCCACCCAATCCTCATCTGCTGCGAACCCCAGCCACGCGCGTCCTAAGACGTTCCTCTGACCGAGAGGTGAGTTCTTTATTGGTTGCAACGTCAAGAACGGCGAACACCTCGGCCAATGGGTGGTTGGCTGGCAGATTAGGTTCCAGATCAGCAGCAACAGCGAGAAGCCGCGACAGATCATTGATGTCAACGCAGAGCTCCCACTGGGTCGCCATTTCGCGTGCGAACGGCCAACGTTCCGAGCGGAAAGGCTTGATCAAAGCCACAATACTTGCACGAAGCTCATCACCCGTTAGATCCTCGTTCTGAACCAACCCATAAATCTCGGTAACCAGTGCCTGCAAAGGTGATACCTGCCGCGCGGCAGTTCGGATCACCAGTCACGGACACGCCGGACAATATCACTGACAAGGTGATTATAAAGTTCGATCGCGCCGTTGGTCAGAACCCCAGTGCCGGCCTCGCGAAACCCGGTCAGCTCAACAGCCAGTTTGCGATGTCGAAGTTTTTATCGCTCGCATGGTCTCTGTTAGCGTTCAATTCATTGCGCCAGGCCAACTTCATTGCCTGTGACCTAACTACCTCAGAACCTAGTTGCAAAAGTAGTTCTGGGCCGAACTAACATCGCTCAAGCATGTAGGGTTGTTAAAAGTATTAGGTTGTCTTCCGCAGGCTTGCGGGCCACGTCCAGTTTCGTAAGTTAGGCGCCAGCATCAGAGAGGGCATGGAATGAGCTGGACCGAATATCTCGACACACACCAATCGCGCTTTGTTGAAGAGCTGTGCGACTTCATTCGTATTCCATCGGTTTCAGCCAAACCCGAAAACGCGGGCGATGTTCGAAAGGCCGGGCAGTGGGTGGTTGATCGGTTGGTTGCGGCGGGAATGGAAAACGTTCAGATGATGGAGACTGCCGGTCATCCGGTGGTCTGTGCCGATTGGCTGCATGCCGGGCCTGATGTGCCTACGATTCTGATCTATGGCCATTTTGACGTGCAACCAGCCGAACCATTTGAGCTCTGGTCTTCGCCTCCGTTCGAGCCGACGATCCGCGGAGATCGGATTTATGGGCGTGGGGCGACCGACGACAAAGGTGCCATGTTCATCCCGATCCTTGCGGCTGAGGCTTTGCTGGCGGAAACCGGGAAACTGCCAGTCAATGTGCGGTTTTTCTTTGAGGGCCAGGAAGAGATCGGATCGCCCGACCTTCCGCCCTTTATCGAGGCAAATCTCGACCGGCTTCAGGCTGATATGATCTTTTCTGCCGATGGTAGTCAGTGGGATACCGAGACGCCGCAACTGGTCCTTGGTCTGAAAGGGCTCACTTCGCTTGAGATCTCGGTTCAGGGCGCGAAATCCGATTTGCATTCCGGTATGCATGGCGGCGGTGTCGCAAACCCGGCGATGGCGCTGGCCCAGTTGCTTGCCAGTATGAAATCGACCGATGGTCGCATCACGGTGGATGGTTTCTACGACGATGTCGTCGAGCTGACAGATGAAGACCGCGCGGCAATTGCGCGGGTTCCCTGGGACGAGGCGGCCTATCTGGTCCAGACCGGAGCGCCAGCAACCTTGGGTGAGCCGGGATATTCAACACGTGAAAATCTGTGGGCGCGTCCGACGCTTGAGGTCAACGGGTTGACCAGTGGTTGGCAAGGGGAAGGCACAAAGACCGTTTTGCCTGCGGTCGCTTCGGCCAAGATCACGTGTCGCTTGGTCGCCAATCAGAACCCCGAAAAGATCTTTGATCTGATCTCGGCCCATGTTGAGGCTCATTGCCCGCCGGGTGTCACTGCTGAGGTATCGCGCAACCCTGGGCGCGCGGACCCGTTCCTTGTACCGGCAGGACACAACGCAACCGCAATCGCGGGACAGGTTCTCGAAGAGGTTTACGGCAAACCGGCGTACAAAACCCGCGTTGGTGGCTCGATCCCTGTCATGTCGACCTTGCTGGATGAGTTGGGTCTGCATGCGGTCATGTTTGCCTTTGGACATGAGGATGAAAACCAACACGCCCCGGACGAGTTCTTCCGTCTGCCAACCTTCAGACGTGGCCAAACGGCTTACGCCCGGTTGATGGAACGGTTGGGCGAATAGTGCTAACAGCCAACATCGGTTCAACCGTTTTCACACGCTTCCGACATCACTGCATAGGTGCGATCTATGACATGCCGCACCTCAGCAAGAAACCGATCTTCATGATGCGTGACGAGCCATTGATCATGTTCCAGATCGTCGATCAAAGGTGACACTGGTATCAGGCCCGGCTGTGTGTTTCCAATGAAAGTTGGCAGAACCGCTCTGGCAAGACCTGCATTTGCAAGCTCAAGCGCATTCTGTGGCGCCGTAACTTCGATGGCGTCGTCCTCTTGCGAATGTTCTCTCACCCATCTGGCCGAGGGTGTTTTGGACATGACGCGCACCCAGGTCGAAATGCCTTCTTCCGCAGCATAGACCGCAAACCGAACCCGCCCGATCTTGCGACCGGCCAAGCCGATCTCTTCTGGCCGGTGGTTTCGAATGCCGATCGCGGCTTCCCGGTGTCCGATGTTCAATAGGTCTTCTGACGAGATGAAACGCAGCCGGACTGGCATTGATCCCTTAAGTCTTGCGAGAGCGCCAATCAAAATTCTTGTTACCCAGGTCCCGGCCGAAATTTTGACCAACGGTGGTGCAGTAGCAAGTCTGCTTTCCGTGACAGGTAGGACACGCGCTTCGATGCTTTCGACTTTTTTCAACAGCGCTTGTCCGTCCTCAGTCAGATCATACCCTCGCGGATTACGGTGAAACAGCTCGCTTCCGAGGTTGCGCTCAAGCTCAATCATGCGCCGACCCAAGGTGGGTGCGCTCTTGCCGGTCTGTTCAGCTGCTGGCCCAAGCCCGCCCGCTCTGGCAACCGCAAGGAAAAGCCGCAGGTTGTCCCAGTCAAAGTTACCTTCATCCATGAAATAAAGGTTACATTTTGTGTTGTTGATGAAAAGGCTGTGATGGCGTTTTTTCTGAAGGATCAGTCAGGAGACTCACAGATGAACTTTCTCGAAACCGAAATCTCACCCCTTGGCATGGGTTGCTGGCCGATTGGTGGCAAAATGTACTGTGGTGAGCAGTCGTTGGGTTACACCCGATCGGACGACGGTGCCTCCATTCGTACGATCCACGCGGCACTGGACGGTGGGATCACACTTTTTGACACTGCAGCCGCCTATGGCGCTGGGCATTCGGAACGTTTGTTGGGCAAAGCGCTAAAGCATCGACCCGACGCCCTGATTGTCACAAAGATCGGGGTTGGGATCGATGAAGCGAGCAGGCAGATTTCATTTGACTCCTTCACCCCGGATCAGGTTGGCCCTGCTGTAGATGGGTGTCTGTCGCGGCTGGAGCGGGATCGAATCGATCTCTTGCTGTTGCATGTGAACGATATGCCAATTGACGAGGCTGAGGCGGTGTTTGACGAACTGGATCGGCTAAAAGAGGCCGGGAAACTACGTGCCTACGGTTGGAGCACTGACTATTCCCAAAACGCTCGAGCAGCCTCGTCGAGGGATGGTTTCAAGGCGGTTGAATACGTGATGAACGTCTTCTTCGATGCGCCTCGCATGCAACAGGTTGTCCAAGAGGAAGGATTGTTGTCCCTTATCCGCTCACCGCTTGCGATGGGGCTGCTTACAGGTAAATACAATCGGAATACCATTATGGCGTCTGATGATGTGCGCGCATCCGGCGAAAGTTGGATGGAGTACTATACGGATGGCAGGGTAAATCCAGATTTCATGCGACAACTCGATGCGGTTCGCGATTTACTGACCACAAATGGCCGAACGCTTGTGCAGGGGGCTCTTGGGTGGATATGGGGCCAATCTGAAACATATGTACCGATTCCGGGCGCACGGACAGAAGAACAAATTGAGGGCATTTCAGGCGCACTGACCTTCGGTGCTTTGCCGGATGAAGTAATGAACGAAATTGAAAGCTTGATTGCACGCAAAACTAAAGAACCAGACCGCCCTAGGTAGTATTCAGAACAGTATCAAAACTGTGTGCTTGCCGCGAATGTCGACAACGCGGGCTGCTGACGCTGCATCTCCGTTTTCTGTTCAAGGTCTGCTATGGGCCGTCCTTGCACGACCAACCGCAGCGACGCACGCTTCGCACGTATTTAGGCCAACCGCAGCATTTGGCACTCTGGGTTCAAAGCAGCGCTTGGATGCACCGCCGTTCTGAATGTCTCCGCAATAACACCCATGTCTGATGTCGGTGATTTCGTACGTCGGCCCAAGTACTGAATCCTCGAATTGAGCGATCTCATCTGGCGCCAATGCAGACTGGTCTATTTCAACCGGAAAGTATGCGTCTCCGGAAAAGCTAGGCATTCCTACCAGACCTGTTTCACCGACAGCTCTGACAAGCGCTTCAATGACTGTTCTTGGTCCACTAACAACTGGGCCAACCGCTTTCATTGATCCGTGTACCAAGATTCCGTTACCTTATTGAACGTCAAGTGAAAAGAGATCACCGACGAGGCTCTCTAGTGTGTGAAATTTTGCATCCATGCTGTTGACTAAAACCAATTCTGGGAATGAAATCGGTAACTTTGGGCTCACCGCCGACCTCAGAGCCAGTGTAGCATTGTCAGCAAGGGACCGTCGCGCGCTGCAGTAATCGGCCCTTCCCTGCCGTTCATCCAACCAGAGCCAAGTTGCGGTGTGCTCGTCAAATCCGCCATTTGCTGCGTTCGCGATAGTGGGGTCACTTGATCCGGGAAAGCAGTTGAAACACCGGCATTAGTTCAGCCAGCTTGGTTGCTGTTCGTTCCGTTAGGTTTGGTTCGTGGGCAAAGTTAGAAGACATGGCATCCATCCAAACCGCAAAGCCTTTGCGCCGCAACGCTTCCTCATAAGGATGATTTTTGTCAAAACCAGGCGGGATGCGCTTCAACTCCGGGTCACCGACCCGGAAACCCTGTTTTCGCATCTCTATGGTGGTCTGGGTCAACTCTGCGCCCAGAGGGCCCGCCATCGCATCGCGGAAAACGCCCAAAGCCCCTTTTTCGTACTGGAACACCCCACAACCGAGCGATAGCCTTTCTGGGGAAAGGCCAAAGAACCACATTGGCGGCTGAACCGCCTGTCCTGTCGGTAGGAACGCAAGGTGCAGATGCGCGTTATAGGGTGTCTTGTCTTTGGAAAACCGAACATCGCGATGAATCCGAAAGATTTTGCTGCTATGATCCTGCCCGGTCAAGTCGCGTAGCGCCAACTCCATATCTTCGGCGAACAGCTTGCTGGGTGCTTTAATGTGAGTCTCATACGTCGCCTTGTTCGCTGCAAACCAGTCCTTGGTATTGTTGGCCTTCAGTTCTTGCAGGAAGCCTACTGCCTCGGCAGCAAAACAATCGAATTGGGCCATAAGATCCTCCGTTCAGTCTTTCTTGGGCAACACCGCGGCATGTTCGAGGCAGAAGTGCAGCCACCGTTGCAAGACTGCGTCATCGCAATCTGATGCGTCAACGCGAACAAAACCGCCCAGCTTGCGGATGCCATGAATCACAGCGCGGGCCGTGGGGTCTTGCAATGCCGTGGGCTCGTTCACCTTTCCCACCCTGAACATGAACCGACCCACGCCATCCTGATGTCTGCGCGCACCACAAAGCATGTTGCCGTTCAAGAAGAAGCACGTACCACCCATCATTCGTTTTTCGGAAATGCCCACATGCGCGGCCAGAGCGTCTCGCATGCGGGCGTTGAGTGTTTCATCCACGGGCATCAGATGCCGGTCCAAAGCTGCCAGAGGATTGCCAGCGCAAGCACCAGCATTGCCATAGTGGTGAGCGCTGCGCCAATCGCGCGCCCCTTGCCATTCACCGAAGTGCTGAGGCTGAAATAGTGGATAAGACGGGCAAGCAGCAACACGCCACCGCAGGTAGCGACCAGCCAGGGTGCAGTTCCCGCAATCTCAGCCCCTGCAAGAGCCAGCAGCGCAAGCGGCACGTATTCGATGAAGTTTCCATGCGCCCGCATCAGCCGCAGGAGGCTTTCATCTTCACCGTGAAGTAAAGAAATTCCCGTCTTGGTGCGACGTACACCAACGGCAATCGCCATCGGAATGCTCATCAAAACAAACACTGCCGTAACGGCCAGCGCGATCTGCGGAAACTGTTCCATGTGATGCCTCCTCTTTGATCGCGCTTAAGACGCCATGCTCTCATATGTGATGAGCGCAAACCGAGCCCCTTGCGGGTCAGTCAGAGTGGCCATGCGGCCGACCCCCGGCATATCCATCGCCGGCTGAACAACTACGGCCCCTTTGGCCTCAGCCTTGGCGACACTGGCCTCCACGTCGGCAACCGTAAAAAAGATCGTCCAACTGCCGTGATCTTCCGGCATCGGGGAAAATCCGCCAATCGCGGTTTCTTCCACGACGGCGGCGGAATAGCTTGACCCATCCTGCATGGGCATGTCGTTGATCGTCCAGCCTAGCACCTCTTGATAGAAGGCCTTGGCTTTGCCCTGGTCGGGACCGGAATGTCCGATCCAACCCGAGTTCCCGACAGTGGTCATCTCAAGAATACTCATGTGCTTCTCCCTTGGTTGCGCCCGCCACATTCGGGTCTGATCCAAGGACGCACGACGCACCGCGATCCCTACATGCTACGCAAACTTTCTTGGCTGATTGCAATTTTCTCTGCAATTGCATCACGTTCAAGAGCCGTAGGGCCAAGTGCAATAACGGATTCAAACGCAGAAATCGCCGCGCGGTGATCACCCGTTTCCTGCAACAAGCCACCGCGCATTGCATGAAACCAGCGATACGCAGACAAATCCTGTTTCAGAGGCTCCATCGCTTTCAGCGCGTAATGCGGGCCATGGAGCTTGGCCTGCGCTGCAATCTGGTTAAGTCGGACGACAGGCGTTGGTTGCAATGCGTAAAGCGCAGCGTAGTGGCTTTCAATCAATGACCAGTCTGTGTCATCAACCGAGGCCGAATGGGCATGGGTCGCCGCGATAGCAGCCTGAATGATATAGACACCATGATGTCCTATCCGCTGGGCCTTTTGCAAAAGACCAGTCGCCTCGGCGATGTTCGCACGATCCCAAAGATTGCGATCCTGTTCATCCAATGCGACAAGCTTGCCTTCTGGATCAATGCGCGCATGTCGCCGCGCGTGTTGAAACAGCAATAGTGCCAGCAAGGCGGCCTGTTCCCCCATCGCCGGAAACAGTGCCGCAAGCAGACGTGCCAAACGGATCGCCTCTTCACACAAGGTAAGCTTGATTTGCGTTGGACCAGCCGAGGTTGACCATCCTTCATTGAACATCAAGTAAACCATCAGAGAGACCTCACCCAATCGCGCACCCCGTTCTGCTGGGCTGGGTGTTTCGAAAGCAACCGGGTTGCTCGCGATCTTTTTTTTGGCTCGGGTAATCCGCTGTTCCATGGTCTTGGGCTTGATTAGAAAACCGCTCGCGATTTCATCGACGCTCAACCCCAGGACGACCCGCAAGGCAATGGCTATCTGATCTCGATGTTCCAGTTCGGGATGGCAGCAGATGAACAGAAGCCGCAAAACATCGTCGCGCAATTCGTCCGGGTCTGGGGTTTCGGCAGGCATCGGCTGAAACTCCTCACGGTGGCGCGACAGGATTGCCGCGCGGCGCTGCGATTTGCGCAAATCATCAAGACACGCGTTGCGCGCCGTCGTCAGCAACCACGCCAACGGGTCACGAGGTGCTCCGTCTTTGGGCCAAACCGTCAGAGCTTTTAGGCAGGCGTCGGCAAATGCTTCTTCCGCCATATCGATATCCCGAAACAAACGGGTCAGGGCTGCAAGCGCACGCGGTCGGTGCAGAGTGAAAGTGGCCTCGAGCCAGTCCGACATGTCCTATTCCGACGAGATCACACCGCCAGCCCAGGCCACTGGTCGCACCTCAAGCCTTGCTACAGGGGATGAGATCATTTTTGCGTATTCCAACGCCTCATCAAGGTCTTTGAATTCGGCAGCATAAAACCCGAGGAAGTTCTCCTTGGTCTCGGCAAATGGGCCGTCGGTGATCAATGGCGCTGTGCCTTCGGTTGGAGCGGGCTCGACCATCACGGCAGAGGTCGGCGGCATCAACTTCATCGATACGAACTCCCCGCGCTCAGATAGCGCCGTTTGCAACGCGCCGTGGCCTGACATCACTTCGTTCTGGCGATCTTTAGGCAGCGCTTCGAACACGCCCGGCTCCCCATAAATCGTGATTGCGTATATCATTTTCGCCTCCATGCTTCATTCGCATGGTGCAAGGACGCGGGAGGATATGCAAATCCGACAACTGATCCACAATACGAGATCGCAAGATGGCCACTTAGAACACCGGGACGCTAATCGAATGCTAGGCGGGTTTCGTGACCGCAGAAACAGCCGCATTCCGGATGGACAACGATGGCCTCAGGATATGATTTGAAATTCTAGCACTGGTCGTTGTGGAGCTAGGGTTGATCACGCCACCCGTTGGACTCAATGTTTTCATCATCTCATCCCTGACGCGCGACACACCTATGTCGACAGTCTTTCGTGGTGTGATACCCTTCCTCGGAGCCGAGATCATTCGCGTTGGTCTGATCCTGATGATCCCGGCGGTAGCGCTGGCTGTGCCAAACCTTATTGGAGGCTAAATACTCGTCGCTTACCTCGAAGGTAGTCGCGAATTGGCGTACGTATGCCACATAAACTGCTAAATGAAAACAAGACGATCGCCCCCAAGAATCGGGCGTGCTCAAAACGAATGTGTGACGCTTTCACATTGCCAATGCTGGACATTCTAACATTGCTTCTTCAAGCCGATGACTTTTGCGCACGCGGCCCAATTGTATGTGCCAGCTGCTGTTGGCAATTGCTTTCTCGCATGTTCTCGGAAGTCGCTCATATGTATGCGGCCTGTTGATCGGCACGCGGGCAGTGGCGTTGTTGGGTTCTACTCAGTGCCGCCCAAGCAGGTCGAACAGAACCCCAATGGGCGCGCCGCTTTTAAGCCACGGACAGGCTGACCTGGTATCGATATCTTTGGTGCCGATGGTTTTCTTACATACGCAGGCTGAGAAAGCCTCCTGCACGTCAAAAAGAAAGTCCTTCTGACAAGAGCTCTACAATGAGCTCCGCAAGCACTAGCCGCGGGGTAGTGCGATGTCGTTGCTGCCTTCAGGCTCTGGTCCAAGGCCATAGTCCATTCGGTGCATCTGATCGATCACACGTGACATTTCTTCATTCGACAAAACCGGCGGTTCCCCAAGCGGTAGCGCCTGCACATAAAGTCGCGACAAAGTCTCGACCTCTGTCGCCAACCAAAGAGTCTTGTCCAGTGTCTTGCCGATCGCGATCTGCCCGTGTTGAGCCAACAGACACGCTGTTCTGCCTTTGAGCACCGCCAGCACCGCCTCAGATAGCTCCTGCGTCCCAAATGTAGCATATTCGGCACAGGGGATGGTCGTTCCGCCAGCCACTCCGACCATATAGTGGAAAGCCGGGATCTGGCGGTGATGGCAGGCAAGCGTCGTTGCGTAAACCGAATGGCAATGCAACACGACATCGATATCCGGACGGGCTTTCAGAATATCGCGATGGAAACGCCATTCAGATGATGGCCTGCGCCCGACATAGGTGCCTTCGAAATCCATTTCCACCAAATCGTCGGGAATCATCTTGTCATAGGGCAAAGACGACGGTGTTATCAGGAACCCATCCTCGAAACGGACCGACAGATTTCCGGCCGTGCCCTGATTAATCCCCGTGGAGTTCATTTTCAAACATGTCTCAACCATACGCTCGCGTAGATCTTGTTCAGTCATAAGATTGGCCTCCTTGTCGATTTGCGGCCTCGCGCCATTGCGTCGCGTATTCCGTCAGGCCCGGCAGTACAATGGGTACGACCGGTTCAAGCGTCAGAGGCGTCGATAGGCTACCCGACGCCCTGCGTGCGAGTTGCAACGCACCTGCGACAACACCATGAGTTTCATGCGACGCTTCTGTGCGAAGGCCCGGACGCAAGGCCGCGACGATTTGCGCGTACATTGGGTCCTTCAGAAACGTGCCATCCAAGATGAGCCTTGAGCCCCCGTTCAAGACATCGGTGCAGGTGACTGTCAGCAATGCCGAATGCAGAACCGCAAGCGCCGCGCGCTCAGCTTGGTTTTCTGGAGGAGCACCGACAATATGACCTCGTCTGGCTGAGCCGGGAAACTGCCCGTCATTGTCACCAAAACTCGGCATGGCCATCGTACCCCGCGCGATCAGACGCGCCACGACCTTTTGTTCGGCAACTTCATCGCTTGTGTCTGCTCCGGCAATGGCCGAAAACTCTCGCCCACCCATCGTCAGTGCCCCACCGATCGGGGTGCCATCCATATCTGCGTTAATCGTGGTGCCAAGTGACTGATCAAGTTTTCCGGTTTCAACGCCACGCGACAAAGCGACAACCCAGGTTCCGGTAGAAACCAGTGTAAAATCCTTAACCTGCGCGGCCAGATAGCGAAAAAAGTTGGCCGTTGAGTCATGTGCTCCTGTCAACACCACCATGTCCTGAGGTAAGTCAAATCGCTGCACAAGGTCCTCGCGTACCGGTCCGAGAGGGTTCCAGGCCGCCTTGAATTCTGGCATAAGTGTTTCCCAACCTTGCTCCAGAACAATCGGCGTCCACCGTCGCTGCGGTACATTCCACAGATGCGACTGCGCCCCCATTGCCGAGTATTCAGAGGCCGCGACTCCGGTCAGCCACCAACCCCAGAATTGCGCGATGTTCAAAAAGTGCCTTGCCTTGCCAAACTGTACCGGGTTTTTGCGTTCCATCCAAAGCAACTGACGCGCCGCATGCGTGGATGCCATCATCACCGGGCTACCGCGATCCTCGAACGTTCCCGCTTTTTTGCGATACTCTGCATCAATGTCAGCAGGGCATGCCTGCTCATAATCGATCATCGGCAAGGCTTGTCCCGCACCGGCGCCGTCTGGGTCCGAGCCCACAAGTACCCCGCCTGACCCATGCCCGACCGGAACAATCGTCCGGATTGGATGCCGCTTGCAAAGCTCTGCAAGCGTTGTGATCAGCCAGATCGAAGTGCCTTCCAGGTCATGGTATCGCCAGGTCTGACCGTCCAGAACCGTGTTGGGGGTCGACCGACTCTCAAGCAAAGTGCCGTCTTTGCTGGCAACCCAAAGCTCGATGTTGGTTTTGCCAACATCGATAACAGCGATATCACCTTTTCCAGTCAAACGCTTGGCACGTCAGCTTTTACACCGCCCCTATCATCCCCAATTGAACCGGCTGCCGCACTCATATGAGGCGGTACTGGGCCGCTTTGTTCCTGAGGAACGGCAACCCCTTGTCCATAACGTCTTCGAATGAAGGGGCAACAGGCCGCCACACAGCAAGACCGTACCCAATCTGAGGGGGCATGTTGATGAAACTTTCCATCGCAAGCCCCCCCTTGAAGCCGATCGCGGCCAGCGTGGAGTAGATTTCGTCCCAGTCACAGGTCCCCTCGCCTGGTGTGCCACGGTCGCTTTCCGACAAATGAATGTAACGCAAGTGATCTCGTGCATCGAGGATACCGTTGCCCGCGCCCTTTTCTTCGATATTCATGTGATACGTATCGAGATGGATGAAGATGTTGTCGGCTCCGACCTTTTCGATCATGTCGACCGCCTGCCAACCTGTATTGATCAAATGGTTCTCGTAGCGATTTACCGGCTCGATACCAAAGGCGATCCCAAGGGTCTTGGCATGTTTCGCGGCCCCCTCCAAAGCCCGAGCAATATTATCGTATTCCGCCTGCGTGGGTGGGACGCCTGTGCGTTCACCGATGCCGCCATATGTGACGCCGGAAAGGGCCTCGGCACCCATCTTACTGGCCATGTTCATAGCGTCGACAAGGTGCTCGATTGCGCCATCTGGATTGACTGACGCCCAGTTTTTTTCAGGCAGTCCGAGCGAGCAGACTGCTCGCATTTCGTGTTTTTCGAGCAAGTCGCGCGTGTGAGTCGCATCCACAACGCCGGTGTCCAGCAAGGCAATTTCTATGAAATCCATCTGGTAGGCCGCCGCAGCGGGTATCGTCCGCTCGGCCCCATCACGATCCCAATGCATGGTCCACATGCTGGTATGTACGCCGAAACCTTCCATGATCATGTCCCTCTTCGTCGTTTGTCTCGCCACCGTTCACCAACCCAGCGCAGCGCCATCACGCCAATCAGAAACAACCCCCAGACAGCGGTCGACAAATGCTGGTTGGCACCGATCAGGTTCAGACCCGATGAAAGTGCTTGCAGGATAGTCAAGGCCAGAACCACCGGTAGAACACGCCCAAACCCGCCAAATGGATCGATACCGCCCAGGAAACAAGCCAGCACTGTCACCAGCAGTAGGGCCTCGCCATGGCCAACTCGGACAGAATTGAAACGCGCCGCCATCAAAATCCCGGCAACGGCGCATATCACGCCCGAAATCGCGTAGATCAAGACAAGTGTCCGGCGCGTATGCAGGCCGGAATATTCAGACGCCTGGATATTCGAACCGATCATGTAGACCGAGAACCCGTGTCGTGATCGTCTTAGCATGATATGCCAAATGAGCGCGGCCACCAGAAAGACTATCATCGGAACTGGAACGCCCATAACGCTGCCGTGGCCCAGTACGTTCATGTACTCTGGAAATCCCGATATGTCCCCTCCACGCGTCAGGAACTCACCCAACCCTCGCAGGAAGATCATCATGGCAAGCGATACCAGAATGGGATGTGCACCGACATAAGCCACGACGACGCCCATGACAGCGCCCGAAGCAGCACCCGCCAGTAATGCAAGCACCACACCTAGCACAAAAGCCCCCAGTCCGGCATCAGGCCCCCCGAATTGTATCAAAACCCAAGCAAGTGCGAGACCCGAAATGTTGGCTTGAAAGATGATGGCAAGGTTCAGCCCACCCGAAAGAATCGGAACAAGCATTGCCAGTGTCAGCAACCCCAAGACCGGCATCTGAAACGCCATCGAGCGCAGGTTGGCACCGGTCAGGAACAAAGGGGTCGCAAAGGAAAACGCCAGAAAGACCAGGCCAAGAAAGACAAGTAATGGCAGGGTTTCCGCACCAACTGCCGTGTTGAGTTTGTCACGCAAGCTCATGTTGTGCCCACCTTTGCGACAGCTGTAGCGCCGCGTGGGAGCCGCCCAAAACTCAGGTTTGATGATGAGATGGCCAGCAGGATCGCCGCGCCGATGATCATTTGGAATGCAAAGGGCGAGATTCCAAGAAGGTTCAAACCGTTCTGCGTGATCGCAACAAACATCATCCCAAGGATGCATCCAAGAACAGTGCCTCGCCCACCACCAAGTCGAGCCCCACCGAGGACCACCGCAGCCAGCACGTCCAGTTCCCGACCGTATAGCGCATTTGGAACAACCTCTTGGGCAATGTTCACCTGCATCAGCCCCCCTATGCCGGCCATCATCCCGCACCAACCAAAGGCGACAATTTGCATCTGCCAGATATTCACGCCCGCACGCATTGCTCCCTCGGGGTTGTCGCCAAAGGCATAAAGCTGGCGGCCCAGAGTGGTCAGACGGATGAGGCCCCAAGTCGCGACGACGCAGACGATCATGACGGCAACTGAAAGATTCAGTTCCGACCAGGTTCCATCCGAGGCTTGTCGTTCAAAAATGAAAATACGATCAGTCCACCAATCTGGCAGGTTGTAGATGTTTCGACCTTTCGTGAAGAACATAAGCAACCCAAAGAATGCGTTGAAGGTGGCAATGGTGATAACAATAGAAATCACCCGAAACCCGTGGATCAAAAGAGCATTGATCATTCCAAGACCGATCCCAAGCAGACCCGCGACCAAAAACCCCACCGCCCAGTTTCCGCCCCCTATGCCCATGAAAACCTGCGCGGCCACATACTGAACGACCGAAGCCGCGACCGCGAAAGAAATATCGATGCCACCAGCAATCAGGACGACCAGCAGGCCCACCGCCCAGATCAGGTTCACCGCGTTATTGTTCAACAACGACGTGATGTTGCCCAATGTCAGGAACGTGTCCGTACCAAGCGACAAACCAAGGATCATCAAAAGCAGCACAACGCTGAGGCGCGCCTCGACGGGATGAGTACGAAACAAGTCACGCATAGATACGTGCCTCAAGTTCGGGAACGCTGGTTGCCCGTGGATCGTACTCGCCCACAATACGCCCATCCGCCATATGCAGCACACGATCCGCATTGAACATCGCTTCGGTCACCTCGTCCGAGATCAAGAGGATCGCCAGCCCTTCTTCAGCCAAATGTCGTACGATGCGAAAGATGCCCGCCCGGGCCCCGACATCTACACCAACGGTTGGGCTGTCGAGGATCAAAAGCCGCGGCTCGGTTGCCAGCCATTTTGCGAGTACGACCCGTTGCTGGTTGCCGCCTGACAGCGTCGAGACAGCATCCTTCGGCCGCCCAATCTTGACTGCAAGTTCATCGATCCAGTGACAAACAAGATCGGTTTGGCGTTTGGCAGATAACAATCCGAACCCATTGAGAATGCGATCAAGCACTGAAATAGACGTGTTGTCCGCGATTGATTGCGGCTGAATAAGCCCCAGGGACAGTCTGTCTTCCGACACATAAGCGACACCGCGCGCGATAGAGTCGCGGATCGAGGCAAATCGAACAGACGACCCTTCCATCCGGATTTCACCCGCATCGGGTGGTTTCATACCAATTAGTGCAAGGGCCAGTTCCGTGCGGCCGGCTCCGATCAAGCCCGTCAAACCCAGAACTTCACCACGCCGGATGGTAAGGGAAACATCGTAGAACTCTTCGTGCCGACTTAACCCAACGGTTTCCAGAACCGGTTCCGCCTGAGAACGGTCCTGAGCGCTGACCGTGTTCTCCAAAAGCGCCCCGGTCATAAGCTCGCCAAGACGGGATTGCGTCATACCCTCGGTCGGATAGACGCCGACAAGCTTGCCATCGCGCAGGACTGTGACCCGCTCTGAAATGTCGATCACTTCTGCCAATCGGTGGCTGACGAAGACGACAGCAATACCTTGTGAGGACAGCGTGCGAACGACCTTTAGCAATGAATCCGTTTCGCTTTGGGTTAGCGACGCCGTCGGCTCATCCATAAACACCAGACGTGCGTCGCCCATTAACGCCCGCGCAATCGCAACGATCTGACGTTGCGCAATTGGCAAATCACCCAGTCGTGTATCCAGGTTCAACGGCACCTTCAGGCGATCAAGCACTGCCTGTACGCGGGTCTTATAGCGACGTCCGAACGTCAGGCGCGGCACCAGTCCAACCATCTCATCAAAAGCGATGTTTTCCGCGACGGTCATATGCGGAAATAGCGCAAGATCCTGCCAAATAACCGCGATCCCCAACGCTCGGGCTTTTGTCGGGGAAATCGTGTCAACTGGCTGACCAAACAGTTGCAATTCCGCGCCAGGGTCAGCTGTATACACACCAGTAACAAGCTTGATCAGTGTGGACTTGCCACAACCGTTTTCTCCGGCAAGGCAATGCACCTCTCCCGAACGCACTTCGAAATCAACGGATTGCAGCGCCTTTACGCCACCGAAGGTTTTCGAGACGTTTCGAAGCCTCAGCGCCGGGGCTTTGTCTGGATCAGTTTTCATGTGTGTTCTTAGTCTGAATGGAGATCCGCGATGCGCGGAGCTCCAAATCAACATTAAATCGTATCAGAGCCCCTTGGCAGCCAGCTCGTCAACAGTGCTCTTGTTAATCTCCAAGAGGTTATCGGTGATGATGTTGCGGGTTGCGGCATCCGGACTGACAACACCCAATCCCTCGATCTCGGTTCCTTCCGAGATTTCTTCGCCGTTCACCAGCATGTCGCCTAAAGTGACAAACACGCGGCCCGCCTCAGCTGGGTTCCACATGAACCCGCCAGAAATGACATCTTCTTTCAGCAGCTTCTGGCCCTGACCGGGTGAGAATGGCCCAAGCACATGGACCTTGCCGCCCAAGCGACGTTCCTCGATCGCGCGCCCTGCCCCGATCGGACCTTGGCTGCCAAACGCAAGGAAGCCACGCAAATCAGGATTGGCTGCGATCAGGTCAAGTGCGGTCGAACGGCTGTCATCAACACTTTCTGCAACGCCATAACGATCACCCACCGGCTGCAACTTGTCGGAGCAGTTCTCAGCCAGCCAGGCGATGCCAGCATCCGCCCAAGCGTTGTGAAGCGGTACAGTCAGTGAACCCACATAAACGGCATAGGTACCCGGCTCTTCGGTTTTCTCACAAAGAAGCTTGGCATGCGCTTCACCGAATCCATCTGCAGAAGCCAGTTCGAAGTTCCAATCCACGTTGTTCAAACCGGGCCCTTCGTGCGCGATCACTTTGATCCCGGCGTCCATGGCCTTCTGCAACACGGGTTCAAGCGCCGCCTCATCGTTGGGCACCACGCCGATGACATCCACACCCTTCGCAATGAGATCTTCAATCGCACGAACCTGAAGGGCCGGGTCGGCTGAGGTCGGTCCGATCATCTCGGCGCTGACACCCAGCTCACCGGCACGTTCCTTGATTCCTTCTTCCATAGCGTTGAACCAAGGGATCCCTCCAATTTTGACGACGATTCCCATAGTAGTCTCAGCAGCGACATTGGTTGCACCAAGAGCAAAAGCGCAGACTGAGGCTGCGAGTATCGGTCTAAGTTTCATAGTTTCCTCCCAGGTTGGCCAGCGCCGAAAAGACAGCGCACAGCAGAAATCAAACTGCACCATCGGTTGTTCTTTGTTGCGCAATCGATGGTGCAAAGGCTATATGGAACACACTAATCTTGTCAAAGGGGAATCTTCGGTGTCGACAACCGAGACTAAGAAACAGGTCACGATTTACGACATCGCCGACCGGGCTGGCACCTCGGCCAGTACTGTTGGTGCTGTTCTGAACGGCTCGTGGCGCAATCGACGCATCAGTGAAAAGCGCGCCAAGACGATTCAGCAAATCGCAAACGAAATGGGCTATGCACCCAATATGCAGGCCCGCGCCCTTCGCAGCGTCAGGTCAAGCATGATTGGCATGATTATTCCGATGTACGACAACCGTTACTTCGGCGCGATCGCCGAACGTTTCGAAATGGCGGCCCGTGCCAGAGGGCTTTTGCCCATGACCTCTTGCACACATCGTGAACCAGAGCTGGAACTTGCGACGGTCAAGCAGATGCTGTCGTACAATGTAGACCGGATCGTCTGTGCCGGTGCCTCTGACCCCGATACCATCGCCCGGATTTGCAAGGCGCAGGGCGTTCCAACGATCAACCTTGATCTGCCCGGTACAGTAGCGACTTCTATCATTTCCGACAACTACACAGGCGCATATAGATTGACTGCAGCCCTGATAAAACATGCGCAAGCAAAAGGTCGGGATTGGCAGAACGAGTTTCTGTTCCTGGGCGGCCGCCCGACCGATCACAACACAAGCGAAAGAATACGCGGTTTCCGTGATGCGGTCTCGGACGCAGGGGCTAGACCTTTGGACGAGAACATACTGGCCTGCGGCTACGCAGCCGCCAAGTCTAAGGCCGCATTTGCCGCAAAGTTGAAAGAAACGGGCCGAATGCCGACTGCGATGTTCGTAAACTCGACGATATCGTTGGAGGGTGTATTTGATTGGTTGGCGCAGAATGACAGGGCCGCACTAGACACAATTCTGTTTGGAAGCTTTGATTGGGATCCGTTTGCTCAGTATATGGCGCAGAATCTGTTCTCCGTTCGACAGGATGTCTCGGCGATGGTGGACACGATGTTCAGGATTATTGATGGTGAACCACCCCATGAGCCTGAAATCATCCAGATTGCGCCAATTGTCATATCTGACAAAACAGGCTGCGACACCGCCTCCTCGTCACAGATTTAGCGAATAGTTCCCAGTTCGCCGTTTGGGCTCAAATGCTGTGCCGAAGAAGTTCAAAAACTATTTCCGGAACGCGATGTACGTAGCCCTTAAGGTGCTGCCAATGCCTGACGTAGACGCCGTTCAACGTCTTGCAGACCCTTAAAGGCCTCGTAACGGGCATCATGTAGTTGTGCGGTCACGCCAGATTTTGGTGAGAACCGATCCTTTTCTGACGACATCCTCGCCATTGCCTCCTCAAGAGACGTTTCTGGCTGGCTTGCCACAGCACCTAGCATGGCTGCACCCAACAGAACCGGCTCAGGTGAGGTTGTCGATAGAACAGGAGCGCCGCTAGCGTCTGCCAAAAGTTGCTTGATCGTGGCGCTTTCCCCTGCGCCACCACTAATCGCGACGGTCGAAGGATGAACACCATGTGCGGCTTGCGCCTCCATAATCTGGCGCATCCCATAACCTACCCCAAGCACTGCAGCGACATAGGTTGCAATGAGGTCATCGCTATCATTTGCCAGCGTTAGGCCAGAAACGATTCCGGTTGCGTCCGGGTCGGCATAAGGGGCCCGGTTGCCCAGAAAATCCGGGACAATTATCCGGGACCCTGCCAGTCGGACTGCATCGCTTGCATCTGACACGCGCCGTTCGACCTCGCGCAAAAGAAACGATTGCAGCGACATGCCCTTTGCTTGCGCGAGGGAGGTTGCGTCGCTGCTTGATGGATGGCTCGTGATTAGGTGCGCGATCGCTTCCCCGGCCGTGGATTGCCCCCCTTCTGACAACCACATTCCCGGCACCATGGCCGAATAGTATGGCCCCCACACACCCGGAACCTTGTGCGCAGTCTTTGAAGTCGACATCGTGCAGGCGGACGTTCCGAATACATAGGCCATCGTCGACTCGGGTCCTGTTTCGGGATTAGCGCCTACGGTGCCGATACCCCCGGCATGAGCATCAATCAAACCTGCGCCAACGGGTGTACCTTCAAGCAACCCCATGCTCGATGCGGCTTGAGCGGTCAATCCCTGTGCCAGAGGTGTCCCGGGGGCCACGATCTTCTGCCCGATACGGGCATACTCCTCAGATGGCAATTCTGACAGACCAATCTGGTTGAAATAACTGTCATCCCACCGACGTTCATGTGCCAGGTAAGTCCATTTACATGTCACCGTACAAGCGGAGCGATCCAGTGACCCAGTTGCGGCCCATGTCAAATAATCCGGCAGGTCAAAGAATTGGCCGGCGCTGCGGAAGGAGTCCGGCATATTCTCTTTAATCCACAGCAGCTTGGGCGTCTGCATCTCAGGAGAAATCCGCCCGCCAACATAGTCCAAAACGGGGTGGCCCAGTCCATTGATACGCTCGGCCTGATCCTTGGCCCGGTGGTCCATCCAAACGATTACGTTGCGCTCGGCCTTACCCGAGGCACTGATGCTCAGCGGTTGCATGGTTTGGTCCAGGACGACCATTGAACACGCCGCATCGAAACCAACACCTTTGACCTGCGAGGCCTCGATTCCACTCTCCTCAACCGCGCCTCGAACACAGGCACACACAGCCTGCCAGATGTCTGTCGAAGACTGCTCGGCTATATCGCCGGTGTCGCGCCACATTTGAATGTCTTGCTTTCGGCTGGCAAACAATGTGCCGTTGCTGTCGAAAACACCCGCCCTGGCACTGCCGGTCCCAACGTCTACGCCTACGAAACAGCTCATAGGTCCACCGCGTTTGGCAGGATGACAAGATCCCGGATCGTGACATTCGCGGGGCGGCTGAGCATGAAAACCACGCAATCGGCCACTTCTTTGGGTTGCATCAGACTCCCCTCGGCCAATGCTTGTTCCATTTTTTCCTTCGGCCAGTCATCCAGCAAAGCGGTCACTACAGGACCCGGCAAAACAGCGCCAACCCGCACACCATGCTTGGCAACCTGCCGTCTGACAGAGTGGGTGAAGGCCTGCACCGCATGTTTTGAGGCTGTATAGATGGGCTCCCACACGACGGGAATGACACCTGCGATGGAACTGGTCATGATGATATCACCCGACCCCTGTTTGGCCAGATATGGCAAAACCGCCTGCACCGAGCGAAACGCCGCATTTATGTTGAGGTTCAAAACACGATCCCACGCATCCGGATCGCCTTCCAGAACGTCCCCACCAATGTAAGCGCCAGCATTGGCGTGGAACGCGTCCAGACGCCCCGCTTTTCCGAGGATTTCTGGCAGCATCTGGTCCACGCTGTCAGGACTCGCAACGTCTGTAACGATTGAAAAAGCGTCGTCCCCCAAGTCATCGCAAACTGTCTTTAGTGCCGCTTCGTTCCGATCGACCAAAGCAACCGTGGCCCCTGCCGCGATACACTCTTTGGCACAAGCCAGCCCAATCCCCGACGCAGCGCCCGTTATCGCGATCACCTTGCCCGCCAGATCAACCATTCAGTTGCCTCCTCTACATCAAACCGTACCGTTTTTCCTCACCTTCCGGGAAGTCTCCGCAGTGCCGAAAACAGATCGACGGGCCAATCCCAAACCCAGAGGGTTGGTTTGCAAAACGCGTCATATGCTTGAATACCCCCCTTCGATCATCATGATCGCACCGTTCACTAGATCGGATGCGGGGGCAGCCAGATACAGGGCCATATCTGCGATCTCGACAGGTTCGCCAAAGCGGCCCAAAGGCGTTCGCTCGATAAACGGATCTTTCTTTTCCGGCGCCGACCATAGCTCTTTCCCCATTTCGGTTAGCACGACGGTTGGGCAGATCGCGTTGACCTGTACGTTGTACGGCGCAGCTTCGGTCATGAGCGATTTCGTCAGAGAATTGAGCGCCCCCTTGGAGGTGGCGTAGGCCGCGTGATCGGCTAGGGCAATAACGCCCGTCTGCGATGAAATGTTGATGATCTTGCCCTGTCGGCGTTCCATCATGCCAGGCAGTACCGCGCGGGATAGGATAAAGGGCGCTGTTAGATTTACCGCCAAAGTGCGCTGCCAATCCGCCAGATCATAGTCAACAACCGGCCCGGTCAGGGCAATTCCGGCAGAGTTAACGAGAATATCGACCCGCCCAAAAACCTCCAATGCCCTGGCTGCGACCAAGGCCGTTTCTTCGGCATCAGCCAAGTCTCCGGTTATTGCTGCAAAATCTCGCCCCAAAGCTTGAACCTCAGTTCCCAATTGCGCAAGCCGGTCCTTGTCGCGGCCATGCGCCGCGATGTCCGCTCCTGCATCCGCAAAAACCTGTGCAATTGAGGTTCCAATCCCTGAAGATGCACCGGTGATCAGCGCTTTCTTTCCCTTCAAACTGAAACGGGTTTCCCAGGGCATGAGCTATTCCAAATTCGTGTGATTGGCGCGCATATCCTCGGGCGTGACGGCCATCCTGTCGCGCAGGTCCAGCACAAGAAGCTCGAAGAACAGGAACATGAGCACCTCATAGAGCGACCCCATCGGCAGCACAGACGTGGCATCGGGACCTTGGTCTGCGGCCATGGTTTGCGCGGGAAGGTGAACGGTCAGATCCACAGCCTGTGGCACGGCACCCTCGGGTTCTGCAGTGATGCAGACAACTTTGGCACCGGCCTCCCGCGCAACGCCCACCAACGCCGCCACAGTCGAAAAATGCCCTGGTCCTGCGCTGACAAGCAGGATGTCCGATGCCCCGACCGGTGGCGCCGTCATGTCGCCGACCACATGGGCGTCACACCCCAAGTGAAACAGCCGCATCGCCAGCGCTTTCATCATCAGGCCCTCGCGACCGACACCGTAGCAAAGGATCTGCCGCGAATTGGCAAGAGCCTCAGATAAAGGCGCGATCTGTTTCAAAACGTGACCGGACAAGCCCGGTCGTAGTTCAGACAGGACCTGTTCGGCCAAATTGTCCAAAACGTCGGTCATGTTCGGTCCAACCGAATCTGGATTTTGACATCTGTTGGTCGCGCCTCAACTGCACGCTCGAACGCTTCGATGCTGTTCTCAAAGTCAAATGTTTTAGAGATTAGAGGTTTCACATCCACTTTACCCGACCCAAGCAATGCTATGGCCCGGTCATACATATTGGCATAGCGAAACACCGTCTCCATCCTGATTTCCTTGGACTGAGCCAGAACAATGTCGACCGGCACTGGATCGACCGGCATGCCTACCCAGACTACACAGCCCGCAGGGGCTACGGCATCGAGAGCGGTTTGAATTGAGGTGGCCGCGCCGGCGCATTCGAAAACCACATCCGCGCCCCATCCTTCGGTCGCGTCGCGCACAACGGCTGAGGGGTCATCGCGTCCGATCAGAACAGGTTCGATATTGTCATATTGCGCAGCAACCGACAGCTTTTCCTCAACCAGGTCAGAGATATAGACCTTGGCGCAACCACCGGCCAGCGCGGCCAGAGCCACCATTATGCCAATTGGCCCTGCACCGGTGACAAGCGCCACATCACCCGGTTTGATCTGCGCTTTGGTTGCTGCCTGCATGCCAATTGCAAAGGGTTCGACCATTGCCCCTTCGGCAAAGCTGATGTGGTCGGGCAAGCGATAGGTGAACGCCGCAGGATGTACGACCGAGGAGGTCAGGCAGCCATGCACCGGAGGCGTGGCCCAAAACTGCACAGATGGGTCCACATTGTAGGCACCAAGCTTTGCGGCCTTGGACCGGGTGTTGGGTATGCCTGGCTCCATACAGACCCGATCACCGACACCCAGGTCCGTTACGTCTGACCCAACCTCGGTGATCACACCTGCAGCCTCGTGTCCTAGCACCATAGGCGCGTTCACGACAAAGGGCCCAATCTTGCCATGGGTGTAGTAGTGAACATCGCTGCCGCACACCCCAACCGTATCTATCGCGACGCGGACATCCTCAGGGCCCAATGTCTTGGCCAGCTCAATCTCGCGCAGCGCAAGGCTGCGGGCTTTTTCCAGAACCAGAGCTTTGGCCATCCTACACCTCCCTTATGTTCTGTTGGTTTCAAGCAAAGCGGCTGCCGTGTTCTCATCCGTAACAAGTGTGTCGACAAAACCGCGCTTCAGGGCCGCAGTAATAATCGGCGTTTTATGAAGGCCACCAGCGGCCAGAATGACATTGTCTATTTCGGCCATCTCATCCAGCGACAGGCCAATGACGCACTGGTTCAACGGATGATCAATCAGCTCACCATCCGCATTCAAGATGTGCCCGGTGATATCGCCTACGCCGCCTTTGGCGACCAGATCGGCCGGATCGACCCCGTTGGGCAAGGCATCACGCACCAGCAGCGAACTCTCCAGATCCCCCGTAGCCAGCGCAATTGCACCGCAAGAGCGGATCTTTTCCAGCATATCCCGGATCACGTCCTGATCCATGAACAGTGCCTGACTCTCCGGGCTACCCGCATAAAGCGGCGCGGTGAAAAAGCTGTGCTCGGCGTTGCATAAATCAGCCAGCCGCGTGGTGATCTCGTACCCGTTCACGTCTGATCCGCGCGAGACACCGCCCATGATCGACACGATCTCAAGATCAGGACGGTCGAGCGGCTGCATGTGGCGCGTCGCAAGGTTCAAAGTGTTGCCCCAGGACATGCCAAAATGAGTCAGTTTCGGGTCGCACAAGACTTCGCCCAAATGCGCACCTAGCCCCGCAGCAACCAGCGGGGTGACTGACACACGGTCCTCAGGCGAAGGCACCACAACTGCGCGGGTCAGTTTGAACTGCCGCTCAAGCTCCCATTCAAATTGCGCCGCTGCCGCAAAAACGGAATCCACACTGACACGCAAAATGCCACGCCGCCGCGCCTCGCTGAGCGCTTTGTTGACACGCAGCCGCGTTGTTCCAAACCGCTCGGCCGCGTCGGCCTGTGTCATGCCCTCGACCTCACAGGCCCAGCACAGCCGCACCAATAGCTGTTCTTCCGGGTCGATCTGGTCGAGTTTGATATAGCGTGACATGGATGTCCTTTCCTTTTGGTTCCGTTCTACCGCAACGAAACGGGAAAGGGAGTGGTCGAAGACTTCATTTCACGGCTCCCATCGTCAGGCCACGCACCAATTGCTTGGAGGCGATGAGCGCGAAGATCAGAACCGGTATCACGATCAGCGTCGATGTGGCCATGATCTTACCATACGGCAAGTTGTAGCCTTCCATGAAAGACACGGCCATTGCGGGGGCCGTTTTGGCTTCGGTCCTGGTCAGGATCAGACCGAACATCAGTTCGTTCCACGAAAAGATGAAAGAAAAGATCGCCGATACGGCTACACCAGGCATGGCCAATGGCAGGCAGATTTTACGCATGATGGTAAACTGCGAGGCCCCTTCCAGCCGTGCGGCCTCGTCCAGATCATAGGGTATGCCTCTGAATTGATCTGTCACGATCCAGATGACGATCGGCAAGTTGAAGGTCAGGTATATCAGGATCAGCGTGATGTGTTTATCCAGCAGCGACAGGTTACGGGCGATCAGAAAGAATGGAAGAGCCAGAACAATGGGGGAAACCATCCGATTGGTGATGAACCAGAACCAAAGGTCTTTTTTTCCGCGAAACTCGAACCTGGCCAGCGCAAAGGCGGCAGGAACGCCCAGAACTAGCGCCAGCAGCGTCGTAGAGATTGCAATGATCAGCGAATTGATCAGTGTCCGTAGTACCCCGTCTTCGAACAGGGCCTCACGATAGTTGGCCAGTGTCGGTTCGAATAGCCACACGGGGGGCGATTCAAGCGCTACCACCTGCGTTTTTAAGGAAGTCGTGACCATCCAGTAAAACGGGAAGACACAGACCAGAATGATCAAAGCCAGCAAGGCAATCTGAGACCAGTATGAGCGGGTCGTCATCATGGCTCAGACCTCTTTGTAGAAGACGCGGATATAGATTTGCGCCAGTATAATGGTGATGATCAGCAGGATGATTGCCTGCGCCGAGGCCAGCCCCTGATCGAAGCCGCGAAACCCGACCCGTTGGATCATCAGCGAAATGAACTCGGTCGACGATCCCGGACCGCCACGTGTCAGCGTGAACACCATGTCGAACAGCTTCAACGTGTCCGCTGTCCGCAGGATCAACACCGCAACCAGACCCGGCACCAGAAAGGGCAGTTGCACATGGCGCAGAACAATCCATTTGGACTTGGTTTCCAGGCGCGCGGCCTCTTCCACTTCGCCCGGCACCATGGTCAGACCTGCTAGAAGAACCAGCGCTACAAACGGTGTCCATTGCCAGACGTCCCAGAAGACTATCATGGCAAAAGCGTTCTGGGGATCACCGATCCAGTTTATGTCGGCCCCGCCCAAAAGCTGGTTCACTACGCCAAATTTCTGGTTGAACATCACCTGACCCAGCAGACCCACAACCGCGTAGGTCGTGGCCATCGGCAGAACGAGGCTTAGGCGCGCCAATGTTTTTACCAGTGTCAGACCAGGTTGATGCAACACCAACGCAATGCCCAGACCGAGTGCGATTTGCAGCGGCAGGGCCGTACCCAGCAGGAAAAACGTGCGGCCCATCGCCTGCCAGAACACTTCATCCGTCAGTACGGTCCAATAATTTTCGAAACCTATGAACTCGACCCGTTTCAGCTTTGTAAGGTTGTAGAAATGCGCTGAAGTCCAAGCCGCGTAAAGCAATGGCGCGATGCCCACCGCGGCAAGACCAATGACCGCTGGACCGATGAATGCAAATATTGTTCTGCGGGGTACTTGGCCGCGCATATCCGTCCTCCAGCTGACCCTCTCGAACCGGGTACAGGGGCGCAAAATATGCGCCCCTGAATCTATGTTTTACTGAGCCAGCGGCTTGTCGCCAGAATAGTATCCGGCTGCGTCCAGTACAGCCTCCATCCGGGTGCCGATTTCTTGCGCACCTTCCTCGGTCGAGACCTCACCCAGCATCATTTTTGTGCCCCATTCCTGAACGATCTCGGTGATCTCGGGCCATTCCGCGAAACGGGGGCGGAATTCCGGCACGCCGTCTTGCCAGCTCTCGACCAGCGCGGGCACAAACTTGAAGTCTTCCAGACCGTCTTCCTGATAAACAGACTGTCGGGCCGGAACACCACCGCGCTCAAGGTATTCCCGTGCGTTGGCTTTCGAGGTTGCCCACTGGATGAACAAATAGGCTGCCGCTTGTTCGGCTTCGTCTGCTTGCGAAGCTACTGCCAGAGAGAACCCACCAAGTGCTGGCTTACGGCCCGCAGGGCCTGTGGGCTCGGGTGCGATTTCAACGCAATCCGCCACTTTCGATGTCTCGGGCGAGACGACCGACGAATAGAAGGCCGACCATTCGGTGATCATTGCGATGTCGCCTTGACTGAACCCATTCACGGTTTCGGCATGGTCATAAGCCACGATACCGTCAGGCATGTATTCCATCAGTTCCTGACGGAACTTTAGTCCTGCCTGGCTTTCGTCACTCATCAGATTGGACTTGAATTCATCGTCTAGGAACGAACCGCCAAAGGGCCAAAGCATCCTTGCAAAGCTGTCGGCAGACTGGGTTTCATTCCGCTTGGACTGCAGCGCAAAGGCGTATTTTCCGTCTTTTGTCAGCGCCGGGCCATATGTGTCCTTCAGCTCTTGCCAAGTTTCCGGTGGGCCGTCGAACCCGGCTTCTTCCAGCATGCAGCGATTATAGAACATCAGGCCGGAATAGTTGTCGAACGGCAGGCCATACAGCGTGTCATTCCATCCACCAAAGGCGTTCAGCACCAGCGGAAAAAAGTCATCGATGTCCAGATCTGGATCAACTGCGTCAGGGAACTTTGCCTGCACATCCGCCAGCGGAATGATCCAATCGTTCTCTGCAAAGTTGCCTATCCAAACAAGGTCAATCAGTGCGATATCCAGATCACCGCCAGCCACAAAATCCCGCACCTGTTCACCCAGAGCGTTCTCATAGGGATGCTTTATGACGTTTACCTTAATTCCCGTTTCCGCTTCAAACTCGGGCAGCATGGCTTCGATCGCCTCATAGCCCGGGCGCAGCAGGAATACGACGTCAATGGTTGTGCCCGCATAGGGTTCGGCAGCCTTTTTCAGGCTCCAGTCATCATCTGCAACGGCCGCACCGGTCGCGATGATGCTGGCGACGGCTGCGGTACTCAGCAAGTTTCTAAGAGTTTTCATTCTCAGGTCTCCTCCCAGTTCAAAATTCTTTTGCATATTAGTTAATACAAAAGTATTTTTCCGACTTGAAAGTCAATACATTTGTTTCTACTGATAAACAAAAGAAAATTTGCGGACCGCAGCGTTCGCCGTTGGGGAGGGGTTGCCTTGGCTGGCATCAGGATTGAAGGACTCAACAAATTTTATGGTGAAACACAAGCGCTCTTCGATGTCGGTCTGGACATCAAGGACGGAGAGTTTGTTGTGTTCGTTGGGCCATCGGGTTGTGGCAAATCAACCCTTTTGCGAACACTGGCCGGATTGGAGGGTGCTGACTCGGGGCATATCGAGATTGACGGGCGGGACGTGACGCATGCTGAACCTGCCGACCGCGAGCTAGCAATGGTGTTCCAGTCCTATGCCCTCTACCCGCATATGAGCGTGCGCGAAAACATGGATTTCGGCATGAAAGTCAACGGATTTGCGCCTGCCCTGCGGCAGGAACGGATCGCCGAAGCAGCCCGTATCCTACAGCTGGAAGATTATCTTGATCGCAAGCCCTCACAGCTGTCGGGTGGTCAGCGCCAGCGTGTGGCCATTGGTCGGGCCATCGTCAAAAATCCAAAGGTCTTCCTGTTTGACGAGCCGCTGTCCAATCTGGACGCAAAACTGCGGGTGCAGATGCGGGTCGAGCTGGAAGGCCTGCACAAACAACTCGCCGCAACGATGATCTATGTGACCCATGACCAGGTTGAAGCCATGACAATGGCCGACAAAATCGTTGTTTTGAATGGCGGACGCGTCGAGCAGGTTGGAACTCCGATGGAATTGTATCATTCACCCCGGTCACGCTTTGTTGCCGAGTTTATCGGTTCCCCGGCCATGAATGTGTTTGCGCCCAGTAACACAGTGAGCGGATTGACCATCAAGCCGGAGGCGGCTTTCGTCGGCTGCCGCCCCGAACATCTTGAGCTGGTGCAACAAGACGCGGGCAATACCGACGCCATGGTCAGGGTCAAGGAACAGCTGGGAGGCGAGAGCTTGCTATACCTCACACTCCCTGACAATAGCGAGATCGTAGCGCGCGTCGGCGGTGACGACGATACACCTGTTGGTCAAACCGTAGGTGTTCGAGTCCCCGAAAATCGACTGCATCAATTTAGTGCCGACGGGCGCGCATTGTAACGGTGCGCGCGATGGCAGGCGACAACGCCAAGGGTTCCAAGCCGGATGCGCAGCCTCCTATATCGCTTGAGGCGTTCGATCTGATTATTTTTGATTTTGATGGAGTTATTGCCGATAGCGAGATCATCTCGCTGTCCACATTAAAAGAAACTCTGACAGAGTATGGTATCGACCTGCAGGCACAAGAGGTCCGAAGCCTATTTCTGGGCAAATCTCTCTCGACAATTGAAACTTTTGTTGCTGAGCACAGCACAACCTCTGCCAAAGGCTTTGCGCATACATGGCAGGCCAAGTTGTTCCGACGTTTCAAGCGGGAACTCTCACCTATTGCTGAAGTCAAAGATTTTTTGGGGGTGTTGACGACGTTGAACCTTCCGTATTGCATCGCCTCCAGCGGGACGTTCGAACGGATCAGTGTTGCCCTGACGGCGATGCAGATGACCGCGTTGTTTGATAACGTCTTCAGCGCCGAGCAGGTTGAGCACGGCAAACCAGCACCAGACTTGTTTCTATACGCCGCTGCTCAGGTCGGTGTTCCCCCCAGAAACTGCCTTGTGATCGAAGACTCACCTTATGGCGTGCGCGCTGCCAAGACGGCTAACATGTATTGTGCCGGATTTGTGGGTGGGGCGCATCTACGTGGTATTGAAGACCAGCATGGCGAGTTTCTTAGTCAGCAAGGAGCTGATCTGATCATATCATCCTATGAATCACTTGCGCCCGCCCTATTCAGGTAGCGGGCAAAAAAAGTAAACGATTTACAGGCACCAATGGGGGGCAACGTGGCATGAGCTACCTTGGCATTGATCTGGGAACATCCGGGCTTCGCGCCCTGCTACTGGCAGAAGATGGCAGCGTGATCGGATCGGCCGAGCAGTCTTACTCATCCGAACACAAACACCCCGGTTGGAGCGAACAGAACCCGGCGGATTGGATCACGGCGCTTGAAATGGCGGTTGGCGAATTGCGCGGTAGTCACTCCGAGTTTACCGACCTCCGCGCTGTCAGCGTCGCAGGACATATGCATGGCGCAACTCTGCTGGATTCTGCAGGCGACGTGATCCGGCCTTGCATTCTGTGGAATGATACGCGCTCGGATATTGAGGCACAGCATCTGGATGCCATGCCCGGCGTTCGTGAGATTTCAGGCAACATCGTGTTTCCCGGTTTCACGGCGCCCAAACTGCTCTGGGTCAAGGCTCATGAGCCTGAAAGTTTCGCCCGCGTGGCCAAGGTCCTGCTTCCTGCGGCTTATTTGAACTACTACCTGACCGGCGACTATGTCGCCGATATGTCGGACAGTGCCGGAACATCCTGGCTGGACGTGTCGGGCCGCGCGTGGTCCGACACCTTGTTGACCGCCGGGCAGATGAGCGAAACACAGATGCCGCGGCTTGTCGAAGGATGCCAGCCAGCAGGCACCTTACGGCCCGATTTAGCGGCAAACTGGGGCGTCAGTGGCAGCGTCGTTGTTGCGGGTGGTGCGGGAGATAATGCGGCAGCTGCCTGTGGCCTAGGGGCTTTGAATGAGGCTGATGGCTTTCTGTCTCTCGGAACCTCAGGCGTTCTTTTGGCTGCGCGGGATGGTTACTACCCTGCCCCTGATTCCGCACTGCACACGTTCTGCCACGCAGTTCCTGATCGCTGGTACCAGATGGGAGTCATGTTGTCGGCAACAGACAGCCTAAACTGGCTGGGTCAGATCACTGGCAAGACTCCATCCGACCTGACGCGCAATCTGGGCGACACTTTGTGTACGCCCGGTCGCGTGCAGTTCTACCCCTACCTGTCCGGAGAACGCACACCCCATAACGACGCCAGCATTCGCGGCAGCTTTACCGGGCTGGGAAAGGATACCGACCAGAGCGACCTTACCTGTGCGGTGCTCGAAGGCGTCGCCTACGGATTGAGCGACTCGTATGATGCACTGGCGCAGACTGGAGCCCGCATAGACCGTCTGATCGGCATCGGCGGTGGAACGCAATCGCGGTACTGGGTAAAACTGATCGCAACCGTTCTGGATGTGCCCATAGAGTTGCCGCAGGATAGTGAGTTCGGTGCCGCACTTGGGGCAGCCCGACTTGCAATGATCGCTGGCTCCGGAGCGTCGCCAGAGGACATCCTCAAACCTCCCAGAATCGGTGAGCGGGTGCTTCAGGACAGTAATATGACAGAGGCTTTCAACGCGGCAAAAATCCGTTTCCGCGCGGCATACGAACATCTTCAGGAAATATCGTCTAGGCGGCGATAGACGTGCTTGGCAAATAGTTCTGTAAGACAAACTCAGACCAGTTCCAATTACGCCAATAGTGCGTTCCTATGTGCCGCATATACTTCGCGCCACTCGGAAAAGGCAGCGGAACTAGGGGAAGTCGTCCCCCACCCGAAATACAACTAGACAGGGCCGTGTCCTCGGCGAACGCCTGTGGGCCGCACCACCCTGTCGAATTGTGTTGCACTTGCTATCCCCCTACTCTCTTCGGGAGCAGGTTTTGGAGGCGGGCACCCTGAAGGGCTTCACTCAAATCCAGCTTTTAGGGGGAAAAGTGCACAACGTAACCGTTTGGCAGAAGGCCAAGCTATGCGGCGCAAAGGAAAAGTTCTGTCGCAAACGGCAAAACTATTTGTCGCCACATAAAAACCCTGTGGAACGTTACACATCGTTGACTCAATCGACGATCAAAACCTCGATAAATCGGTCAACTACGTCATTCATTTCTGACCCAAACGTCAAGCAATTCTGACCCAGAACAATTGAAACATACAGATGACCAACAAACCGAAAGGTCCCCTGAGGCAGCACGCATTGAACAACGTCCGCCCCAAACTTCGTACGGGCTTCACAAAGCAATTCAATCTCTTGTGTTTTTACAGGCTAGACCGGTCAGAGAAGTCATCCCGCGCTACAAATCAACCGATCAAGCATTTCGAACTTCTGCTTTATAAACTCAAGCACGCGGTTTGACGAAGCCGGCATGCTTCGGGCGCTTAGTGTAACGCAACCCAAGTGCCGGTCGGGATCACCGATTTTTATCGGCAGTGCTGTCAGAGTTTTTTGCCGTTGCATCATAAAGACCACAGAAAAAGGCAAAACGGTAAGGGAATCTGAACCCGTTAGAACGTTCACAACCGCACTCAAAGACCCGCCTGTGAAACTGATTTTGAGATCTCGCATACCGATACCGTCCAGCGTGTTTCGCAAGTCACGAAACAGCGGGCTGTTTGCAGGTGGCGCGATCCAGGAAAACTCGGTGATATCTTCCAGCTTAACCTCTTTTTTGCGCGCCAATGGGTGACCAATGCGGCACGCAATGACGTTTCGGCCAGGCAGGATTTGACGAAATTCGTACTCATCAGACACGTCTGCCGGGCGCATAGGAAGAATGGCCAAGTCCAGAGTTTCAGCGGACAACTGGGACAAAAGTTCAGTGGGGTACCCATAGGATTGGTCGATCCGAATATTGGGGTACTCGGCCTGAAACTCCGCAATCACGTTTGAGATGACACCGTCCATGAAGATCGGCGTACCCGCAACCCGCACAGCACCAGCAATGCCTTGACGGTGCTCGTCCACAACACGACTTGCATGGCGACCTGCGCTTAGGATTCTTTGACCTTCCTGAGCAAGCGCAAGACCAAGCTCAGTAGGCTGCAAAGGTCTTCGGGTCGGCAGGAATAGGGGCTCACCCACCCTGTCTTCCAAGAGAGAGACGCTTCTGGAGACACTGGGTTGAGATTTCCCAAGTAAAGCAGCGCCTTCGGTCAATCCTCCGGCCTCAACAATGGCCGCGAGGATCTCGAGATGTCTAGGATCAAGCTTCATAACCCAAAGTTATATTGATGGTCGATAATTCGATCAAGAGGGCTGTCTTTGCCTGCTAGCGTTTCATCCAGACCCGCAATCCATCGCTTGTCAGGAACGCGCCCAATGGCTCTTAGAACCACCAGCATCAATGGTCAGAAAGTCCGGTTCGGCGCAGGTTTGCGCAACGACATCTGCGCGGAGTTGGCGGAGCTGGGATCGAATAAGGCGCTGATCCTATCGACGCCTCAGCAAGTCGATATGGCAATGGAGCTTGCGACAACCGTTGGGGATCGTGCTGCAGGCGTGTTCACTCGGGCAACAATGCACACTCCGGTCGGCGTGACCGAAGAAGCGGTTGAACACGCTTTGTCAGTCCATGCCGATAGCATTGTTTCTATCGGTGGAGGTTCGACGATTGGCTTAGGCAAGGCGATTGCCCTTCGGACCGGTTTGCCACAAATCGCCATCCCGACAACATATGCCGGCAGCGAGGCTACTCCGATCCTGGGCCAGACTGAGGATGGCATCAAAACTACCCTGACAGACCCGAAGGTTCTGCCGCAGGTCATTCTGTACGATCCCGAACTTGTGGCGTCATTGCCGCCTGCAATGACCGTAACAAGCGCCTTGAACGCAATGGCTCATGCAACTGAGGCGCTTTATGCCAAGGATCGCACGGATCAGACCACGGAATTGGCGATCGACGGCCTGAAGGCGTTTGCAGAAGGCCTGCCGACCGTTGTGGCAAACCCCGACGATCTGAAAGCCAGAGAAGAAACACAGCGCGGTGCTTGGGCCTGCGGCACGGTACTTGGTCTGGTCGGAATGGCCCTGCACCACAAGCTCTGCCATACGCTGGGTGGATCCTTCAATCTGCCGCACGCGGAAACCCACGCAGTCGTTCTGCCCCATGCCATTGCCTACAACGCGGCGGGTGTACCGGAGCTGCTGGCCCCGGTGTCAGATGTTCTCGGCGGTTCTGGACCCGGGCAAGCCCTTTGGGATTTTGCCAAAAACATGGGCGCCCCAATGGCTCTTAGAGACTTTGGCCTCTCGGAGACCGATCTGGATCGTGCCACCGAAATCGCACTTAGAAACCCGTATTGGAACCCGCAACCGGTCACTGCTGATGGGCTGCGGGCGCTTCTTCAAAACGCGTGGGCGGGCAACGCCCCAAGCGTTTGACTTCACCGTGTCAAGGGAGGGACACATGATCACACGACGCAAATTGCTGCAATCCAGCGCTGCAACCGGCCTCGGCCTAGCCGCCGGCACGCTCGCTGCGCCCGCTATCGCTCAGGGCGCCAAGATCAAGCTGGGCTATGTCAGCCCGCAATCAGGTCCTCTGGCCGCGTTCTCTGAGGCCGACAAGTTTATTCTCGACAATTTCGCCGCGTCCGACGCCGGTGCGAATTTTGAAGTCATCGTCAAAGACAGCCAGTCTAACCCGAACCGTGCAGCAGACGTGGCGGGCGAGCTGATTGTGGACGATGAGATCGACCTGATGCTGGTCGCTTCGACGCCAGAAACGACCAACCCCGTTGCCTCCACCTGTGAGGCGGAGGAAATACCGTGTATTTCCACTGTTGCGCCATGGCAGCCGTGGTTCATCGGCCAGCAGGGCAACCCCGGCGATCCAGCAAGTTGGGAACCGTTCTACTACGCCTATCACTTCTTCTGGGGCCTTGAGGATGTGATCTCGGTCTTCACGGCGATGTGGGGCCAGTTGGAGACCAACAAGCAGGTCGGTGCTCTGTTCCCGAATGACGGTGATGGCAATGCCTGGGGCGATCCGAATGTAGGTTTCCCGCCGGTTCTATCCAAGTTGGGATATAGCCTGACAGATCCCGGACGGTACCAGAACCTGACCGACGATTTCTCGGCCCAGATCAATGCGTTCCGCCAGGCAAATGTCGAAATTGTAACCGGCGTTCCGATCCCGCCTGACTTCACCACCTTCTGGAGCCAAGCCAAGCAGCAAGGCTTCACCCCTAAGGCGGCGAGCATCGGCAAAGCCATCCTATTCCCGCAGGCCGTCGAAGCTTTGGGCAACGCAGGCAACAACCTGAGTTCCGAAGTGTGGTGGTCACCGACGCATCCGTTCTCATCGTCGCTCACCGGTGCGAGCTCAGCGGAACTGGCTCAGGGTTACATGGCCGCCACCAGCCGCCAATGGACCCAGCCCATCGGCTTTGTGCACGCGCTGTTTGAAATGGCCGCCAACGTCATGGGACGTGTTGATGACGCAGGTGATGGCGATGCCGTAGCCGAGGCTATCGCAGCGACGCAGCTGGACTCGATCGTTGGCCGGATCGCCTTTGATGGAGCAGGCCTGCCACCCTTCGCCGCGCAGAACGTTGCGAAAACACCCTTGGTCGGAGGGCAGTGGCGGCTGCTCGACAATGGCAGCTATGACCTCGTGATCGTCGACAACTCTTCAGCACCCGAAATCCCGACCGCAGGTGTGATGGAAGAAATCTCCTGATCGCAATGAAACCAGCGTCCCGGACCCGGTCCGGGGCAGGAACACCGGTATGACCATTCTTTCTCTCAAAAACGTCTCGAAAAGCTTCGGCGCGCTCACCGTCACTGACGATGTCAGTTTTGATGTCGCGCAAGGGCAGGCCCTTGGGATCATTGGTCCGAATGGGGCGGGCAAGTCGACGCTGTTCAATCTGATAACAGGCAATCTGACCTCTGACGCGGGGTCGATCCATTTCGACGGGGCTGACGTGACGCGCGTGCCGCCCATGCAGCGCTGCTTGTCGGGTATTGGGCGCTCGTTCCAGATCCCTCAGCCGTTTGATCATCTGACGGTGTTCGAAAACCTGCTTGTGGCCGCGACCCATGGGCAGAGCAAATCGGAACATGAGGTCGAACAGGACTGCGCCCGCATTCTTGAGCAAACGGAATTGCTGGACGTGGCCAATGACACGGCCGGTGGATTGCGGCTGTTGCAACGCAAGCGGTTGGAGTTGGCCCGCGCTATGGCAACCAATCCAAAGCTGTTGCTGCTGGACGAGATCGCCGGAGGCCTGACCGACGCGGAATGCACCGCGCTGATTGACACGATCAAAGGGCTGCATAGCAGCGGCGTCACGATCATCTGGATCGAACACGTCCTGCATGCGCTCACCTCGGTCGTCGAACGGCTGCTGGTTCTGGATTTCGGCAAGGTCATCGGCCTCGGTGATCCGGATGAGATCATGAACAGCCGGGAAGTCAAAGAAATCTACCTGGGGATCGAAGTCTGATGAGCCTGTTAGAGACCCATTCACTGACCGCCCACTATGGCGATTTCCAAGCCCTGTTCGGCGTGGATATTCGGCTAGAGGAAGGCGAAACGGTTGCCATCATCGGGGCAAACGGAGCCGGGAAATCGACCCTCATGCGCTCAATCTCGGGCGTTCTGACCAACGGGTCCGACCAAGTGCGCTTTGATGGGCAACCTATAGGAAGCCTGGCCGCCGACGAAATTATGGCGCGCGGAGTGGCCATGGTGCCCGAGGGGCGTCGACTGTTTCCTTCCCTAAGCGTCGAGGAAAACTTGCTGATCGGAACCTATGGCCGCAAGGTATCTGGCCATTGGTCATTGCAAACAATCTACGACCTGTTCCCGATCCTGAAAGAGCGCCGCAACCACCCGGGCACGGCCCTGTCTGGCGGACAACAGCAGATGGTTGCAATCGGTCGTGCGCTGATGAGCAACCCCCGTGTTCTGCTCTGTGACGAGATCAGCCTTGGTCTCGCGCCAGTGGTCATCAAAGACATCTACGATGCCGTCCCCCGCATTCAGGAGGCAGGAGCCAGCCTGATCGTGGTGGAGCAGGACATTGGTCAAGCGATGAAAGTCGCAGACCGCGTCTACTGCATGATGGAAGGCCGCGTCACGCTGGAAGGCACCGCAGACACGCTCAGCCGCGAGGCCATTCACGACGCCTATTTCGGAGGAGCCGCCGCATGATCTGGATCGACACCATCATTCAGGGCGTTCTTTTGGGCGGGCTCTACGCGCTGTTCGCCGCAGGACTTAGCCTTGTGTTCGGGATCATGCGTTTGGTCAATCTGGCCCATGGCGATCTCATCGTCTTTGCCGCCTATCTGATCCTTCTGCTGGTCTCGCTGCTTGGGCTTTCACCGTTTCTGGCTGCAATCATTGCCGCACCGATCATGTTCGGCGTGGGTTGGGCTTTGCAGAGACATGTGCTGAACCGCGTACTCGGTCCAGATATACTGCCGCCTTTGCTTGTGACATTCGGTCTGTCGGTCGTCTTGCAAAACGCTCTGCTCGAAGGGTTCTCAGCCGATAGCCAACGTTTGCCTGCAGGTGAGATTGCAACGGCGTCCGTTCAAATGGGCGTGCTGAACCTCGGCGTTCTGCCGTTGCTGACCTTTGCCTCAGCAATCCTTGTCATCGTCGGTCTGAACCAACTTTTCTACCGCACAGAGTTGGGCCGAGCGTTCCGCGCAACCTCGGATGATGCGGTGACAGCGGGTCTGATGGGTATCCGGCCAGAACGCATCTTCGCCACTGCGACAGCCATTGCGATGCTCGTGGTGACTTTGGCGGCGCTTTATCTGGGAATGAGGGCGAACTTTGACCCCAATATCGGCCCCGCGCGCCTGATCTACGCTTTTGAGGCCGTGATCATTGGTGGCCTAGGCAGTCTGTGGGGCACTCTGATCGGAGGCGTCATCATCGGCGTCGCGCAGACTATCGGCGCAGCAATTAACCCCGAATGGCAAATCCTGGCTGGTCACCTGGCGTTTCTCATCGTGCTTCTGATCAAACCAAGAGGCCTGTTTCCAAGGGCGGTGGACTGATGGCTGATACTTCGATTTACCGCGTCCAAACTCAGACCCGCGCGTCCTACTGTGCCGGAGCCGTCTGTATCGCCCTGATCATCCTGTTCATCCTGCTGCCGACATTTGCCAGCCGAGGGTTGATTCAAGACCTGTTCTTCATCTTCACCATGCTGGTGCTGGCGCAATTCTGGAACTTGCTGGCGGGGTATGGTGGCCTTGTGTCCGTCGGCCAGCAAGCCTTCGTGGGCATGGGCGCCTACGCCATGTTCGGCGGTGTCATCCTTTGGGGTATGGACCCGGTTCCGGCGATCCTGCTGGGCGGCGTTGCAGCCCTGATTGTCGCCATACCCACGGCTTTCTTCGCCTTCCGGCTGCAAGGAGCTTACTTCGCCATCGGAACATGGGTCATCGCCGAGGTCATGCGCCTGCTGGTAGCCCAATGGAAAGTGCTCGGCGGCGGCACCGGCACCTCTTTGCCGCGCACAGCAACGCGCGAGATGTGGGCGACCGAGTGGATCCAAACCACGTTTGATGTTCGCGGTGCGGCGGCACGCGATATCCTGACCTACTGGCTGGCCTTGGCGCTGGTGATCGCAACGGTTGCAGGCATCTACTGGCTGCTCAGAACAAAGCGTGGGCTGGCACTGGCTGCGGTACGGGACAATGTCGAAGCAGCGAAATCCATCGGCGTCGATGCGGTGCGGATGAAGTGGTTGGTCTACCTCGTCTCAGCCGCCGGGACCGGGCTGACCGGCGCTCTGATTTACGTTCAAAAGCTTCGGATTTCACCCGATGCCGCATTCTCGGTCACCGACTGGACGGCTTATGTGATCTTCATTGTGGTGATCGGGGGCATCGGTACCATCGAAGGCCCAATCCTGGGCGTGCTGATCTTCTTCATCTTGCAAAGCCTGCTGGCCGACTACGGCTCCTGGTACCTCATGGTGCTTGGGCTGATCGGGATCGCCGTCATGCTCTTCGCACCGCGCGGCATCTGGGGGCTGATCTCTGAAAAAACCGGGCTTCAAATATTCCCCGTGCGCCGTCGTCTGGTGATTGGCGCGCAGTCGAACAAGGAGGATTGAACCATGAGAGCACTCGCATTTACGACCGCCGTCGCAGCATTAGGAACTGGCGCATTCGCTGGCAACTCCCTGCCGGGAATGACGGGTACAGACCATGTGGGATTTACAGTCCCGAGTGTCGATGAGGCTGTCACCTTCTTTCAGGACGTTATCGGCTGCAATGTGTTTTACCCGTTGGGCCCGTTCTCGGGCGGTGACAGCACCTGGATGGCGGACCATCTAAACGTGGACGCCAAGGCCGAGATCCCGACGATGCGACTGGTCCGCTGTGGCAACGGCGCCAATTTTGAAATCTTCGAATACACCGCGCCGGATCAGGATACGAAGCTGCCGCGTAACTCGGATATCGGCGGGCATCACATCGCGTTCTATACCACCGATATGGACGGTGCCGTCAGCTATTTGCAGGACAAGGGCATTAAGGTCCTGGGCAACCCGACAACCATGACCGAAGGCCCAAGCGCTGGGGAAACCTGGGTCTATTTCCTCGCCCCCTGGGGCATGCAGCTTGAACTGGTCAGCTACCCGGACGGCAAAGCCTATGAGGCCGAATATGACGGCCGCCTTTGGGACCCACGGTCCTGATAAATTCAAACAACAAGGGAGAGAGCTTATGGCCACCATCACAACGGATGTCCTGATCATCGGGACCGGCCCGGCGGGGTCCGCAACGGCGGCTTTGCTGTCGAGCTATGGCGTCGAGAACATGGTCATCAACCGCTATCGCTGGCTGGCCAACACGCCGCGCGCGCATATCACCAATCAGCGCACGATGGAGGTTTTGCGCGACCTTGGTCATGAAGTCGAGGCCGAAGCCTATATGCACGCCGCGCATCAGGATTTGATGGGTGAGAACGTGTTCTGCGAAAGCCTCACCGGTGAGGAAATCGGACGGATGAAAAGCTGGGGCAATCATCCTCTATCCAAAGCCGAGCACCTGCTGTCCAGCCCGACCATGATGAACGACCTTCCGCAGACATTCATGGAGCCGATCCTGTTCGGCACCGCTTGTCGCCGTGGGACTCAAGCACGTATGAGCACCGAATACTTGCGACATGAGCAAGACGCAGATGGTGTGACGACGACGTGTTTGGATCGCTTGTCGGGCGAAGAAATCACGATCCGTTCAAAATACCTGGTCGGTGCGGATGGGGGCAATTCACTAGTTGCCGAACATGCCGGTCTGCCATTCGAAGGTCAGATGGGCGTCGGCGGGTCCATGAACATCCTGTTCCGGGCCGATCTCAGCAAGTACGTGGCGCATCGGCCATCGGTCCTCTATTGGGTGATGCAACCGGGTGCGAATGTCGGTGGCATTGGCATGGGTCTAGTCCGCATGGTCCGCCCTTGGAACGAATGGCTCATTGTCTGGGGCTATGACATAAACCAACCCGCCCCCGAAGTTGACGAGGCCATGGCCACGCAGGTGGCGCGCCAACTTGTTGGCGACCCCGAACTTGAGATCGAATTGATCAGCGCCAACACCTGGACCGTCAACAATATGTACGCGACCCATATGCAAAAGGACCGCGTGTTCATCATGGGCGACGCAGCGCACCGACACCCTCCGTCAAACGGGCTGGGTTCGAACACCTCGATTCAGGATAGCTTTAACCTCGCTTGGAAACTGGCGGCAGTCCTGAAAGGCCACGCCGGAGAGAACCTGCTGGACAGCTATAGCGAAGAGCGCGCGCCGGTAGCAAAGCAGATCGTCACACGAGCCAATCAATCCATCGGTGAATTCGGTCCTATCTTTGAATCTCTCGGAATGGCAGAAGGTGTCGACCCAGAGGTCATGCAAAGCAACCTTGAGGCACGCTCGGGATCAACGCCTGAAGCTGCGGCACAAAGGCAGGCCATTCGCGAGGCGATTGCCTTCAAGAAATATGAGTTCGATGCGCATGGCGTTGAAATGAACCAACGCTACGACTCCTGTGCGATTGAACCGGATGGTCAACCCAATCCCAGTTTTGATCAGGATGCTGAGCTGCATTACCAGCCCACGACTTGGCCCGGCGCGCGCATCCCACATGTTTGGGTGTTTGATCATGATACTGGGAACAAACATTCCACTCTGGATTTGTGCGGTCGCGGAGAATTCACCTTGCTGACCGGAATTGGTGGCGAGGCTTGGTTGACGGCGGCCGAGACCGTTTCTCGCGAACTGGGCATGCCCATTCGCTGTCACGTCATCGGTCCGCGCCAGACTTATGTTGACCACAACGGGGATTGGGCGCGCGCGTCGGAGATTTCGGATACGGGCTGTTTGTTGGTCCGTCCCGATCAACATGTGGCGTGGCGCTCAGCCGATATGGCTGCGGATGCCGAAGCCGAACTGCGTCGCGCGCTGACCACAGTCCTTTCGCGATGAGCCAATCTGGAGCAAACTTACACAAGTCAGGAGGCCAAAATGGACTCGCATGAGATGGGATACTTCACCGAGGAAAACTCGGCCGAGGTTGTCACTGCACGCAACAAAAACGCAGAAAGCGAACGGCTTAAGCAGGTGATGGAGGTCATCACGCGAAAGCTCCATGAGGCCGTGAAGGAGATTGAACCGACGCAACAGGAATGGTTCGAGGCGATCATGTTCCTGACCAAGGTTGGGCACATGTGCGATGACTGGCGGCAGGAGTACATTCTTCTGTCCGATGTTCTGGGCGTGTCGATGCTGGTGGATGCCGTGAACTCACGCCGCCCCACCGGGGCCTCAGAGAACACTGTGCTGGGCCCTTTCCACGTGGGAGGTGCCCCGGAATACGAGATGGGACACAACATTTGTCTCGACCAAAAGGGCGAGGACATGGTGGTACGGGGTCGTGTCACCGATGTGGAGGGCAACCCACTGGAAGGCGTCAAGATTGATGTCTGGCAAGCCAATGATGATGGGTTTTACGACGTGCAGCAGAAAGGTATTCAACCTGATTTTAACCTGCGCGGCGTCTTCACGACCGGTGCTGACGGGACGTATTGGTTCCGTGCGGTGCGGCCAAAGAACTATCCAATCCCGGATGACGGGCCGGTTGGCGATCTGTTGAAGCGTCTTGGTCGACACCCGTACCGACCGGCGCACCTACACTACATTGTCTCGAAAGACGGCTACGACGACCTGACCACGCATATCTTTGATCCCGATGATCAGTACATCAACTCGGATGCGGTGTTTGGGGTCAAAGAAAGCCTGATCGCCGAATTCAACCGGGTCGATGATCCGGCGCGATCTGAGGAAGTCGGTTTTGAAGGTCCTTATTGGGATGTCGAATTCGACTTTGTCCTCGCACCGAAAGAGGCGTGAAATGTCCGAACCCTGCATCATCTGTGTTGCAATAACCGGGTCCTTGCCAACCAAGGCCAATAACCCGGCGGTGCCTATAACAGTCGAAGAACAAATCGAAAGCACACAGGCAGCCTTTGAGGCAGGGGCATCCATCTGCCATGCCCATGTTCGAAACGATGATGAAACGCCTTCAAGCGACCCGGAAAAGTTCGCAAGACTGAAAGAGGGGCTTGAGAAACACTGCCCTGGCATGATCATCCAGTTTTCGACAGGCGGGCGGTCCGGGGCGGGCAAGACGCGGGGCGGCATGTTGCCGTTGCAGCCGGATATGGCATCGCTGTCGGTTGGGTCGAACAACTTCCCCACGCGCGTCTACGAAAATCCACCCGATCTTGTCGACTGGCTCGCGGCTGAGATGGCCACTTATGACGTCAAGCCAGAGATTGAAGCCTTTGATCTGAGCCATATCTTGAAGGCGGCCGAGATGCACAAGAAAGGTCAAATCAAAGACACGCCGTATGTGCAATTTGTCATGGGTGTGAAAAACGCAATGCCTGCGGATCGCGAAGTCTTCGACTTCTACGTGAAGACAGTTGATCGACTGTTTCCCGGTGCGCCCTGGTGCGCCGCAGGTATTGGTGCGCAGCAGGAGGTTCTTAACCATTGGGCAATTTTGTCAGGTGGCCATGCGCGTACGGGTTTGGAAGACAACGTGCGACTGGATCGCAATACGCTTGCACCATCAAACGCGGCTCTAGTGACCCGGACAGCTGAAATCTGTGACCAGTACAATCGCCCGGTTGCGACAGCCGACCAGGCACGAAGTATTTTGGGCCTCTAGACGGGGTTTGCGCACCGGCCTTGTTGCAAAGTCATGAGCTAGCCGGACTGTCTTGGCGAACGCGACGAAGCTAGGCTCACAGTTCAGCTAATTGCTTATACGGGCAGAGTCCGGGCCGAATTGGCCCTTTCGGCTCATGTAACACCTCGATGCCAGTAAGTGTTGCTGCAGCCCAGGCAAAGCTCTTGAAACCGAGCATCGGGCGCGTTCGTCTTTTGATGAAACGATAGTCTTGTTCGACGATGTTGTTCAGATATTTGCGCCTCAACATCTCAATCGGGATCAGGCAGCCAACGCCTTTCAGCATTTTGTTGATCGCCTTAGTGCCAGCAGTGCTGGCTCCGCTTATGTCGACAACGATCTATTTTGCGGCAGACCGTTGACCTCCAGTGTCCGAGCTAAAAATCTTGTAGCAGCCGATTTATTTCGGCGCTCCGACAGCATGAATTCAAGAGTTTTGCCGTGCTTGTCGACGGCACGGTAAAAATAAACCGATGATGTGTCGCAAACTTTGGGCCTGGATTGACGACAGGACGCGGCAATACAGCCACGCGGAACGCGAGACCTTCGGCGACTACATCCGCGTGCAGGGATTCATCCTTACCTAGGCAAATACGATGGTTGGCAACGACAAGTCATGCAACGCAGGCCACGCTCGGCGAAGCATGGCCCTGGTGAGACGCATCAAGACAGATGGCCCAACTTTAACCAACAGGCTTGTGACCTACAGCCCCCCTGCCCTATCACTTCTCCATCAAAGCCCGATACCTGACCCGTGTGGGGCTTGCACATTTTGGGACCCGGCGCGCACCACCTGCGTCATTGTTCAGAACAAGGAATTTGAAATATGCCGATCGTGACACAGCCCTGCACCGCCTTTGCGGGCCAAAAGCCCGGAACCTCGGGACTGCGCAAAAAGACGCGGGTGTTTATGGAACCGGGCTATCTGGAGTGTTTTGTCCAGTCGATCTTTAACGCCATTGACGGTGGCGCGGGCAAAACGCTCATCATTGGCGGCGACGGTCGGTTCTTCAATGCCGAGGCCATCCAGATCATCCTGCGCATGTCAGCGGCCAACGGCATCGCCCGTGTTATCGTCGGCCAGAATGGTCTTCTGTCGACACCGGCCGTGTCGAACCTGATCCGAAAGCGAAAGGCCGAAGGAGGCTTCATCCTTTCGGCCAGTCACAATCCCGGTGGCATCGACGCGGATTTCGGTCTGAAGTTCAACGGCAGCAATGGCGGCCCGGCCTCGGAAAGTCTGACCGAAAAATTCTATGCGCAGTCGCAGACCATCACCCAGTATCACACGCTGACAAAAGACGATGTCGACCTTAGCCAGATTGGCACATCTGTGCTTGAGGGGATGCAGGTCGAAATCGTCGACCCGGTCGCCGATTATGCAGAGCTGATGCGCGAGCTGTTTGATTTTGACGCGATCAGATCGCTTCTGTCCGAGGGCTTCTCCTTACGCTTTGACGCGATGCATGCGGTGACGGGACCTTATGCAACTGCGATCCTTGAACAGGAATTGGGCGCGCCAACAGGTTCGGTGCTGAACGCAATTCCCTCGGTTGATTTTGGCAAAGGTCATCCCGACCCCAACCCGATCTGGGCCAAGCCTCTGGTCGATCTGGTCATGTCCCCTGATGGCCCGGATTTTGCCGCAGCCTCCGACGGCGATGGCGACCGCAACATGATCCTGGGCAAAGGCATCTACGTTACCCCATCGGACAGTCTGGCGGTACTAGCCGCCAATGCGCACCTCGCTCCGGCCTATGCAAAGGGGTTGTCCGGCGTGGCCCGATCCATGCCCACAAGCACCGCTGTAGACCGCGTGGCCAGCCATCTGGGCCTTGACTGCTATGAAACCCCAACGGGCTGGAAGTTCTTTGGCAACCTGCTCGACGCAGGTCGGATCACCTTGTGCGGAGAAGAGAGTGCAGGGACCGGATCAGATCACGTGCGCGAAAAAGACGGATTATGGGCAGTACTCCTGTGGCTGAATATTCTCGCAAAACGCCGGGTTTCCGTCCGGCAGATAATGGAAGACCACTGGCAAACCTATGGGCGCAACTATTACTCGCGCCATGACTACGAGACCGTGGACAGTGCCAAGGCCGATCAGATGATGTCAGAGCTTATCGCACGGCTACCAACCCTCCCCGGCAGCGGTATGGGAGAGCTCGTGGTCAAGACCGCAGATCAGTTCTCCTATCACGATCCGGTCGATGGATCGATGAGCCACAATCAGGGCATTCGCATCGTCTTTGAAAACGGCAGCCGCGGTGTGATCCGCCTCTCTGGCACAGGAACGGACAACGCCACAATCCGGGTCTATCTGGAAAGTTTCACGCCAAAGGACGGCGACCTGGGTGCTGATCCGCAAAGCGCCCTGAGTGAGGTTGCCGACGCTATCGCCGCCATCACCAGATTGCAGGAGATTTGCGGCAGAACCTCTCCGGATGTGGTGACCTGACCGTCCGGTTGCCGCTGCCAAAACCCGCAGCAACAACCAGATCTGCTCCGTTTTTAGCCAGAGCGCCCTTGCACCCCAGATTGCAAGGGGCGCGCAGAACCTTTCGGGTATTTTTGATAATCGCCACCACCGTGGTGGACTATCAATAGCTTACTTTGAACGGCTGCAGATCAAACACACGAATAAACAGAACCGGCACCCGCTCAGAGACGACTCCATTGGTCCTACAGGAGGAACCTCATGACGACGTCACCAATCGGGACACCGGAACAACTTCGAGACCCGAATTACTTTCCTGCCATCTATCGCGCGGTACCCTTGGGTATTCAGCACGTGCTGGCCATGTTCGTATCAAACGTGACCCCGGCCATCATCGTTGCGGGCGCAGCCGGGTTTGGCTTTGGTTCGAACAGCCCTGATTTTCCCGAACTGCTGTATCTGATTCAGATGTCGATGTTGTTTGCGGGTGTGGCCACGCTATTGCAAACCGTCACTCTCGGGCCTGTCGGGGCCGCGTTGCCCATCGTTCAGGGCACGTCGTTTGCATTTATTCCCATCATGATCCCGTTGGTCGCCGGGAAAGGCGTGGATGGGCTGGCCGCTTTGTTTGGCGGCGTACTCATTGGCGGCCTGTTCCATGCGCTTCTGGGCACGGTAATCGGCCGGATACGCTTTGCTTTGCCGCCGCTGGTGACCGGCCTCGTCGTTACCATGATCGGTCTGGCGCTGGTCAAAGTTGGTATCGAATACGCAGCTGGTGGTGTTCCGGCCAAGGCGTCGGGCGCGGAAAGCTATGGCTCTTTGTCCAGCTGGGCCCCTGCCCTGATCGTGATCATTGTCACGCTAGGGCTGAAGTTCTTTGCTCGCGGGATGCTGTCGATCTCGGCGGTTTTGATTGGTATTCTAGTGGGTTACGTCTATTGCATCCTGGTTGGAAAACTGCCACTCGATGCGATTTCTGGCTCGTGGGAACGCTCTGCCGCCTTCGCCTTGCCGCAGCCTTTCAAATACGGGTTCGAGTTCTCTTTGGCCGCTGTGATCGGCTTCTGCCTCATGGCCTTTGTATCGGCGATCGAGACCGTTGGCGACGTCTCAGGCATCACCAAGGGTGGTGCCGGGCGCGAAGCCACCGACAAAGAGATTCAGGGCGCAACCTATGCTGACGGTTTCGGCACAGCGCTTGCCGGTATCTTTGGAGGCTTTCCGAATACTTCGTTCAGCCAAAACGTGGGCCTGATCGCGATGACGGGCGTAATGAGCCGCCATGTCGTCACCATTGGCGCTATTTTCCTGATCATTTGCGGGCTTGTCCCCAAGGTCGGCGGCCTGATCCGTACCGTCCCGATTGAGGTTCTGGGCGGTGGCGTGATCGTCATGTTCGGTATGGTTGTCGCGGCAGGTGTCTCCATGCTGTCAGACGTGGTCTGGAACCGCCGGAATATGGTTATCTTTGCGGTGTCCCTGTCCATAGGTCTGGGTCTTCAGCTTGAAGTCATGAACGTCGCACCGGGCTCAGCCAATGCGCTGCAGCATTTACCGGATACGCTGCGCATCCTGGGGGCCTCGGGGATCTTGCCGGCCGCGCTGATTGCAATTGTTTTGAACCTTATCTTGCCCGAAACACTGGCCGATGAGGCAACCGAAGAAGTCTCAGGCGGTCTGGCAGGACATGGCCGGGGCGAGCTGGTGAAAGACGATCACGTCTAAGCAAATCGATGCGGCGGGAGACTACCGCATCTCTGCCTTCGATCAAGACTACACAATAGAGCTTGATCGAGGGCCCATTCCCCGAGCATCTCCGGACTATTCCGATGTTTCAAAGCGCAGCCTGCGTATGTCCGGATCAACCCGGCTGTAAGCTGCCAGCAACCGTGCGCTCCATTTCTGGGCAATGTAATCAGCCATAAAGCGCGAGGGGGCGATCAACGTGGCCACGCCCCCTGCCCTGTCGGCCTCGCTTAGATGTTGGAACCAACTTGCCCAAAGCTCAGGGTCCCGGCCATGCAAAATGGCCTGTACTTGCGTCCAGACATCATCTTCGGCCCCGTCAGGGAACGCCGCTTTGACCTTGAATGGCACAATATTTGTAACCGCTTCGGGTTCATTGGTCATACGCGCCTGGAAATCCGTGCCAATCACAGGCCAGACCTCTGAGGTATCCAACATCAGCTGCTTTAAATCCAGCTCGTATACCGCCACGCGCCCTCGGGCAGCCGGTCGTTTGACCACAACCCAGCCCATCGCACGAAATTTAGCCATTTCTCGTTTCACCGTGCGTTCATTCACCGACCACAGCCGCGAGATTTCTTCTCGTCCAATCGAAAGCTCATTGCTGCGCCAGTTATACCGCGTGGTGATCAGGGCTAAGATGCGTAGAATACTGCGCTGACGATGCTTGTCGCCCGACAGCGCATGCACTGTCAGCGCCGATAGAATATCGTACTTGAGGGCCGGTGCATTTCGCCCGACCGGTTTTGCAAGCTGCATCCTCGTTCTCACCGCTCTGGTCTGCCTCATGCGGTTCTTACCGCCGTGTCACGCTGTTTGCCAACGCTTTTCATCATCTTGCAGTGATTAGCGTCCAAAGCTTCGATTCTGTCAAGCAGAGTCTCATTTCAGGCCAGTTTGGGCTTGGGTTCAGATCAATTCAATAAAAGAAATTTGGTGAAGTAATGGTGATGGGGGACACACAGGATGACCCCCTATTTGGCCATTCTGTCCCCCTAAATGGGGTTGGTCGCCTATTGGTGGCCCCCTAAATGTGGGCGGAGCAGCGATGCGCTACCGCGGATTTCAGTACCCTTGTCTCCGAATCGCTCAGCGTTGCGCTGGCCCTTGTTTTCTTACCCACGGGTAAGTTTCATCTTCATGATATTTTCTTTTGCGTAAAGTGCAAATCGGGCGTAAATAGAAAAAAGATAACAAATAGCGTCCGAAGGAACGAGAGCTGAGGCATGTATACGCACGAAGATCTAAACGCATTGCGCAATCAATCGCTGAAACTGCAGGGCTGGATACGGCAGCAGACCTTCAGCCCCGAGATGGAGAAGACGCTCCGCCGCTTCTCTAGTTGGGAAGTGTCCGAGCTGATCTTTCGGATCAACCAGTCGACCTTCCGCGGTAAGCTTGCCGCTGATCCTTCGCTGCCGGGTGGTGAGGTCGAGCCAGATGGCCGACAGCGCTGGTTCAGCCTCGAAGAGGTGAACGAGCTGCGCCGCAGGCTCAAGGTGAACCGCAAATCCCTGATGCCGCCCCGCCCCGCCGGCAAACGCGCCATGCGCGCGGCTGTTGCCAATTTCAAAGGGGGTGCCGGGAAGTCGACCGTTGCTTTACATCTGGCGCACGCGGCTGCGCTGGATGGCTATCGTGTACTAGTAGTGGATTTCGACCCGCAGGCGACCCTGAGCCATTCGATGGGCCTGACGGACGTGGCCGAAGATTTCACCGTTTGGGGTATCATGGCGCGCGATCTTATCCGAGAAACAGAGCGGATGAACAACCGCCCTGCCGCTGCCGAATCCGGCACCGCCCTGCCCCGCCGCGAGCTGCCACCGTCGATCACCGGTATGGGCCTGGGTGATCTGCGGGTCGCTGACTTTATTCGGCAGACCTCCTGGTCGACGATCGATGTGATTCCGTCCTGTGCGAACGCTGCTTTTGTTGAGTTTGCGTCGGCCCAGTACCGACACCTAAATCCCGAATGGTCGTTTTTTGCAGCGGTATCGCGCTACCTGGATCAGATCCCCGACGATGCCTATGATCTGATCCTCTTCGATTGCCCGCCCGCGATTGGCTATCAGTCCATGAATGCGGTCTTTGCGGCGGACATGCTCTATATCCCCTCCGGGCCAGGATATTGGGAATACGACTCGACCACCTCTTTCATTGGTCAGCTGGCCGAAGCGCTCGAGGATTTGGCCTATGGGTTCGACAAGACCTTACCCACGGGTAAGATCGGTCTTCCCAAAACCTTCTGCGAACTTCGTTTCCTGCTGACGCGATACGAGCCGGGCAACGCTCTGCACCTTGCGATGTTCGAAGCGTTCCGCAAAGTCTTCGGCGACAACGTTGCGCAGCACCCGGTGGAAATGACCCGTGCCGTAGAGCAATCGGGCCGTTTCCTAAGTTCCGTCTACGAGATGGATTACCGAGAGATGACGCGCGAAACCTGGCGGCGCGCACGATCGACCTTTGATAACGTCTATGAGGAATTCCGGGATGTCATGCTGACGGCCTGGGACAAGCTGGAGGATGACGCATGAGCCGTAAACGCAGAATGTTTGACATCGATATGCCGGCAATGGAGGACATCCCCGTCGGTAAGGTTCCAGACAAGGTGCTGGAGAAAAGGCGTGGTCCGATGGCTGCAGCGATCTCAGAGAACGCAGATGCCCTGCGCGACCAGCAATCAACCGAAGATACGATCCGCGCCGAAAATGACCGATTGGCGCATGAACTGGTGCGGCTGCGGTCTGAAGGTTTGGTGACCGAGCGTGTGGCGCTTTCGAATGTTGTCACCGAAAAGCTGACACGCGATCGGAAGGCTGGTCCGGATGACGAGTTGGATGAATTAAAGGATTCGATCCGCGACATTGGTCTGTCAAACCCAATTCGATTGGAACGTCGCTCGGATGGTCGGTTTGATCTGATACAAGGTATGCGCCGCTTGTCTGCTTATCGCGCCTTGTATGAGGAAACTGGCGATGAGATTTACGCTGAAATCCCGGCAGGCATTTCGGATGCCGCGGATATCAACGACAGCTACCGGCGGATGGTGGATGAAAACCTCATCCGCAAGGATATCTCATTTGCGGAAATGGGTACCTTGGCGCGCGCCTACACAGAAGACCCGGCAAACGATTGTGCGGATGTGGATAAAGCAGTGGCAATCCTGTTCAAATCAGCCAGCTACACAAAGCGTAGTTATATCCGCGCGTTTGCCAGTTTGTTGATGATGCTGGACAAGGTGCTGATGCATCCAAACGACATCCCGCGCAATCTGGGGGTCACGCTCAAACGCAAGCTCGATGCGGATCCTGGTTTGGTACGTCAGGTTAGCACCGCCGTGATGAGCGAACCAGAGCGGGACAGCGCTCGCGAGATGGCGATCTTGCGGTCGTTTGTAGAGGTTCAGACAGGAGCCGAAAAGAAACCGGCACCCAGCAGTTCAGGAAAAACCCGCCGCGCCAAAACGACGTTTCAAGTGTCGGGAAGGGCAGGGGTCGCCCGATGCTCGGCTTCGAACGGGCGCATAGAACTGAAATATGATCTGGATTTCACGCGTGTAGATCGTAGCAAGCTGGAACAGGCTGTCGCGGTGCTGCTTGATGATCTTCAGGAAGAGGATGATCTTACCCACGGGTAAGAAACTGCCATCTTAGACCAGACCAAGCACCGGGCTATCAGCCCGGTGTTTTGCGTATAGAGCGAGTGTCAACACATTCATCACAAGGCCATCTGCAAGGTCTACGCAAACCCGTTGGGTCTGTAACTGGATCCAGGCGCTGGTTTGTTTCAACAAGGGCGTGCCCGCTTGCAAGGCGAGCTACTTTGTCCAGCAAAGCTCCCGCCAGGATGTGACGCTCCGGTCCAAGTCGAGCCCAGTCGGGCAGGCCAGTGTCTTGCGAAGGCTTTGCGCGACTGAGACCATTGTTGTCTAACGCCGTTGTTCTCGTTTGAGATGCCGCCGACGTCGCGAGGGCCGGAGGCGATCAAGTCCAACGCCATCGCCTTGTTCACGGGCCCAGCGGCCATTGTAGGTGTACACAGATCAAAGACCATTCCACGAACTTATTGTGAGAGGGAAGGGGGGGCAGGGCAGGGAGCTAAGGTGCTTCGGCTTAAACGCCGATTCTGCCTTCAACTCCTGACGGAGTTCGTATTAGACCGAATAAGGGATACTTATCGGGTATGATGAGGGTTTGATGCTGCGGCAAAAGTAACGATCATTACTGCCAAATTATGAGCACAAAGTGGGTAGGGTGGTTTCTATTAAACCCGAAATCAAAGAGTCTGCTGTAAACTCTTTCATCAATTCCTACGCGAACGCAGACATTCCCCAGTTCTTGAGTTTTGTGTGTCCAATCTGAATCGGGGACGAGGGCGGGCGTTGATTGAAACGAGCAGTTTCCCACCCATGCGACAGAAACGTAAGGCCGCCTTTGGTTGACCTCTCGTGTCATACTCTTCACTCTTGTGAGTATCTTCAGCCGCGAGGCCGCAATGATTCAAAAAAGCTTGCTTGTTATCCTTCTTATTTATTCCTGGATCGGGTTGCCCGGTTCGGTCGCCGCTCAAACACAAGGAACATGTGTCATAACGCGTATGGAAGGGCAGGCGGTCGTTTCTGCCCGAGGAGCAGGTGCCCAACCTGCAGTCATTGGTTTGGGTTTGGGGTTGAATGCCAAGCTGCGCACGGAAGCCGATGCAAGGGTTACCATTGCCTGCTATGTTGGGCTTGAAGTTGTTATAGGCCCGGAAAGCGAGATCGACGTGCTTGGTCTATTGGATCATGAAACGCGCCCCTTTGGACTGCGTCTGATCGATGGCGTCGCCGGGTTCCTTTTTTCCTCGGAAGACGGGAATGGCGTCCAGGTCAGAACCCCTTCTGCTGTCGCCGCGGTCCGTTCCACCGAGTGGGCGATGCGAGTCGAAAACAGGGCAAGCGCCATCTTCACACGTGAAGGCACGGTGTTTGTTTCTGCAGATGACATCGTTGCGCAACTAAGCCCGGGCAAAGGCATTGATGTATCCTCCTCTGGCGAGCTTGGGTCGGTCACGGATTGGGGATCGGCGCGCATAGAGGAATTCGACGTACTTCTCGGGGCGGAATGGTAGCACGCGACGGGTTTCGACGCGCACGACGCATTACCGGGGTGATCGTGCTGCTGTTGAGCCTGTTGATCGCGATCTGGCACCCAGGAGACCGAAGTACGTTTTGGCAGGGAGTTGAAGGCAGACTGCTCGACGCCAGATTCTTTTGGCGCGGCCCGGTGACACCCCCGGATGGTGTCGCAATCATTGCATTTGACGATGCTGCCATGGCACAGCTTGAAACGTTTCCGCCGTCTCGATCAGCCTTGGCAGAGGCGGTGACGATTGCCTCAGAGGCGGATGCCGCAGCAATTGCTTTGGACTTTCTGTTGATTGATCCGCGTGCGGGTGACGAAGGTCTTGCTGAGGCATTGGCAGGTGCAGACGCAGTACTTGGGGTAGCCGAGGCGCCCGCTGATGCATCTCTGCAAGATCTCCAGAGCGGCGATTTTTTAGTTGTGATTGCCCCTGAGTTCGACAACCCGCTGCCCGCGTTGGGACCGGCTGAAACTCTGCGCGGTGTGGTATCGATCGGACATGTGAACCTGCGCCATGATCCCGATGGAGCAGCACGTCGGCTTATTGCTGCGCAGTATCTGGCAACTAAAGACGGCAACGCATGGTATCCGCCGCTCGCCCTTGCGGTCCTCAAGGCGGCGGATGATAAGCTGGACCTACAGTTGCGGTCATCCGAAACAGGCGGGCACCTGACAGTTGGGGACACCTTGGTCGCGCTGGACAGGCAGGGCGCTATCCCCCTGAACTTTTACGGGCATGAAGGGACGATCCCGACCTATTCTTTCGCAAAGCTTGGGGAGGCAAACCTGCGGGACAAGATCGTGTTTGTCGGGGCCACCGCAACCGGGTTCGGAGACCGGCACGCGACGTCCTACGATGCCACCTTTCCCGGCGTTGAGCTGCATGCAACTTTGGCTGCAAACGTTATCGAGCAGCGTTTTCTGCGTCGTAACGCGCTGTCATGGTCATTGGACATCGCAGTGGCACTAATGGCGACTACGCTCGGATTCTTCGCGGCAAGAATGGACCGGCCCTGGCTTGGGGTTCTCGCGACCACAGCGGTATTCAGTGTTGTGGCTCTTGTACTGCAAGCCGCATTCGTCGTCGGTTGGTGGCTGGATGGGGTCACGGCGGTTTTTTCGCTTCTATTGGGCGCTTGTGCCGGCGCCGGGCTACGGCTTGTACAACATCGTCGACGCGCGGCGAATCTCGCGCTCTATCAGTCGCCCCTGCTTGTTGAGCGGTTGGCAGATGCAACCAACCCTCGCTTCGAAGCCTCGGCAAGACCTGCCGTTGTCTTGTTTGTTGATGTCGCTAGCTTCACGGCGCATTCCGAGAGCCTCGGCCCCGAGGGCACCGCCGATTTTTTGCGGCTGTTCCACGGGCTTGTCGAACAATCCGTGGAGCCGCAGCACGGGATCATCGCACATTTTGCAGGAGATGGCGCGATGGTTGTCTTTGGGCTGCCGGAACCCGGCCCGGACGATGCTATGCGCGCGCTGTGCTTCATCGAGGCGCTGTATGCGACGGTTGGCAATAGTCCAGACTGGCCCGGTCTCGGGATACGGGTCGGTGGTCATGCGGGCCCGGTCCAGACCAGTGTTATCGGCGGCAAGCGCCACAAACAACTCGCCGTGAGCGGTGACGTGGTAAACACAGCCAGTCGCCTGCAGGAGTTCGCCAAATCTCAAAACGCCGCCATTGCCCTGTCCGGTGCACTTCTGGAACCAGATCCGCAAACGCGCGATCAAGCAAAGAAAATGGGATTGAACCCGGCCGGCCAACATACGCTTCGTGGTCGGGTGGAACCCATTGACATCTGGACAGGACTGCCTCCGGGTACAATCCCAACCTAGCCCAGCTGTCACTGTACCCTAATGAATCAGATTCTCGTCTGAAATTTTCTCGCGATTTCAATGGTGTTTTGTACCTTTAATTTTCATACCGTACCGTTAATTCCAGTACTGCACCCTTAATTGCCGGACGGTCAAAACTGTGGAAGACATAGGCGCCTTTTGTGGCGCGCAAACGGACGCAGGCCTTCCAGGGTAGGCGAAACGTTGAGTGGCACCCTGCAGAAAGTCCTGTGGAAATATTGCAATTAAGGGTACAACTTTGCCCCAAATCGCTCTGAATCCGCAGATTCTGGTATATTAGGATACAGTGGCAGCGATTGTGATATTTCCATGATCGCAAGCGTCTGGGATCTGGATCTCACCCTAGCCTGTTATTCCAAGGGTGGGTCACGCTCGGTGGTTTCGATTTCCGGGCTTTACTCAGCTTGAAAATTCCAAAATCACCAACTTGCCGAGATATACTGAGTTTCCATGAATTCCAGCATACCCTCGTGGCCGCCTTCGCGTCCGAGGCCTGATTGTTTAACACCGCCAAACGGTGCTGCCGGATCGCTTACCAGTCCTCGATTCAGGCCAACCATGCCGTATTCCAGTCGTTCACACACCTGTAATGCGCGTTTGAAGTCATCCGAGAACACATAGGCCACAAGGCCGTATTCCGTGTTGTTTGCCCGGCGGATCACATCCTCTTGGTCAGTGAAGGTCTGTATGGCGGCGACTGGCCCGAAAATCTCATCATGCAGGCAATCGGCGCTTTCCGGCACGTTGGAGAGGACGGTCGGCGGGTAAAAGAAACCGGTCCCGTCAGGCGTGGCACCACCACATTCAACACGGGCCCCTTTTGCGACCGCATCGGCGACAAACCCGGCCACCTTGTCACGCGTGTCAGAGTTGACCAATGGGCCGACATCAACGGAAGGGTCGGTGCCATCGCCGACTTTCAAGGCGGACATTTCATCAGATAGGCGCTTCGTAAACTCCTCGGCGCGGGAGACGTGGACATAAATGCGGTTGGCGGCCGTGCATGCCTCACCCAGATTGCGCATCTTGGCCAACATCGTGCCTTCGATTGCAGTTTCCATGTCGGCATCTTCCAGAACGATGACCGGGGCGTTGCCGCCAAGCTCCATCGCGGGTTTCAGCACTTGATCTGCCGCGCCTTTCAAAAGCTTTCGGCCCACACCAGTAGAGCCGGTAAAACTCACAACGCGCACGCGCGGATCATGCATCATGTGATCCACCAAGGCACCGGTGCGCCGTGATGGTAGCACATTGACCAAACCGGGTGGAACGCCGGCCTCTTCCAACAAAGGCATCAATGCCAGCATGGTCAGCGGGGTTTCAGAGGCGGGTTTGATAATGACGGCACAACCGGCCGCTAGGGCCGGGGCGATCTTGCGCGTGCCCATGGCGGCGGGATAATTCCAGGGCGTCACCAACACAGCCAAGCCTGCGGGCTTATGCTGCACCATGATCCGCGCACCCGAACTGGGCGCGTGAGTAATCATGCCGTCCGAGCGCACCGCTTCCTCGGCAAACCAGCGAAAGAATTCTGCGGCATAAGTTGCTTCACCCACTGCGTCCGCGCGTGCCTTGCCGTTTTCCAAAGTGATCAAATGGGCAAACTCTTCCAGGCGATCTGTCATCAGCTCCCAAGCTTTGCGCAATACCTCAGAGCGTTCGCGCGGCGTTCGCGCGGCCCAATCTGCCATTGCCGCTTCGGCAGCATCCAACGCGGTATCTGCATCTGCGATTTCGGCTGACGCGACTGATGCAATCACCTCTTCGGTTGCTGGATTGACTACGTCAAATCGTTGATCTGCAGCGCCGGCGTGCCACTGACCATTGATGTATAGATCGGTGTTTTTCATGGTGTGTCCGTTCAAGTCATATCAAATATTGCAAAGGGTCGGCCAATCGTTCGGCAAAGCCTGAAATCAGCGCGATTGCGGCCTCGCTCTCCAACTGGTCCGACGTGAATTCAAGGCTGAGGCGCAACATTTCTCTGTCTCTTGCGACGCTCAGAACCGGTGTGTCAGGGGAACCTATTCGCAACCCGGTGATGGGGCTGTCCGTCATGTCTCTCAAAACCAGATCCGCGTGACTATCCGGCACCTCCATCTGATGGAGCAAGCGCGTTTTGTCAGGGTTCTTCAGAACTGCGGTTACGCCGGTCAGATTCGAAAGTGCGATTACCAGATCCACTGTGTCTGGCATCGCAGAACGCAGTGCTCCCGAGGCGAAACTGGCCCACAGCGCGGTTGGTGCAATGGTTATTCCGCCGTCTTCCAGCATCCAGTTGAGGAAGTCATCCGTGCCGGTTCGTGGCACACATGCTGTGATCTGAGAAAGATGGGCCGAAGTGGCTGCGTTGCTGCCGGTTTTGGGTAACGTTCGAAGCACCTCGATGTCGGCGACATGATAAGGCTGTGGATGCCCGGCCAATACCAGCCGGTTCAGATCCAACCCAGCTTCGTGGGCAAGGCGGCGCGCTTTGGGCGAGGCGAGAATGCGTTCGTTCTCTGCGACCGGTGCGACGGCGATGTTTGTGTTTTGACGCGACCCAACGGGTGGATCAGCGACCTTGTGTGTTGGGATCGCGGCCGCTGGTTCTGCGTCGACCTTTTCCGCGACTTGGGTGTCAATGAAGTCGCTGGGGTCCTGCGTAAGCCCTTCACCCTCGGCAGTATCCGAAATCAGGGCGATGATCTGACCCACTGGTACTTCTGCACCTGCTTCGGCTTTGAGATCGGTCAAAAACCCATCCGCAGGTGCCTCTACTTCCATAGTCGATTTGTCGGTTTCCACTTCGAAGAGCGGATCGCCCAAGCTAACCGCCTCGCCCGGCGCTTTCAGCCAGTTGACCAAAAGACCCGTGTCCTGCGCCATGCCAAGGGCCGGCATGATCACCTCATGGGGCATGAAACATGTCCCCCGCCATAAGCCTGCGGGCGTTTGCGGCAACACCTTCCGGGGTTGGAACAGTAATGTCCTCCAGTGCGGGCGAGAACGGGACGGGCACGTCCATGGCCCCCATCCTCAGCACAGGTGCATCAAGGTAGTAGAACGCTTTTTCATTGATACGGCTGGCTATTTCACCCGTCACACCATAGCTCTGGTGCCCTTCATCCACGACAATCACACGGCTCGTCTTGCGGGCAGAAGCAAGTAGCGTTTCTTCGTCCAATGGAACAATTGTACGTGGATCAATCACCTCGGCTGAGATCCCTTCGGTTAATAGTATTTCAGCGGCCTTCTCACAAACCTGAACCATCGAAGACGTGCCGATCAACGTAATGTCTGTGCCATGGCGTTTGACATGGGCCTCACCAAAGGGAATGAGGAACTCTTCCTCAGGGACCGGTGCCTTGTCGTTGTACATCAGCTTGTCTTCGAAAATCACAACCGGGTTTTCGTCGCGGATTGCGGTCTTTAGCAGTCCCTTGGCCTCGTAGGCCGAAGAAGGTAACGCCACTTTCAAACCCGGAATGTGGGCCACAAGCGCATGCAAGGATTGGGAGTGTTGCGCAGCGGATCGTCGAGTCGCGCCCAGATTTGTGCGCAGGACCAACGGCGCGTTCATTTTACCGCCAGACATGTAGTGGATCTTGGCCGCCTGATTGCAGAGCTGGTCCATGACCAGAAAGATAAAATCGCCAAACATCAGATCAACGATCGGACGGGTGCCGGTCATGGAGGCACCGACCGCAAGCCCCATGAACCCTGGTTCCGCAATTGGGGTGTCGACCACGCGATCGGTGCCGAATTCTTCGACCAGCCCGGAAAGAATCTTAAAAGGAGTTCCTGCTTCGGCAACATCCTCACCGATGACGAATGTATTGGGATCGCGACGCATTTCTTCGGCAAGCGCTTCGTTGACGGCCTGAGACAGAGTAATTTCTCGCATATTTCGCTCCTCAGGCCAGCGCGTGTTTGACGTCGGTGAACACATGCATGTCGACTTCGGCGGCGTCTGGATAATCTGCGTTCAGGGCGTATTCGACGGCGGCGGTAGCTTCGGATTTGATGTCAGCGTTCATGGCCTCAATCTCGTCCTCCGATGCAATACCTTCTGCAACAAGCCAGGATCGGAACCGCGTGATCGGATCGCGGTTATCCTTCCAGTGCTTTTCTTCTTCTTTCGACCGGTAATATTCGCGATTGATATCGCCCACGTGGTGGCCGTGGTAGCGATAAGTCATCAGTTCGATGAAGAACGGACCTTCGCCCTTGCGAGCGCGTGCGACCAACTTCTCGGTCAGTTCATTCACGGCCAGCACATCTTGTCCGTCGACCTGGTGAGCCTCAATGCCAAAGGCTTCGGCGCGTGCAGTGATGATGCCTGCCGCGATTTCGTCCGTGCGGGTGTATTCTGAATACCCGTTGTTTTCGCAGGCATAAATCACCGGCAACTTCCACAAGGCGGCCATGTTCATGACCTCGTACATCAGCCCCTGAGCGGTGGCCCCATCGCCAAAGAAACAGACGGTGACGTCATCCTTGCCTAACAGTTTGGCAGAAAAGGCAGCCCCTGTTGCGATACCCATCGACCCGCCAACAATCGCGTTTGCACCAAGATTGCCATTGGACTGATCAGCGATATGCATCGACCCGCCTTTGCCACGGCAATAGCCTTCTTCCTTGCCCAGCAACTCGCAGAACATTTCCTTGAAATCGGCGCCTTTGGCTACGCAATGGCCGTGGCCACGGTGGGTCGAGGTTATTTTGTCGGTGACCCGCAAAGCTTCGCAAATACCAACTGCCACGGCCTCTTCACCGGAATACATATGGGTCAGCCCCGGCATCTTGGCCGACAGGTACAACTGGTTTGCGTTGTCTTCGAATGTTCGGATGCGAACCATCTGGGTGTACATCCGCAGATAGTCCTGAGTGTTGGTTTTTGCGGCGCTCATGGCAAACTTTCCTAAGGAGTGAACGCCGACCCCTTGGGGGCCGGTTGGATAGGCGTCAGTAGCGGTTGGCGATTGGCAGGTCCTCAGCCGGGAAAAGGCTGATCACTTCGCAACCGGTTTCGGTGACCACGACCTCTTCCTCGATCCTCGCGGCGGAGTAGCCGTCGGTCGCCGGGCAATAGGTTTCTAGCGCGAAGACCATTCCCGTCTTGATCTCCATTGGATGATCAAGGCTGACAGCGCGGCTGATGATCGGCCGTTCATGCAACGCCAGACCCAGCCCGTGACCAAATTGAAGGCCAAAGGCAGACGCTTCGTCGGGAAAGCCGAACTCCTCGGCTTTTGGCCAAACTTCCGCCACCTTGTCGGTGCTGACCCCCGGTTTGATCATCGAAATCGATGCATCGATCCATTCGCGCGCCTTCACATAGGCGTCGTTCTGGGACGGCGTGGACCGGCCTATGTTGAAGGTCCGATAGTAACAGGTGCGATACCCCTGATAGGATTGCAGAATATCGAAGAATGCCTGATCACCGGGTCGGAACAGCCTGTCGGTGAAGTTGTGCGGGTGCGGGTTGCAGCGTTCGCCGGAAATGGCGTTGATCGCCTCGACATCGTCGCTGCCCATCTCATATAGCATCTTGTTGGACAGCGCGACGATGTCGTTTTCACGCACGCCCGGTTTCAGCTCTTCGTAAATCATGTGATAGACGCCATCGACCATCGAAGCAGCTTGCGTCAGTAGCTGGATTTCATCCCAGTTCTTGATTTCGCGTGCTGCCAACATGATTTGTTGGCCGTCGACGACGTTGATGCCCTCAGCCTTGAGCGCTTCGAACATCGCCGTTTCTGCATAGTCCACTCCAACCGGCATATCCCCCATTCCTGCGTCGCGGATTAGTCCGGCGATTTCTTTGGCGTATTTGCGCATCAATCCAAATTCGGGCGGGATGGTGCCCCGCATGCCGACTACACCTGCACGGCAATGATCCGGCACCAGCCAATCCGAATATTTTTTGTGATGCATCGCAGCGGACCCGAAATCCCAGACATAGGGCGCATCGTCGCCCGTCAGCAGGCAGAACCGGCACATCTTGTCGCGTTCCCATTCACCGATTTTGGTGGCCGAAACGTAGCGAATATTGTTCACATCAAACAGGAGGAGAGTACCAGCGTTCGACGCTTTCAAAGCCTGACGCGTGCGTGCCAGACGATAGCGGCGCAGACGGTCATGATCAATTCGACGCTCAAAGTCGACGGATGTATGACCCCACGCCGGCAATCGCCCTTCCCATTTCCAGTTGGGTTCAAGATCCTGAGGGGTAAGCAGGTTGGGCATTAATGCTCTGGACATGACGGCTCCTTCGGGTGGTTGCACCACCGATGTGTTGTGTGGGGTCAGCGAAGTGTTGCTGCGTTACTGAATGCACCAGCCGCCATCGATGTGGATCATCTGGCCGGTCATATAGTCGCTGTCATCGCTGGCCAGGAACGACGCGGTACCGACGATGTCATTGGGGTAGGAGACCCGTTTGACCTGAAGTGCATCACGCACGATGTCTTCATACGCTTGCCCTTCGCGTTCCTTGAAACCGATACCGACCAGATCCTTGTCGAGTTGCTCCCAGAGTGGGGTTACAACGACGCCTGGCGCATATCCGTTGACCGTGATGTTGTGCTCGGACAGCGCAACGGCGCCGCAATGAGTCAGGGCCAGACAGCCATATTTTGAGGTGCAGTAAACCGTCACATCCACAAGCGGTTTGCGCGAAGCGATTGAACCGACGTTGATGATCTTATAGGGATGTCCCTCCATCGGGCCTTGCTTGATCATCTGACGTGCAGTTTCCTGCATCCCCAACCACATCGCCTTGGTGTTGACGTTCATGATCATGTCCCAGTTGTCTTCATCGATATCCATGAAGAACCGGGGTTTGTTCAGGCCCGCGTTGAACAGACCCACGTTGATACTGCCAAAGGCTTCGACGGTTGCCGCAACGGCACCCGCATTGTCTTCGCGCTTGGTCACGTCCATTTTTACCGCGATTGCGCTGCCGTTACCGTTGGCATTGATGCCATCCGCAACTTTCTGCGCCTCTGCGTGATCAATGTCTCCAATGCAGATGTTTGCACCCTGAGACGCAAAGCACTCGGCGTTCGCCTGTCCCATGCCGCGAGCGGCGCCAGTAATCAGAATGTTCTTACCTTTCAGGCGATTGGGGTCCATGATCTTCTCCTTGGGGTTCTATCTTCGGCGCTTGCCACTTAGCGTTTCGTCAGCACGATCCTGCGCACGGCGCAGAGCTTCTTTTGGGGGTATGATCCCGCGCAGCATGTCGTGAAGTTCCTCTCCACAGATGCGAATGACATCGCTGATCTCAGGTACGGGTGGGCGTGGCCAGAATTGCAGCTCATCTCGCCAGGACATGGCGTCAACTGCTTCGAAAATCGGCGACGATCGTTGTACTTCGGGGTCGGCACCAACTGAATAACGCGGGTTGGTCCGGCTGCCGTTCTGGACGTACAGCTTTTGAGCCTCTGGAGACGTGAAGACCCGTAACGCTTCTGCTGCTGCGGCACGACGCTCGACCGGCAGGTTGGAAGGGATGCCCATAACATACCCGCCGACCGGTGCTACTTGAGTGGCGCCACGTCCTGCAGGATGTGGAAGGAAACCGGTCTGCCCGTGTGCGGGCGAAGACGGATCGCTTTCGAAATAAGGCGCCAACAGCGTGTAGCCGTATGCCATCGCGACCTTGCCTGCGGCAAAGGGACGGATACGTTCGTACCACGACATAGACAAAATGTCGGGCGGTGAGTACTTGAGTAGCTCCATCAGATACTCGGCAGCACTTAGCCCCACGGCCGTGTCGATAGTGAATTGATAGGCATCTTGATGCAGGTCTTCGGTGTCAAAACCGCCGGCGATCTCTTTTAGATCAACGATCGGCTGCCCGAAATCTGAAAGCGTCGTCAGGAATGTATGTCCGAGCGCTGTCCCACGTGCCGCGTTCCAAGCTATGCCATATCGCCCGTGCTGCGGATCGTGGAAAGCCTTTGCCGCAGTCAGAAGTTCATCCGTCGTTGCAGGTGGTTCCAGCCCCGCATCGGCAAACTGATCGCGCCGATAGAACAAAAGCTCTGGTGTGGTTTGCGCCGGGACACCATAGGCCTTACCGCCCCAATGTGCCGCTTTCCAGCCTGCGGTATGGAAGTCGGCCGGATCCAGCACTGCCAAATCCATCACTTTCTCTAACGGCAGCAACACGTCTTTTTCAACAAACTCACCGATCCAAGGAAGATCGACTGCGATAATGTCATATCGGCTGGTTGGGCGTTCCGCGTTTTTGAGCGCTTCTTCCCGCAAGCGATCAATTGAAAAGGCGCGTTGCTGGATCTGTGATCCGATCACTTGTTCAAATTGCCGCTTGAGCGTTTCCATCACCATGAAGGTCGGGTCACCATGCACCAGAACGCGAACCCCACCAGCCAGTTTCAGGGGTTCACCTAGAACTTGCAGCGGTGGTATCGACTTGGTCGCCATGTAAGATCCGCCAAAATAATAGTCGGTGGACTCTGCCCGCTCTTCGTTTGTTCCAAATTCGATTTCGGCCAGGCGCCGGATGCGGGTGGACAGCTGCATCCATCCCTCAAGAAGATGTTCGCTGGGATGAAGCGAGAAGCTTTTGCCGGAACTGGTGCGCGGGCGCTGTTCGATCAGGCCTGTTTCGATCATTTCCTTCACGCGGCGCGACGCAGTGGCATATGGAATGTGCGACGCCGATATGAGAGACGTCGGGGTGACGGTTTTACCCTCAATGTGATTTCGGATCAGGAAAAGAGACATCAGAAAAAACGGGTTCGGGGCAAAGACCTCGATCACATCTTCCAGCTCTTCGCAAAAGCTTTCCAGAAACGAAACAACCTGAAGCATTTCGGTCTTGTCCTGATAAAAACCTTGCTGAAATGTCGAAGCTGAGCCGTCCATGGGTTTGTACCGCTTTGCACCCTGATCATGAGTTTGGGCCGAGTCTGGCGCTGGATTGTTCGATTTGGACAAATTCGATTCGCTCATATTGCCCTCCCTTTCAAAATGTTCAGAATGATCTTGGTGCAGTATCGCTTAGATATCCGTTCTGGATACCACGATTCTCAATTTGGATACTTTCGGGGGGTCTTAACGCGGAAGTTTTCGCGAACCTGTCAGGGCTAATCCGATCAACGGATGATGATTCCCGCGGAGGAAAGACGGGAGTTGGCAAGACCAAGAATTTACCCGGGAGGAAACCGAATGAATATCCGCAAAACTCTTGTGGCGACCACCGCCCTGGCCCTGACGGCTTTCGGCGGGGCAGCCGTGGCTGATACAATGACCATTGGCATTACGCAGAATAATGTCGGCGTCGACAGCTATCAGACCACATATGAAAAAGCCTTTATCGCAGCCGCCGAGGCGAACAGCGATGTCGACGTTGTCGTTCTGGATGCAGGAGGTGACGTAGCCCGTCAGATTGCACAAATGGAGGACCTGATCCAACAGGAAGTGGATGCCATCATCATCTGGCCAACCAATGGCGAGGCCGTGATCCCTGCGGTACGCAAGGCGCACAAGGCCGGTATCCCCGTTATTGTCACCAACTCAAACATCGCCGAAGCAGGCTTTCCGTTCGTCGCGTCCTTCTCTGGCCCCGACAACATCACACAAGGTTCACGTTCAGCGGAAATCATGTGCGATAAATTCAAGGACATGGGCATCGAAAATGAAGCACGCGTCGTACAGATCTCGGGGCAGCCGGGGTACACTACGGCCATCGAACGCCAAAAGGGTTTTGATGATCGCCTGCCGGAAGTTTGCCCCAATGTGACGCTGGTTGAAACCCAACCTGGGGACTGGAACCGTGAAAAGTCCCAGAAGGTCATGGAAGCTTTCCTTGTAAAGTATGATGACATCGATGGAGTCTATTCCGGCGATGACAATATGGGCGTTGGCGCATTGAATGCTGCAAAAGCCGCTGGTCGTGAAGGTATCATCTTTGTTGGTGCCACAAACTTCGCTGTTGGCTACGAAGCTATGGAGCGTGGCGAATACTGGGGATCGATCTACCAGTCACCTGTTGACGATGCCGAGGCTGCATTGAAAACAGCGATCGAAACGCTGGAAGGTAAGGAACTGCCGTTCCTGAACTACTTCGACACACCGAAGATCACGCAGGACAACCAAGGCGAGTTTACCAAGCCAGTTTTCTAAGTCTCTCCCCAGATGCGCGGAGCCTACTGGGCTCTGCGCTGCTTCTTCAATTCAATTGAACAGGGAGAAACCCATGGGGCGAGTCTCTGGACGTTCCTGTATTGTCACCGGGGCAGCTCAAGGTATCGGCCGCGCCATTGGCGAGGCGCTGTTAGAACAAGGCGCGGATGTCTGTTTTGCCGACATAAACGGCGACAAGGTGGCAACGGTCGCCGCCGAAAACAGACAGAGAGCCAACAGCCATGGCGGTCAAGTTACCCATGCATCCGTCGACGTGACCAATCGCCAACAGGTCCGTGCGATGATCGAACATACGGTGAGCCTGTTTGGAAAACTGGATGTGAAATTTAACAATGCCGGTGTGAACAAGCCGATGAATTTCCTCGATGTGACAGATGAGAACTGGCATTTCATCATGGGCGTTAATGGGTTGGGATGCATGATAGGCATGCAGGAGGCCGCACGTCAGATGATTGCTCAGGGAACCGGTGGAAAAATCATCAATACCGCATCAATTGCAAGCCGACAGGGGTTCGACAACGTAGCGCCTTATTGCGCCTCAAAATGGGCTGTTGTTTCGCTGACCCAGTCGGGTGCGCGGGATTTGGCAAAGCATGATATTACGGTGACGGGCTTCGCCCCCGGCGTGGTCGCGACGGAAATGTGGGAAGAGGTCGACCGCGACCTGATGGAGATCGGTGCCGCCGAGCGCCCCGGACAGGCGATGGAGGAGTTTTCGGCTGAAATATTGCGCGGACGTGTTGCCCAGCCTGAGGACATCACTGGAACGACAACGTTCCTTGCGTCGCACGATAGCGACTACATGACCGGTCAGATCGTGATGATTGATGGCGGCATGACGCTGGTATGAACACGCTGCGCCCGGTGAGCGCACGAATAAGATAGATGCTCCGGCTTGTCGGAGACGGGGAGAACGGGATGGCGCAACTGAAGAAATCCGACATCGGAGGCATACTGGCCCGGCAAGGTATTCTTGTTGCTTTTGTCGTGTTCATCATCGGATTTACGTTGGCGAACCCCAGATTTCTGGATCCGGACAACATTATGGGCGTGATCCGCTCATCTGCCATTCTGGGTGTCATGGCGCTGGGGGTGACCTTTGTTGTGATCAGCGGTAATCTTGATCTGTCCGTTGGCTCAATGATGTCCTTTTCAACTATTGTTGTCCTGGACCTTCACGACAAAATTGGGCCAACGCTGGCGATCCCTTCGATGTTTGCCATGACAATGTGCCTTGGCGCCCTGATCGGGTTTCTTGTTGGTTACCTGAAACTCAACTCGCTGATTGTGACGCTTGGAATGCTGTCGGCCATCCACGGGCTGACGCTAACCTATTCTGGCGGCAAGAACATGGATATCGCCGACAAGGAAGGCACCTGGTTCAGCGTTTTCGGCCAGGGCGACGCGTTGGGTATTCCTGTTCCAATTCTGTTGTTTGTTCTGTTGGCCGCTTTTCTGGGTATCGTGCTGGCCAAAACCCCTTTTGGCCGCAAGGTCTACGCAGTGGGGGGCAACGGTGTAGCTGCAACCTTTTCCGGTATTCGGCGCGCGCGCGTTGTTTTCGCCTGCTATCTTGCGTCGTCCTTTTGTGTCGCGACCGCCGGTCTTATTCAGGCGAGCCGTTCAATGGGAAGCCAGAACACCGTGGGGCAAGGTCTGGAGCTTGAAGTGCTGGCTGCTGTCATCCTCGGAGGCGCGTCTTTGTTGGGCGGGTCCGGAACAATCTTCAAGACGGTTATTGGCGTCCTGATGCTTGGGTTTATTCAGAACGGGCTACTGCTCGTCGGCCTTCAATTCTACGTCCAATACGTCGTGACCTGGGTGATCATTATCCTGGCGGTATGGCTCGATATTGCGGCCAAGCGCGGCAAACTCTGGTCACCGATCGCGTAAGGGAAACGGATACATGCAAGCTGGTACTCTGAGCACTTTCCTGAAGCGAGGCGCCATCTGGGGTTTTATCGTTTTCGAGCTGATCTTCTTCAGCGTTGCGGGAGAATATTTGTCACTCAGTGACAAAGCCTTCATGGATCTCGACAACATGCTGCTGTTGTTCAAACAGTCTGCTCCCATCGGGATCATCGCGATGGGTATGACCATCGTCATGATCAATGGCAATATTGACCTAAGCGTCGGAGCTACTTTTGCACTCTGCGCAATTGTCTTGCTGGACAGCCTGACATGGCCTGTCTTTGCAGGTCTCGGGGATTGGGTCATCCCAATCTCGTGGAGCCTTGCGTTGCTGACCGGCATCGTGCTGGGCGCCATTAACGGATTGATTGTCTGGAAAACAGGGGTCGATGCGTTCATCGTGACGCTTGGCTCGATGCTGGGCTATCGTGGTCTGGTGTTCATGTACAATGGCGAGCAGCCGACAAGTCATTTGAACTGGACGTTGGTTGATTTTGCCGAGGCGCAGTTTCTCGGCCTGCATACCGCCACATGGTTTCTTCTGGCGGTTACGCTGGTGATCTGGTTCGTGATGACTCGCACCATCCACGGACGTAATGCCTATGCCATTGGCGACAACCGCGAGGCGGCTGTGAATGCTGGTATCAGGGTAGGTCCACACATGATGGTCAATTTCATGATCATCGGGTTTCTGGCGGCGCTGTCGGCCGTGGTGTTTTACTCCGAAAGCGGATCAGTAAACCCCAATGATGGTGAGTTGTACGAGCTGTGGATTATCACCGCGGTGGTTCTGGGCGGCACTAAGCTGACCGGTGGTGCTGGCTCGGTGATTTCGACCTTTGGTGGTGTGCTGGCGATCCAGCTTTTGCGCAAAGGCTTAGGTCATATCGGCGCAGATACATCAACCGTCAATTTGGTGATCGGTCTGATCCTGATTGCAGTTCTCTACCTCGACAAGCAACTGAACCGCAAAGGTGCAGAGGAGCTGAAGACATGACCGAACGCACGCCCGCCCTGCGCCTTGAAGGGATCGTGAAGACATTTCCCGGTGTTCGCGCGCTTGATGGCGTTTCCTTTGCGGTCATGCCTGGAGAAGTGCATGCGCTGATGGGCGAAAACGGCGCTGGGAAATCAACATTGATGAAGGTTCTGGGAGGTATCTATCAACCCGATGAAGGCCAGATCCTTATCGAAGAGTCTCCGACTGCCATGACTTCACCTCTGGAAGCCAAGGCTAAGGGTGTTGTGTTCATTCACCAGGAGCTCAGCCTCGCAGACGAATTGTCCGTGGCCGAGAATGTCTATCTCGGTGAGTTGCCGCGCAAGTCTTTTGGGCGGGTCGACTGGGACAAGCTGTATGCCGATACTGCGAACATTCTGGATCGGCTGAAGGTCGGTTTTACACCCAAGACCCTCGTGGGGGATCTGTCCATCGCCAACAAGCAAATGGTCGAGATTGCCCGCGCCCTAACAGTCGACGCCAAAGCCGTGATTTTTGACGAACCCACCGCATCACTGACAGACACGGAAAAGGATGTTCTGTTTGAAGTGATCGCCGATCTGAAAGCCCGGGACGTGGGTATCATCTACATTTCGCACCGGATGGAAGAGATCTTTCGCATTACCGACAGGGTCAGTGTTCTGCGGGACGGGCAGCACACCGGCACCGCGATCACAGCTGAAACGGATGAAGAATCCGTCACCCAGATGATGATCGGGCGAAAGTTGGACTTGTCCCGCAACGCCTCTCATCACGAATTGGGGGACGTGGCTTTGGAAGTGCAAAACCTGAGTTGCGGTGATCTGTACGAAAACGTCAGTTTCAAGATCAGACGCGGCGAAGTGGTCGGTTTTTATGGGTTGGTTGGCGCGGGGCGTACCGAGATTGCCGAAACCTTGTTTGGTTTGCGCGATCCATCCACCGGACAAATCCTGCTTGATGGGGAAGTGATACGCATCCACACACCTTCAGACGCGATCGAGCGGGGCATCTCGCTGGTCCCAGAAGACCGCAAAGGTCAGGGGTTGGTATTGGGCATGAACTGCCGGGACAACATGACCCTGCCTCAGGTTGATGATCTCAAGGCTGGTCCGTTTGTGGCCGAAGGGGCCGAGATCTCGATCTTTGATCAATACCGCGACCGGCTGGACATCCGAACGCCCGGTTGGAGGCAACTTGTCGGAAACCTATCAGGCGGAAACCAGCAAAAGATTGTCATCGGAAAATGGCTGTCCATGCACCCCAACGTGCTGATTGTTGATGAACCGACCCGGGGAATCGATGTCGGTAGTAAAGCAGAGATTCACAACCTGATCCGAGATCTTGCCGCGCAGGGATATGCGGTGATCGTCATAAGTTCGGAAATGCCTGAAGTGTTGCACGTCGCGGACCGGATCTACGCTATGTTCCAAGGGCAGATCACACAGGAATTCACGTCTGAAGATGTGACCGAAGATAGTCTGGTTCGGGCTATCTCAGGCATGTCTGACAACGGCACGACGCAGGTCGCGTGATGCGGGTTGGTTTTGCAGGATTGGGGCGCATGGGGCGCCGGATGGCAGCCAACTGTGCCCGGGCAGGGCATGAGGTCACGGTCTGGAACCGCAGCACCGGTCCTGCGCAGGATTTTGCACAGAGTGTTGGCGGCGGAATTGCCAACACTCCTGGAGAATTGTCCCGAGTTTCTGATGTCACGGTCTCGATGCTCGCAGACGATGCAGCCGCACGGGCAGTCTATTTCGGAGATGCAGGTCTGATCTCGGCACCGGGCGCGCAAATATTGATTGAGATGGGCACAATGAGCCCGGCTTTGGTTTCCGAGATTGCAGAGGCTGCCGAGACAGCCGGAAAACGCTTTGTTGATGCGCCGGTTTCCGGGGCGACCAACGCCGCTGAAGATGCTACGCTTCTGATTATGGCAGGCGCTCATGCTTCGCTCGCTCAGACGCTGTCACCCCTGTTTGACGCGATGGGGCGCAAGACCATCTGGTTGGGGCAGGCCGGTGCCGGTGCGGCCATGAAGCTTGCGGTGAATTTGCTGATCCACGGGCTGAACCAGACGGTCTCTGAGGCGCTCTGCCTTACCGAGAGCGCTGGCATAGCCACTGATCTCGCATTTGATGTGATCGAAAACTCTGCGGCTGCGGCGCCGATGTTAAAGTTCCGCCGCCCTATTTATCTGAACGAAGCAAGCCAGGCTGTGACGTTCACAGTTGCGCTGGCACGCAAAGATGTCGCGCTTGCTCTGGATCTGGCGCAGGATGTCGGTGTGCCGATGCCACTGGCCAAAACTACGTTTGAGGTGCTGAAAAATGCCGAAGCACAGGGCTTCGATGCGCGCGACATGGCGTCCATCTTCAACTACATGCGAGGACAATCGGAATGAAAGCCGCACTTTTTGTTGGAGGCTGGAAAGGTCACGCCCCCAAGCAATTCAGCGATTGGTACGGGGCGCTTCTGAAGGACAACGGGTTCGACGTGGATGTCTACGACACGTTGGAGCCTCTGGAAAACCCGGATGAACTGGCCGATCTGGATCTGATCACACCGATCTGGTCATCCGCCAGATCGGGCCACAAAGATAAATACGGGAATATGACAAAATCGCAGGAAGACGGGCTTTTGAAGCTGATCGGGGACGGGTGCGGGCTGGCAGGGTGGCATGGCCATATGGGCGACGCGTTCCGCGACCGGCCCACTTATCACTTTCTGATCGGAGGTCAGTTTGTTGCGCATCCGCCGGGTTGGCCTGATAACCTTCAACCGCGCGAGGATTACATCGATTATGATGTGACCATCTGCAAACCCTATGACCCAATCGTTAAAGGGATCAGAAGCTTTCGTCTGACAACCGAGCAGTATTACATGCTGGTTGATCCCTCTAACGACGTCTTGGCAACGACAACCTTTTCCGGGGACCATCTGTGGTGGATCGAGGGGACAGTCATCCCGGTGGTTTGGAAGCGCCGATGGGATAAGGGTCGCGTTTTCTATTGCTCAATCGGGCATGAGTTGGACGATTTGAAACAGCCTCAGGTCGCTGAGATCATTCGCCGTGGTGCAATTTGGGCCGCTGACGGAAAACCATAGCGCCGCAATACTTTTTTGTGAATTCAAGAAGCAGCTGTTCGTCCTGATCCAACGGTTAACCGTACCCGAGGGGTATCGATGTTCCGCAATCACCCCAAGGTTGCGTCGCTGAAGTTGTTTAAGGACGCGAGAATTATTCCAGAATATCCTCAAATATGTAGCACTCGCGTTCGCCCAAATGCGGAATGACCAAAGGCCTCATCCAAAAACTCCGCACCTCGAAGTATCTGCCCCTATCGCATGCGAGTTTGAGGTTGTGTTGCAAACTTTTGACCATTGACTTTTGTAGCGTCAGCGCCCGTGTGGCGAACGGCACTATCCAATTGAAGGTTGGTCCATGATTTCTTTCAAAAGCGCTCAGTATCCGAAAGACGTGATCTTGTTCGCGGTCTTCTTTTATGTCCGCTACGGTGTTTCCTATCGGGATCTAGAAGAAATCATGGCCGAGCGCGGTGTTTCGGTGGACCACACCACACTGAACCGATGGGTAACACGGTATTCCGGCGCGATCGCTGAAGCAGCGCGTCGCCGAAAAGGGTCATGTGATCGTTACTGGAGAATGGACGAAACTTATATCAAAGTGAAAGGTGCGTGGGTTTACCTCTACCGGGCCGTGGACAAACACTGCAAAACCCCTGATTTCATGCTTTCTCGACGTCGTAACAAACCTGCAGCCACAAACTTCTTTGCTCGAATGTTGGAGATCAACGGCCTTCCGCGAAAGATTGTCATCGACAAAAGCGGCGCAAACACAGCAGGTATCAAAGCCATCAACAAAATGCTGAAGGGCTTTGGATGTCCGATTCCAATCGAGATGGTGAGGCAGAAGTTCCTAAACAACATCGTCGAACAGGATCATCGGTTCATCAAGAGACGCACTCGACCAATGCTGGGGTTCAAAGCTTTCGAATCTGCTACAGCAACCCTCGCTGGAATCGAAGTCGCGAACATGATCCGCAAGGGCCAATTCACGCGCGCGAACTAGGTCATCTCTTTGTCCAATCAAATCAGAAGCGACCCGCGCATCATCACCCTTGCCCGGCGGATCGCAACCTGCAATAGCAATCTGAACCGAGATACTTGATTGCAGAAAGACGGATAGCATGAAAACGGCCCTTGTTTGTGGTGCAGGTGGGTTCATCGGATCGCACCTTGTTAAACGGCTGAAACGGGACGGTTTCTGGGTCCGGGGAGTGGATCTGAAGTATCCTGAGTTCGGGGAATCACATGCAGACGACTTCGTTATTTATGACCTGCGCGGGCGGGCGGAATGCCAAGCGTTGTTCGACTGCAAATTCGACGAAGTGTATCAGTTGGCTGCGGATATGGGCGGGGCCGGATACCTGTTCACCGGCGACAACGACGCCGATATCATGCACAATTCCGCAGCCATCAATCTGAACGTTCTTGATGCATGCAGGCGAGCCGATGCCGGACGCGTGTTCTACAGTTCGTCGGCCTGTGTTTATCCCGAATACAATCAGGAAGATACAGCCGCCCCGGTCACTCGAGAAGACAGTGTCTACCCAGCCTTGCCGGACAGTGAATATGGGTGGGAGAAACTGTTTTCCGAGCGCCTGTTCCTGAGCTTTAGCCGCAATCACGGCATGGAATGCCGGATCGCCCGATATCACAACATATTTGGCCCGGAAGGCACCTGGACCGGGGGGAAAGAGAAAGCCCCCGCCGCGATGTGCCGCAAGGTGGCTGAAGCCGAGGATGGTGGCACGATCGAAATCTGGGGTGATGGCAAACAGACGCGCTCGTTCCTGTATGTAGACGACTGTGTTGAAGCCACTGTCCGTCTGACCCGCAGTGATACATTTGCCGGGCCGGTCAATATTGGTTCGGAACAGATGGTCTCGATAAATGATCTGGCGAAGATGGTTGCCGGAATTGCCGGCAAGACCCTGCATATCCGCAACGTGCCCGGGCCCGAGGGCGTGCGCGGCCGCAATTCCCACAATGAACTGATCCGGAAAGAGCTGAATTGGGAACCGGTGACGGATCTTGCCGCCGGTCTGGCCCGAACATACCCGTGGGTGCGCAGTCAGCTAGAGCACGCCATGGCCGTCACCGCCTGACCACAGCCGACGGTCAGATCCGGGTCCAGAAAATATCGGCCCAAGGGTGATCCGGATCGCCCTTGGCTGCCAGATCCCGGCGCCAGATGCGCACGTGATAGGCCGAGATCAACGCACCCGCATCCAGCCCGATCCGAGTTTCAAGACGCCCCGACCCTGACTCGGGCACATCGAAGTCAATGCGGGCGGTGCCGACTGTTCCCGGCTGGGCCAGAATGGCGCATTGCCCCAGTACATCGCCATCAAAAATCGAGGCTTCAAAGACGCCGATCTGCCCTTTCTGCATGGACAGGGTGAGGTAGGAAAACTCTACCGTATAGGGGCCGGGATCGTCGATGGGCACATAGGGCCCATAGATCATGTGACCCGGCTGCCCGTCGGAAATCACCCCACCCAGATCATGTTTGAAATCCCGGGTCTGTGGCATGTCCGTGCATTGAAACATATGCCGCCGCAAATCGGGTTTACCCGCCAGCACGACCTTTTGCCGGGTCTGCAGATAGTCCGACCACAATGGATGTTGCGCCTGGGGGTGTTGCGTCTGGCCCGAACCCGGGAACACCAGAAGATAATCGGAAACTATCTGGGTATGGGCCCAGTTCCGCTCGGAGCAGGTCAGCCCGACATAAAGGTCACCGTCATGGATGAAAAAACAGGTCGGATCGATGATACCATATCCCAGCTCGACAAAGGACTGGAACAGCTCGGTAAAGGTGATGTCGATATGCAGATCGTCATCCAGTGACCAGAAAAACGGTGTATGATGGACCCGGTTTGCCGTGGTGCGACCCAGTCCCACAATGTCATCGCCCAGAACCATGGCGTTGGCGCCGCCACGAAACAACGGGAACGGCTGATAAGACGCGGTGAGTTTGAAATCGAGCTCACGCTCGGCAACACAGATCGCGTGGCCGGACGTGGTATCAATCTTCAGCACCCGTATGGGGGCCAGCTGATGAACAGCAAACAGCTCACCGCCTCTCAGGAAAGGCTGCCAGTTTTTGCCAAAGTCAAAGTCGTCGTCATCCACCGTGATCGGAACACGGCGATCCGCTGCGAAATCATACAAATAGACTTTGGCTGCGGAGAAATAGGTGCCCAAAATCAGGGCAAAGGCCTGTTCCCCGTCGCTGACCACGCGGGGATCGCCGCCAAAACCAAGATCACGCTGTTCGACAATCTGATATCCGTCTTCTGACCGGGTGTACTGGGTCAGTATGATCTGATCGTCGTGAAAGTCGGGCTGCCCGATCCTGTCGAGTGTTGCAGTCATATCCCTTGCGTTCAGCGAATAGAGCGTATCGCGCCAGAATGCGAAGGAATAGAAGTAGTCGTTATAAGCGCCGAACTTCGCCACGCGGTCGTAGTGCCATACCAGCTGCGCTGGTGTGTTGCGCATGTGCCGGGCAATGGCAGACAGGGATTTCAGCGCGCTGCAGCCGAGATGTCCTACAAGATCGTTCAAGGTCCAGGCCTTCGCGCTGTTGCGTCTGCCCGGCATTTAGCAGAAATAGGTGGCGAAGGTAAATCAGGCCAAGCTATGGGCGTTGAGATCATCTATCAGCAGGCTCGGTTCTCGGCACTGGGTGAGCAGGCCGAGGCCTTTCGTGCCTTTGCGGTGCTTGGCGATGAGGTAATCTCTGTGCATCGCCGATTTCGACTGCACAGAACCGATCAGTTGTTTCAGGGTGGATCCCTGGACAGCGAAGTTGTCCTAACCCGGCGTGTGTTGAGATCAGGCTGGTTCAAGCCTGTGCGAGAAGAAGTGCTGGGACAGGGCATCGATCCCCGAATTGTGTCGGATCGTAGCCGTGCTTTTGTGGTATATGCCGACTACTTGAGTGATGACGGATTTCGCGGGGTGTTCCGCGTGGTCGAACTGCCCTCTCGCCAAAGCCAGGTCTATGAACATACCAACTTCCCGATGGGCAAGAACTGGCAGCCGTTTTTGCGAGATGGCCGATTGTTTGTTTTGCACAGCTTTGCTCCGGCGCGGGTGATCGAACTGTGTCGGGACGGGCGTATCGAACCCGTCACCGAGCTTCAAACCGATTATGATCAACCCGCGCCGCATGATGGCTATTCAATCTATCGTGGCGGATCGAACGGTCAGGCCGGGACCGATGGGGATGTCTATGGCTTTGGTCATTTCACCTATTCCAACTATTGCCACGCCCCGTTCCCATGGCTACTGAAACAAGATGGCAAGGTTCAGTGTGGCGACGCCATGATGTTCCCGACGTTTCGCAAACAGGGTTTTCATCTGCAAGATGTCACCTCATTCTTCATCCATGAGAGACATGCCTATCTGGGTCTGTCGCTCAGCGAGCGTGACTGGTTTCATGCGCAGCGCATGGTGAATGTGCTGTTGCGGATCTCGGAAGATGACCTCGCCAATATGTTCGAAAACCCCGATATCTGGACCGATGATGGGCTAGGTCTGCGTGACACGAAGCGCGTTCAGACGATTCTGCCGGCGGCTCAGGACTTCGATTGCCCGGTCGAGGATCATCTGGGATCGAGGCACAGTCTGGGTGAACCGGGTTTTGCACTAATGAGTCGGGATGTTCTTGAGACCAGCGCCGGTCGTACGTATCGGCTTGAGGTCACCTATCGTTGCCCCGGGGCTCCAGATCCCAAGGTCGGGTTTGTGCGGCTGAGCGGATATTCAGGAGCGAGGCTTATGTATCCGCCACATATCACCGAACTGCATCAGACAGCCGATGGCGAGGCCACAGCAATTATCGAGTTCACCGCAGATGAGGGGACTGAGCGAAAACTGAGCATCTGCACCTTTGGTCCGCAGCTGTTCATCCTCAACATCCGGTTGTCCGAGCTGTAGGATCAGATACTCCGCCCTTTAAGCAACACAAGATCGACAAAACCTCGGACCGATCCGTCCAGTAGGTCAGCATTCCAAATCGGCACAACCGATCCGTCATGCTTCAGTTTATAAATGGCAAACCCGGCCTCTTCGATCATGTCGATAAAGGCGCGCGCATCGATAGGCTGGTTTTCATAACGCGCTGGTGAAAACTCCATTACCACGACACATTGATCCGAACGGTCCAGCAAGGGGCGCAGACCTTCCCAGACCTGAGGCTCAAAACCTTCGACATCCATCTTGATGATGTCAGGCGTCAGTCGGCGTCCCAGCGTCTTTTCCAGTTTTGCAACTTCACTATGAGCGGCCACCACCGACACGTCTTCGAACCAGTCCGTCGGCTCGGAAAAGGACGCGTCACCCATGAACTCATCTTTGTGATAGAGCCTCAAGTTCTCGTCGCGGTTTGACAGACCTTTGGGAACGATATGCAGATGGCTGTCAAAGCCGTTCACGTTGGCGGATTTGCGCAATAGATCGACCATGCGCGCCTGTGGCTCGAAAGCCAGAACATATCCGTCTGGCCCGGCATGATGCGCCGCCAGAAGGCTGTAGAAGCCGCAGTTTGCACCAATGTCGAAAAACACTGAGCCGGGTGTAAGAACGGTCTCCAGATACGCGCTGACCCACGGCTCCCACCGGCCATCGGTTAGCAGATGCGGTGTGATGCTGATATCGCGCGTATCAACAAAGATCTTCCGATCAAAATAAGTGTAGGTCAGGGCCGTATAGTCACCCAGATAATGCGAGCGGTTCATGCTGTGACCTCTATCTTCTGCGGCGCGTTACGCGTCCGGATCGATGCGGTGGTGATTGATCTTATTCCGGGTGGGCTGGCCCACTATGTCGGGACTGATTTGAGATCGCAAACAGAAGGTCATCTGCCACATCGGACCAGCTGCGCAACGAGGTCTCTGCGATCTTTTGTTCCAGCGCTTGCCGGTGCTGCTGGTTAAGGAGCTTCTGAATCGAGTCCGCAATACTGTCCACATCCTCGGGCGCGCAATAGGTGACAAGATCACCTCCAACCTCGGGCAAAGACGATGCGCGAGACACAACAGCCGTCTTTCCATAGGCAAGGGATTCGCCAACCGACAGCCCCCACCCTTCGGACAGGCTGACTTGAACCGTGAACAGACATCTTCGATACAGCAGATCAAGCGCCTTGTCAGAAGGGCTGGAAATGATCTTGACAAGCCCGTAGCAATCTCCGGTTCCTTCCAGAAAGCGGACAAAATCATAGGGCATGTGACCGCTGTGACCTGCAAAAACCAAAGTAGGCAGATTGCGATGCCCGGCATCGAACAGTGCCTTCCAAGCCATCGCGATGCGCCGGACGTTTTTGCGGGCCTCGATCGTGCCGACGCACAGAACAAAAGGCTGGCAGAATACCTCGGTAAAGACCCGGTCCTGTCCGTCCAGATCAAAGGCGGCCGGATAGTTGATCGCAAGGTTTCGCCCTGCCGGGTCGTGTTCCAAAGAAACCTGCGTCCCAAGCGGTAGCGGGGCCTGAGCAAGCGGCAGTGTTCTGATCGGTAACCGATGGCCAATCAACTTGGTAAAGTGAGACAGTATTTCATGTGTGAAATTGGAATTGGTCAGAAAGAAATCGGAATAGTCGGCTGCCCAGTTCATCCAGTTCCAGAAGCTTCTGGCGGTTTCACCAGACACAAATTCCGGGGTTTCAAGCGGTATCAGATCATGGATCAGATGGTATTTCGTCACCGGCAGATCACGCAAAGCGTTCAGAATGTTCTTTTGCCATTCCTGCGTCACCATATCCAATTGGATCAGATGATCCCCGGGACGGCATACATCCCTAAAGTCGCGACCCCTCAATTGCTCGGGGCTGCGGCGCCGTAGCCTTTTCCACTGAGCACAGTCTATATTCACTTTTCTAAATCTGGCCTCAAACCCCAGCATTGCGGCCAGATCATAGCGCGCGCGATGAAACAGGTACTTGACCGGGCTACGCTGATATCTTCCGAGCACCGCGCCAATCGGGCCATCGAAGGCATCCGTATGAAACAACCGCCACAGGGTCCGCGTATCCAGTGGCCTTCTCTGGGCAATAGCCTCATACGGCGCGCATCGATAAGCGTTTCGAGCCCTGTCGCACCAAGAAAGATACAACCGATCCGTCGGCAGTTTCCCGGCCATCTCAGCCGCGAGAGTTAGAACGACCCTTTGAATGCCGGACAGTGCATCATGGGTTGCAACATGTTCCACCGTCCCCGAGATATCGAGAAAATAGGTAGACCCATCATCGGCGGATTGGCTCTGCGGTATGGAGGTCATTGGCAGACTGCTCTGGTCACTTTCCCGCACGCCCCTGTTGGAGCTGGGTCGGTTTTTCTGCTGTGATCAGATGTTCCAACAGGTCATCTGTCACATCCTCCCAAGATCGCAATCGCGGCTTTTCCGCAGTGATACGAGCTCGCAAACCCAGGCTGTGGGCCTTGTTCTGCGTCAACCCTGTGATGTGGGTGGCCAGAGTACTGGGATCGTCAGGATCGAAATACAGCGCGAGGTCGCCGCAAACCTCCGTCAACGCCGGGACATCCGTGCAGATGACGGGCGTACCGCACCAGAGCGCTTCCCCAGCCGGCAACCCCCAGCCTTCCATCCGCGACGGCAGAACGAGGGCACAAGCACCCCGGTACAGCGCAATCAATTCAGCCTGCGTTGGCTCATTGCAGATCTCAATGAACGGACGGAGCGAGGCCAAGCGCGGGCTTTTTAGAGTTTTTCGGGTGGTACGCCGCAAGCTTCCGGCCAGCACCAAGCGAGGTACCGGTTTGCCCTGGCTCTGCATCTGCAACAACGCTTCGAAGACTACCTCGAGGTTTTTGCGGCCCATCGTCAGCCCGACGGTCAGCAAGTAACCCTGCTTGGGCAGAGTTTTAACGTTTTCACCGGTATAGTCCTTGCATTCATGCGCCAGTTGGACGGTGCGAATATCCGGGCCATTGGGCAACAGGCCCTGTTGTGTAAAGTGCAGTATCTCGGATTTGGTGAACTCGGAATTCGCCAATACCAGACTGGAGCAGGCAAGGATGGTTCGGTTGTCGTCCAGAAACTTGCCTGGAAAATACGCCGTCTTGTGACCGAACTTTTTGTGCAACGGGATCAGGTCATGCAGCAATGGAACCACCGCTAGCATAACACCTTTTCGCCGCAAGGTTTGGATCGCATCCGAAATGATCTTGGGACGAGACGCTGACACAAGGGTTTTGTCGGTCATATCGATCGTGTCCGGCTCAAATTTGGCCCGCCGCCAGTTTGCCTGGTTGCGCTGTTGCATCAGGGGCCGCAATGCTTTCAGTAGCTTCCGGGTCACAGATCCGTATTGATCATGGGTTGACCGAATGCGGTACTCGGAAATCCCCAAGGGCACCGCTAGATCGACCTGCCCATTTTGGTCCGTCTGGGGTTGTATCTCGATAAATCCTTGATGAGCATAGGAAAAAACCGCGAATTGAACAGGGTCATTGCGTCGAGCCAGGACCTGAGCAATCTCCTCAACCACGCGTAAAATTCCATACATGCGGAATCGCCCGGTTGAGGCGCGAAACACCTCGGTCAGATCAAACACCAGTCCACTCATCAATTATACGCTATTCCTAAAGATGCGGTCCGCATTCTGCGAATATCTAGATTCAGATTGCCTATGGTATCCATCTAGATTTCAGCACTGGTTCGTTGTTCAAGCCTGCAGGTTTTGAAGCAGTTTTGAGCGTTGCTGCGCAGGTTGAGTATAAGCCTAACTTCATGTCGAATTCAAAGCCTGTTAGTTGTGTCTCGGAATTCCAGGTTTTGTGACACATCAATGCAACTTTTGCGCCTGAGAGTTGTTTGTGCCCACGGCCTTCAGCAAGTCTGCAGCAACATCACCCCAGTTGCGTAAGTTGTAATCGCTTATCTTGCGCTCCAGACTGGCGCGATGATCCGGATTCAACATCTTTGCAATAGCGCTGGCAATACTGGCGATGTCCTCCGGATCGCAATACTCCACCATCTCCCGGCCTACCTCCGGCAGAGAACTGACGTTTGAGACAACCGCCGTCTTGCCGTAAGCCAGCGCCTCGCCGACGGGCAGCCCCCAGCCCTCATAAAGCGAGGCCATAACCGTGAACATACATCGCCGATATAGCAGATCGAGCAGCACATCATCCGGTGTTTCGACAATCTGTGCATAGCCATAAAGATGACCTGTCGCCTGCATGGCCTGCTTAAAATCATCCCGCATGATCCCCGGTTTGCCAGCAAAAACGATCTTAGGTAGGTTGCAACATCCACTGTCCAACAGCGATTTCCATGCCATCAGAATACGCCAGTTGTTCTTACGGGCTTCAATCGTGCCAACGCACAAAACAAACGGCCCTGCCAAAATGGTGCGGACTTCATCCGCCAAGTCGCGGCAGTCATATGCGTCTGGATAGGTGCCCACGAGTTTTGAGGGCTGGGGCAACGGATCTGCCTGGTTGGGAATACTCAGTTTAGTTTGTGCCAGAGGAACAATCCCGACTGGTACCGACACCTCATGACGATCAACGAAAGTGCTGAGGTCCCTAAATGTCGCCTCGGAATTGACCAGAAACTGATCACTGATTCTCGCGGCACCTTCGAGCCAGTCAAAAAACAAGGTGGGCGCGTGATCAAAGCAAAGCTGCGGCCGGACCAGCGGTATCAGATCATGGACGAAAACAGAGATTTTTAACCCGAGTCTCTTTGCCTCGCCATAGGCCTGAACGTGCCGGGGGTGGTTTGAGAAATCCAGCACGATGAAACGATCGTCCGGAGTCGCAATGTCTTGCAATCTCTCGGTTCCGGCCGCTGAGACACCCGCAGTTTTTTGCCGAGTTCTGATGCTTCGCCAGTCGGCGGCCGTTATCCCGTATTTTCGGAGCTTGTCGTCTTTTCCGAGCCACCCCAACACGTCCAATCGCGTGCGATGAAACAGGTATCGTGCTCTATTCCGGCGGTACTTCCGCAACGGTGCTACGGGTTCAATCGACGTACGGTGCGGATGAAAGAACCGGCGCGCCTTAATTGGATTCGTGAAGGTATTTGCAGTCAGAGCGTCAAAAGGCATACACTTCAACGCGCCGCTTTTACCTTCACAATAGGTTAGATAAACTTGATGCGACGGCGCTATAGTCGAAAATCCGCTGACAATTTCGGTCAGGGCTCTCTGAATCCCAGAATAATGCGCGTTGCGCTGCAAAAAGTCGACCAAACCTGAAACATCAAAGAAGAACTTTATGGGCGGCCCTGACGACATATTGGCGGCGAGTTCACGTGTTTTTCCACGCTCGGACATTGACAACCTGCATCGAAACCAAAGCTGCTGCCACTAAACACATTTGACCCTGCAGTGACAATCGGTTCCCCGAGGGGTTCCGTCGCAAACTTTCGGCCATTGACGAGTGAATGACTGTCTGTCGTATCAAGTCGAAAGCCCGCTCATGATTTCCTTCAAAGGTGCACAGTATCCGAAAGATGTGATCCTATTCGCGGTATTCTTCTACGTTCGATACGGCGTTTCCTACCGCGATCTGGAAGAGATCATGGCAGAGCGAGGTGTTTCCGTCGATCACACAACGCTGAACCGCTGGGTGACACGGTACTCTTGCGCAATCGCTGAAACGGCACGCCGCCGCAAAGGCAAATGCAACCGCTCCTGGCGAATGGACGAAACGTATACTATAGTAAAGGGATCATGGGTTTACCTCTACCGAGGGGTCGACAAACACGGCAAAACTTTCGATTTCATGCTTTCACACCGTTGGAGCAAGCCTGCCGCCACCAAATTCTTCACCCGGATGTTGGAGCTCATTGGTCTACTGCAAAAAATTGTCGTTGACAAAAGCGGAGCCAAAACAGCTGGTATCAAGGCGATCAACAATATGCTGAAAGGCTTTGGCTGCCCGATCTCGATTGAGATGGTGAGGTGGAAATACCTGAACAACATCTTGGAACAGGACCATCGTTTCATCAAAAGACGCGTCCGGCCAATGCTAGGGTTCAAGGCGTTCGCTGCAGCGGCGGCAACCCTCGACGGAATCGAAGTGGCACACATGATCCGCAAAGGTCAAATCACGCCCGGAGTCTGTCCGTTTCGGCAATTTGCAAGAGCTGGCCGCTTAGCCCGCCGGTACAATGCTATCGCTGTCGCCAGTCAAAACTTCGCAACAGATCCCGGTTTGCCCCTGTCTTATCCGAGCGCGCGTTATCAAAACCGCAGTCGGAATGACAGTTGGGAGCAAAGTTTGCGACAGAATGGGCCGTGATCAGTTGCATCGGTTCCTCGACCAGCGTTCGAAAGATGACGCCCTGAGGCATCACCGAGGGTCTGGTAACCAGAGCTGCATCCAAATTTCCGCGCGCGAGTTCCGCCAATAGCGTACCGGTGAGGCCGGGTTTCAGATGCAGACCCAGTTTAGGTTGTTGCGCCTTCAGTCGGGCCATGGCCTGCGGGGCCAGACCTGTCAGCGTGGTGCGCAGGACGCCAAGCCGTATGGTACTGGCTAGCTCGCCTTGTTCATGAAGTGAGGGCACCAAACTGTCGTAATCCGCGATGATCTTGCGGGCTTTTTCGACCACTTGATGCGCGATCGGGGTCAGCTCGGGCGTGCGGGTGCTGCGATCAAACAGGGTGACCCCAAGATCAGCCTCAAGCACTTGCATCTGTTGGCTGACAGCGGCGTGGGTGACATGCACCACATCTGCCGCCGCGCTGAAGGTTTTGGTATCTGCAATCGCCACAAGTGTGCGCAGCATTCGGATGGTCACAGTCGGCATCTTTGAACTGAGAGGTGCCAACAGGTTAACCTGTTTTGGGGCCGTTTTGAAAAGGCTTGTATCTAGAGAATGGCGCGTTCCGCCAGCCCGGCCTCGTCGGCCATCCGCGCTGCGACCGAGGCGACGGCCAGGTCTTGAAGGCCCACGCCGGTGCCGTCGAACAGCGTGATCTCGTCATCGCTGCTGCGTCCCAGATGATCGCCGTTGATGACGGCCCCGACGGGCGTGATCTGATCCTCGGTCAATGTGCCGTTTGCGATGGCATGTTGCGCCTCGCCAATGGTGATGGACTGTGCGACCTCGTCGGTGAAGACGCTGGCCGAAGCGACCAGAGCGGGGTCGACCTCCTGCTTGCCTTTGGTGTCAGTGCCCATGCAGGCCAGATGCGTGCCGGGTTTGATCCAGTCTTTCATCAAAAGCGGTTCAAAGGCCGAGGTGATGGTGATGATCACATCTGCCTGTGCGCCCAGGTCTTCTTGACTGACCGCCTCGAAACCCAGCCCCAGCTCGGTCGCGACTGCGCCTAGGCGGGGCAGCATCTCGGGGTGCGGGTTCCAGGCGACGACTTTTTCAAAGTCGCGCTGTTCGGCGGCTGCGCGCAGCTGGAAGGTGGATTGATGGCCTGCGCCAACCATTCCCAGAACCTTGGCATCTTTGCGCGCCAGATGGGCGATGGAGACAGCTGAGGACGCGGCGGTGCGCACGGCGGTCAGGTAATTGCCGCCGACCAGCGCCGAGAGCCGCCCGGTATCGGGATCGAACAGAAAGACGGTGGACTGGTGGTTGGTCAACCCCTTGTCCATGTTACCCGGCCAGTAGCCGCCGGATTTGACGCCCAGCACCTGACCGGCGCGGTCGAAGCCGGATTTAAAGCCGTAAAGCGCGTCGGCATAGCCGATGGCCTCGCGGATGACCGGGAAGTTATAGGCGTCGCCGCGCGCCATGGCAGCGAAGACGTCTTGCACAGCTTCGAATGCCTCAGCGCGGCCAACCAGTTGCTGGCAGAGGTCTTCTCCGACGATCAGCAGGGGTTTGTCAGTCATATCTTTCATGATCCTTTCCCCGGTTCAGAAGGCTTTGCCGCGCGCGGAGACCGGCCAAAGCGCTTCAACTTTGCCGTTCCGAACACCCACATACCAATCATGCACATTGGCGGTCGGGTCGCAGTGACCGGGTACCAAATGCAGCTTGTCATTGACTTTCAGAATCCCGTCCGGGTCCGACACGACGCCGTGTTCGTCCGAGCATTTGATGTATTCCACATCCGAGCGACCAAAGATCACCGGCAAGCCGCTGTCGACGGACTGGGCTTTGAGACCGGCATCTACGATGGCCTTGTCGGCCTTGGCATGGCTCATGACGCTGGTCAGGATGAAGAAGGCGTTCTCCCACTCGCCCCGGTCGATGCGGTTGCCCTGTTCATCGAGGATGCGGCCATAGTCGGCATCCATGAAGGCGTAGGAGCCGCATTGCAGTTCGTTATACACGCCCGAGGTGCTTTCGAAGTAGTAAGACCCGGTGCCGCCGCCGCCGACGATGTCGCAGTCCAGCCCTTCGGCCTTGAGCCCGTCTACGGCGTCTTTGACCTGTGCCACGGCGATGTCGATCTTGGCTTTGCGATCCTCGTAGAGGTCCATGTGCTGCATCGCACCCTGATAGGCCTGGATGCCAGCAAACTTGAGACCCGGGGCTGCGTCGATGGCTTTGGCGATAGCGATGACCTCGGGCGTGGTGGTCACGCCGCACCGGCCTGCGCCGCAATCGATCTCGACCAGGCATTCGATCTGGGTGCCGTGGCGCTGCGCGGCCTCGGACAGGTCGGCGACATTGTCGATATCGTCGACGCAGCAGATGGTCCGCGCACCCAGCTTGGGCATCCGCGCCAACCGGTCGATCTTGGCCGGGTCACGCACCTGATTGGACACAAGCACGTCCTTGATGCCGCCACGGGCAAAGACTTCGGCCTCGGACACTTTTTGGCAACAGACACCGCAGGCGCCGCCCATCTCGACCTGCAGCCGCGCCACGTCGACGGATTTGTGCATCTTGCCATGCACCCGGTGGCGCATGCCGTGGGCTTTGGCGTAATCGCCCATTTTCTTGATGTTGCGCTCTAGCGCGTCCAGATCCAGCACCAGAGCCGGGGTCTGGATGTCGGATGCGTCCATGCCGATGGCGGCGGGGATGTCAAAGCCGACCTCAAGCTGGTCGATGTTTACAGGCTTGTTCATGATGTCCTCCTCAACCCTTGATCCAGGGCAGTTTGTCCAGATCCACATTGCCGCCGGTGATGATCACGCCGACACGTTTGCCTTTGAAGACCTCGGGGTGTTTCAGGATGGTGGCCAGCGGCAAGGCGCAGCTGGGCTCCATCACGATGCGCAGGTATGTCCAGGTGATCTTCATCGCCGCGATAATCTCGTCCTCGCTGGCGGTGTGGATGTCGCTGACGAAGTTCGACACGAAGTGCCAGGTGTTTTCCTTCAGTGGCACTTTCAGCCCATCGGCGACGGTGACCGGCGCGTCATCGGCGATGATGTGACCCGCCTTGAAGCTGCGATAGGCGTCATCGGCCTGTTCCGGTTCCGAGGCATAGATCTGCACCTCAGGCGCCAGGTTCGACAGGGTCAGGCAGGTGCCCGAGATCATGCCTCCGCCGCCGATGGGCGCAACCACCGCGTCCAGACTGTCGGTTTGTTCCAGCAGTTCTGCCGAGCACGTCGCTTGCCCCGCGATCACGCGAGGATCGTTATAGGGGTGCACGAACTCACCACCCGTACGGGCCTGCACCTCGGCAAATACCGCCTCGCGCGAGGTGGTTGAAGGCTCGCATTCGGTGATGATGCCGCCATAGCGGCGTACCGCGTCTTTTTTGGCTTGCGGCGCTGTGCGCGGCATCACCACGTTGCAGGGGATGCCCCGGCGGCCAGCGGCATAAGACAGGCTGAGCGCATGGTTGCCGCTGGAATGCGTGCAGACACCGCGCTGGGCGGCCTCATCATTCAGGCCAAAGACCGCGTTGCAGGCGCCGCGCACCTTGAAGGCCCCGGCCTCCTGAAAGTTTTCGCATTTGAAGAACAGCTGCGCGCCTGTCAGATCGTCCAGATAGGCCGAGCGCAGCAGCGGTGTGCGGTTGATATGCGGCCTGATCCGCTCATGCGCCTCGCGCATATCGGCGATGGTCAGGCAATCGGCAGTGGTCATCGCGTCAAGCATCGGGGCCCTCCTTACGCTGCGGATTTCATTGGGGCTGCGTGGCTTGCACGGAAGTATTCCTGTGCCGCCGCAACACCGCTGCCCAGCTTGATCGGATAGTCCAGATCGGCCATGGCCATTTCGATTGTGGCCAGACCGGACAGAACCATCACATCTGTCAGGCTGCCTAGATGGCCGATACGGAAGGATTTGCCGTTCATCTCACCCAGACCGATGCCGAAGCTGACGCCATAGGCGTTGAAGGCATGATCGGTCAGCGCATTGCTGTCGAAGCCCTCGGGCACATAAATCGCGCTGACGGTGTCTGAGTAGAGATCAGGTGACTGCGCCACCAGATCCAACCCCCAGGCTGAGATGGCTTTGCGCACGCCTTCGGCCAGGCGGAAATGGCGGGCATAAACATTGTCGAGCCCTTCTTCGAACAGCATCTTCAGGCTTTCGCGCAAGCCATAGATCAGTTGCAGTGGTGGGGTGTAGGGAAAGCCGCCCGAGGAGTTGGCCTTCATCATGTCGCGGAAATCAAAGAAGGTGCGCGGCAGTTGCGCGGTCTCGATCGCCGCCAGCGCCTTGGGGCTGACACACAGGATCGCCATGCCGGTGGCCAGCATGAAGCCCTTTTGCGAGCCTGACACTGCGATATCAACGCCCCAATCATCAAACGCGAATGGCATTGAGGCCAGAGAGCTGACGCAATCCACAAACAGCATCGCGGGGTGACTGCAGCCGTCCAATGCCTTGCGTACGGCGGCGATATCCGATCGCACACCGGTGGCGGTTTCGTTATGGGTGACCAGAACGGCCTTGATCTCATTGGCTTTGTCGACGGCCAAAGCCTCGGCAAACTTATCCGCCGGCGCGCCGCTACCCCAGGCGCATTCTATGATCCGAACATCCAGCCCATGACGTTGGCACAGGTCGATCCAGCGGTGGCTAAACATGCCATAGCGGGCGACCAGAACCGTATCGCCGGGGCTGAGCGTGTTGGTCACTGCGGCCTCCCACCCGCCAGTTCCGCTGGCAGGGAAGGTAATGATCTGTCCGGTCGTGGTGCCGAAGACTGTTTTGGTGTCTTCCAGAACCGGCGCGAAGGTCTCAACGAAATCCGGAGCGCGGTGGTCCTGAGTCTGTACCTGCATCGCCAGGCGCAAACGGTCGGGGATGTTGGTGGGGCCGGGAATAAAGACCGGGTTCTGGTTGGACATTGTCGCTTCCTCCGCTTTGAGAAGAGTGTCCTATCCGGTGGTCAGAACTGCAATTTTCTCGAAAATGTTTTTTGGGAGGATAGGAAGTCGCGTAAATCACTGGAAATGAAAGAAAGCTTAATTTTTCATTTTGATGGGATAAAATTGAGTGAATTAAAAAATGCGTGTGAGGCGAGCAAATTTTAGAAAGTCTGCGCGAGATTGATCTCGGATTCGTTCGTGATGTTTGTGGTTTGATAGCTGTCGCGTCCAATGTCTTTTTTGCGCAAGAGCAGTTAGGGAAGATAGGCGGGGCCGGGGCCCCGCCCAAGCGCTTTAGGCGCCGATGATGTTGTGGCCGGGGCCATAGGGGAAGCCGGTGATGTTTTCAGCGCCATCGTCGCCCACGACCAGAATGTCATGTTCGCGATAGCCGCCCGCGCCGGGTTGGCCTTCGGGGATCCACAGCATCGGCTCGATCGAGACGACCATGCCGGGTTCCAGCACTGTGTCGATATCCTCGCGCAGTTCCAGACCGGCCTCGCGCCCGTAGTAGTGGCTGAGGATGCCGAACGAGTGGCCGTAGCCGAAGGAGCGGTAGTCCAGCAGGCCTTCCTGAGCGAAGAAGCGGTTGATCTCGGCGGTGATGCCAGAACAAGTTGCGCCGGGTTTGATCAGGCTGAGGCCAAGCTCATGCGCGGCCACGTTGGCCTGCCACAGGCGCAGGCTTTCGGCGTCGGGCTCGCCCAAGAACAGGGTGCGTTCCAGTGCGGTGTAGTAGCCCGAGATCATCGGGAAGGTGTTCAGCGATAGAATATCGCCCTTTTGCAGCGCGCGTTTGGTGACCGGATTGTGGGCGCCGTCGGTGTTCAGACCTGACTGGAACCAGACCCAGGTGTCGCGGTATTCGGCCTGCGGATAGGCGCGGGCGATTTCCTCTTCCATTGCGTCGCGGCCTGCCATGGCAATCTCGATCTCGGTTGCACCTTCGCGGATCGCGGCGTGGATGGCGGCGCCGCCCACATCGGCGGTGCGCGCGCCGCCTTTGATCAGCTCGATCTCTTCGGCGGATTTGACCATGCGGGCGGCCATGGTGTCGGGTGCGATATCCACCAGTTCAGGCGCATCCAGCATGCGCAGGGCGGTATCGCGAGCGGCCAGCGTCATGTGATCGCCTTCGATGCCGACGCGTTTCGCGCCACCGATCAGGCTGGCCACCGCGCGCCAGTAATTGTCGCGCTGCCAGTCGGTGTAGATCACATTTTCATCGACCGAACGGCGCCAGGGCTGACCCGCATCGATATTGGCCGACACGGTTGTGCAGGCATCCTGCGTGACGACGCAGCCATAGGGGCGGCCAAAGGCGCAATACAGAAAGCCCGAGTAATAGGCGATATTCTGCATCGAGGTCAGCAGCACGGCGGGAATGTCCCGTTGTGCCATGACGGCCCGCAGCTTGGACAGGCGGCGGTCGTATTCACCTTGGCTAAAGGGCAGGGGGGCCTTTTCACCATTGTGGCAGGTGAAGAATTCGGGGCGATTGGATAGGTCTTTCATCATACGGTCTCTCATCTATGCCGGGAAACGCAAGAACCCGGCCACATGTCCCGGCGTTCAGGACAGGCGGTCTCGGGGTCCGAGAGCCGATCACCCCCGTAAGTGCCGCGACGCCATCGCAGCGGGGGTGAACAGGAAAATCGTTAGATCAGACCATGCGATCCGTCAAGCGGGGGAAAGCCCCCGCAGACGTTCCGAACGACGGCGCAGCAATTCGACCGTGGTCAGCAACGCGATGGACAGCACCACAAGGATCGTGGCGACCGCCAGGATGGTCGGGCTGATCTGTTCGCGCAGGCCGGTGAACATCTGCCAGGGCAGGGTTTTCTGGCTGGCGGAGCCGACGAACAGGACCACCACAACCTCGTCAAACGAGGTTATGAAGGCGAACAGCCCGCCCGAGATCACGCCCGGCAGGATCAGCGGCATCTGGATCTTGAAGAACGTCCGTACCGGGCCCGCACCCATATTTGCCGCCGCACGGGTCAGCGAACGGTCAAAGCCCACCAGTGTTGCGGTCACGGTGATGATGACAAAAGGAATGCCAAGTACGGCATGGGCTAGAATGACCTTCAAATAGCCCACGAAGTTCTTGTTCATGCCCAGCGTGCCTTCCAGAAAGCGGCCAATGTCGCTGTAAAAGAAGAACATGCCTGTGGCCGAGATGATCAGTGGCACGATCATGGGGGAAATCAGGATACCCATGATGGCGCGTCGTCCCGGCACGTGGGATTGGCTGAGACCGATGGCAGCCAACGTGCCCAGCGTCACGGACAGAACCGTCGCAATCGGCGCGATGATCAGTGAGTTCTTGAAGCTGCGCTGCCATTCATTGTTGGTGAAGAAATCGCGGTAATGCTTGAGCGAATACCCCTCGGGGTCGAGCCGCAGCATCTCCGGCGTGAAGGTAAAGAAGTCCTGGGCGTTGAACGACAGCGGCAGAACCACAAGGATAGGTGTGATCAGGAAGACGAAGATCGCACCACAGATCACACGGAACAGGTAGTGATAGAACACCTGTTTCGCGGTCAGGTATGGCAGCAACTTCTGGCGATAGCGGCCTTCATACAGCCAATAGGTGAACCAGGCAAAAAACCACCCGCCCAACAGGCCCAGGACACCGCCGAGGGGTCCGGCAATCAGGAACCCTCCGATTCCGAAGCCCAGGATGTTGATCCAGCGCGCCAGTTGTTCGTTTTTTAGGACGGTGATGTAGACCCAGGCCAACGCGGCGATCAGGGCGGCGCCGATCAAAATGCCCAGAAAGATTGATCCGTTGCCTGCGCCGACAAAGACGCCGGCAAAGGCCCCGGCCAATGCCACGCTGGGCAGGACCATCGAAAGTGGTTTGCGGGATATCGGAGTAAGTGCGGCCATCTTGATTATCCCAGCTTCACGTTATCAATGCCCACGATCTTGTCGTAGCACCAGTAGAGCAGCAGCACGACCGCCAGAAGGATGGTCCCAAGTGCCGCGGCCAGTCCCCAGTTCAGCGAGGACGAGATGTGGTATGCGATCCGGTTCGAGATGAACACGCCCTTTGTGCCGCCCACGATTTCCGGCGTGATGTAGTAGCCGATGGCCAAAATGAACACGAGGATCGAGCCCGCACCGATGCCAGGAATGGATTGCGGGAAATAGATGCGCCAGAAGGTCGTCCAGTTGGTGGCCCCCATGGACTTCGCGGCGCGGGTATATGAGGGCGGAATGGTCTGCATCACCGAATACATCGGCAGGATCATGAACGGCAGCAGGATATGCGTCATCGCGATGATCGTGCCGATCTGGTTGTTGATGATCACCAACCGCGCGTCATCGGCCACCAGACCAAGCCAGACAAGGGTTTCGTTGATTACCCCCTGTTGTTGCAGCATGACTTTCCACGCCGAGGTTCGCACCAGAAGCGACGTCCAAAACGGCAGGAGAACCAGTATCATCAATATGTTTGACACGCGCATCGGCAGGGTCGCCAGCAAGTAGCTGACCGGGTAGGCCAACAGGATGCACGAGGCGGTGATCACCAGCGACATGAACAGGGTCCGGCCGAACAGCTTGATCAGGATCTGCTTGTCTTCGGGCTGGGCCTGCGCGCCCTCGGGCGTGCGGCGCATATCGACCGCATTCAGAAAATAGCCATTCGTCACTGCAGGTGAGTGCGTCTTGATGACCGCCCAGGTATTGGGCTCTCCCCAGCCGTCGTGGATTTCGATGACCTGATCCTTGAACGGCCCGTCTGCTTCGGGGTCGAGCTTTTTGATTTGACGACCGGACCGGCGGAACATCGAAGACATGCCTGTTTCTTCGTAGTTCAGACGCGAGCCCAGACGGGTATGCGTTTTGTTGTCGATGGCGACAACCATGTCGCGGACAAAGGCGTCATAGACGGCCTCGTCCGGCAATTCACCGGATTTTTCATCCCAGTCGCCTAAGGCCTGAACCGTCAGCGGCAGGGTTTCGGCGACAATGCTGTTTTCGACCGAACGGAACAGCATCGAGGCGATAGGCACGATGAAGGAGAACATCACAAACAGAAGCAGCGGGGCGATCAGCATCAAAGCCCTGAGCTTTTGCCGCCGCAATGACCGCGCCAGTGACTGTTTCAGCGGCGTACCGTCTGCAGCCAGCATTGGCCCTGCGTTTTCGCTTGCGTCCGTCATCATTGTACCCTGCGTTGTCTTGGTCTGGGGGCGGCGCACCGCCCCCGACGGATTTATGACGTCAAGCCCGGCTTATTGTGCCAGCCACGCCTGGAATTTGGCGTCGATGTCATCACGGTAGTCGGCCCAGAACTCGTAGTTATAGAGGAACGTGTTCTTGGCGTTTTCCGGATCGGTCGGCATATGCGGTGCCATGTCGATGCCCAGATCGGCATGCTTGCCAACCAGCGGTGCTGACGAGGCGCGGGCCGGGCCATACGAGATGTACTTGGCCTGATCTGCCAGACGCTGTGTGTCGGTTGCGAACATAATGTAGTCCAACGCACGCTGCTGACGCTCTTCGCTCAGACCGGCGGGAATGATCCAGCCGTCCAGATCGAACACCTGCGCGTCCCACAGCATGGCGACGGGCTGGTTCTGCTCTTCGATGACGCTGAACAGACGACCGTTGTAGGTGGAGCCCATGATAACTTCGCCATCGGCCAGAAGCTGCGGCGTGTCGGCACCGGCAGACCACCAGACAACGCTGTCCTTGATGGTGTCCAGCTTGGCCAGCGCCTGGTTCTGACCTTCTTCAGTGGCCAGCACGTCATAAACGTCGTCCTTGGCAACGCCGTCACAGATCAGAGCCCATTCCATGTTGTTGATCGGGCGCTTTTCAAGCGAACGCTTGCCTGGATAGGTTTCCAGATCGAAAACCGCGCAGACATCGGTGGGCGGAGTGTCGCCAACCAGGTCGGTGCGATAGCCGAAGGTCGTCGAGTAAACGATCTGCGGGATAAAGCAGTCGCTGACCAGCAGGTCACCGAAGTCTTCCGAAGCTGGTGTGCCATCGGGTGCCGGTGCCAGCATGGTATCCGGGTCGATTTCCAGTGCCAGACCTTCGTCGCACAGGCGGATCGCATCAGCGGCAACCACGTCCACCACATCCCATGTGATGTTGCCCGCTTCGTTCATGGCGCGCAGTTTCGCGACCGCTTCGGCCGAGCTGTCATCATTCAGGATGGTGACGCCGGTCTTTTCCGAATAGGGCTCGTGATACGCTTTTAGCTGAGACTTCGAATAAGCACCGCCCCACGAGACGATTGTCATCTCTTGAGCTGAAACGGCACCAGCAGCCGTCGCAAGCGCGGCCACCGTCAGTAGTGTCTTTGTCGGTTTCATATGATACTCCCAGTAAGTCCCGTTTGTTGTAGTGTCAGCTGGCGCACGGGTTTTCGCCAGCCGGTCCCTCGGTGAAACCGCGCTTGTACTGCGCGGTTTGGTCTATGCGTCAAGCGCACGACAATCCTTTGCCAGCCAGCCAATGTCGATTTCTTGACCGGGCTGAAGGCGAATGGCATCGGGGGCGTTGCGCGTCTTGACGATGAACTCGTCATTCCCGGCAACCGACATGCGGAAGCGGAACACATCACCCATATAGATGAACTCTTTGACCGTTGCCTTTAGCGTATGTGCATCGGCATGCAGGCGGTCCTTGTTGAATTCGACGCGTTCGGGTCGGATGGACACTTTGGTCCGATCACCCGGGGCGTTCACATTAATTGGAACTGCGTCAATCTCGGAACCGTCATCCAGCTGCACGACGCAAGCGCCACCGTCGATCGATTTCACCACGCCTTCCAGCGTATTGTTTTCACCGATGAACTGCGCGACGAAGCTGTTTTCGGGTTCCTCATACAGCTGATCCGGCGGAGCCAACTGCTGAATGCGGCCATCATCGAATACTGCAACCCGGTCCGACATGGTCAGAGCTTCGGTCTGGTCGTGGGTTACGTAGACCGTCGTGATGCCCAGCTCATGCGCAAGGCGGGTGATTTCGAACTGCATATGTTCGCGCAGCTGCTTGTCCAACGCGCCCAGCGGTTCGTCCATCAAGACCAGCTCGGGCTCAAACACCAGCGCACGCGCGAGCGCGATCCGCTGTTGCTGACCCCCCGACAGTTGCGCCGGGCGACGCCCGCCAAAGGCCCCCATCTGAACCATATCCAGCGCGCGTTTGACCTTTTCCTCACGCTCGGATTTGCCCAGCTTGCGCACTTCAAGCGGGAACGAGAGGTTCTCGGCCACGGTCATATGCGGGAACAGGGCGTAGTTCTGAAAGACCATACCGATGCCACGCTTGTGCGGTGGGATGTTGTTGATCGGTTTGCCATCCAGAAGAATTTCACCATGGGTGGCGGTTTCAAACCCGGCCAGCATCATCAGACATGTTGTCTTGCCCGAACCCGAGGGGCCCAGCATGGTCAGAAATTCACCTTTTGGCATGGCGAGGTTAAGATCTTTGACGACGAGGTTTTCGCCATCATAAGATTTTTGAACGCGTTGGAATTCGACAAACGCGGCGTCGTTCATAGATTCGGTCACAAGACCCCCTGTAGCGTCAAATGATTATCCGCGTTTTGCGGATTTCATTGATCTGTCCGAAAGATTTAAGACCAAGGCGGTTACGTAATGCAACAACAAATCTTGGATTGAATGGGCGTGATCGACAAATGTCGACCTCGCGAACAATTTAGTCAAAAATCTTTTCTTTTGCGAATAATTACTACGCTTGGTGAGTCGAGTACTGCTTATTGCGGTGGCAGTCTAGGCACTGTTCGCGTCCAACGTTCTTGTTCTTTCTAAGTGTTGTTTTCTAAATGTAGTTGGTGTTGTTCCAGTTTGATCCCGAAAAGCACGGTTAAACGGGCCGAGTGAGGAAAAGCCCACATCAAAGGCGATGCTGAGCACGGTGCGGCCCTCCATTTCGGGTTCGATCAGCAGTTTCTGCGCTTCGATAATGCGGAACGTGTTGACGTAGCCTGGAAAGTTCCGGTGCCCCATGCCCTGATTGATCGCGGCCCGGATGCGGTGCTCTGGCGTGTGCAGATGCGCCGCAAGCTGAGCCACGGTCAGCCCCTCCTGACGCCACAACCCTTGTTCCATGGCGTGTTGAATACGTTGTGCCAAAGCTGCTTGGGCCGGGTTGGCCGGTATGTTTTCCGAAGCGTTGCGTGGTGCGGTGCGCCAAATATCCGGGCGCAAGTCTACCGACCATCCAAGAAACGCCGCCGCGGACAGAAACATGATGCCCGCTTGCAGGGCAAATAGCCCGCGCGGCATTGTGCGGTCCAGTTGCAGGATCTCAACGGCAGTGATGACGCTGGCAAGACCCAGAACCCAGACCAAGAACCACCGCCTGAACTGGCGGCGCTGGGCGATCAGGTCATCCGCATCCCCGCGTATCACCACACTGAGCATGTGTGAAAATAGCAAAAGCGCAGCGAGTCCACGCAGTGCTGCGACCCAGACATGCAAATGCGAAAACCAGGCCGAGGTGACAATCAGCACCGCAAGCCCGATCTGCCAGGGCTTTACATTTACATGATCCTGAAAAAGCTCAAGCGCAGCCCAATACAGCAGAACCGGCACCAGCGCGGCCACCCAGATTAGCGCGGCCTGCGCCATGGGGTGCAGCGGGATATCTGGTGTGGATACGATCAGATAGGGGCAGAGGCACAAGCAGAGCGCTGCCACAGAGAGGCTTTTTCTGTTCACGCGACTGCTGACGAAAATACAGGCGCATAAAACAAGGGCGCCTAGGGCGGCACCTCTGAGAAAGATATCAAACATTGCCAGATCGGACATTCTGACCCCAACAGAACGGGCGTTTCCTGTCCGGGTCAACGGTATGGGCTGGTCGATCTTAAAAAACCCTCGCCGATTCTGAAGAAAACCCGCCGGATTTTGAAATCGGCAGGTCATGTGCAGTGGCGGGTGCCAAACCTTCGCTCGTATCTATTCAGACGACGGAGCGTATTATGTTGACCCTTTCGAACATCATGACCCTTTATGCCGAGGTGTTTGGTGCAGACCTTCTGCGCTATGTCATCGGTGCTGGCGGCACTTATCTGCTGATCAATCTGTTGCTGTCACGCCGGTTAAGTCGGCAAAAGATCAGGCCCACGGACCCGCCCAAGGGGCAAATCAGGCGCGAATTGCTGGCCAGCCTGCGCACGGTTCTGATCTTCGCGGCTGCCGGGACGTCGATTGCGCTGGGCGCGCGGGCTGGTTTGATGACAATCTATCCCGAGATTGCAGATCGCGGGTGGTGGTATTTTCTGTTCAGCGTGGCCGCGCTAATCATCCTGCATGACGCATGGTTTTATTGGAGCCATCGCCTGCTGCACCATCCGCCCCTGTTCCGGCGTTTTCATCGGTTGCATCACAGGTCGCATCAGCCGACGCCTTTCACCTCGTACAGTTTTGACGTGGGCGAGGCTGTCGTGAATGCGATCTACCTGCCGCTTGTGTTGATCATATTGCCCGCGCATCCCGTCGCGCTGTTCATCTTTGTCACCCATATGATGCTGCGCAATGCGCTGGGGCATTGCGGGGTCGAGGTGTTCCCAGCGCGTCCCGATGGGCGGCCAGTTTTTGGCTGGATGACCACCATCACGCATCACGATCTGCACCACGCTCATGCGCGGTACAATCTGGGCCTGTACTTCTCATGGTGGGATCGGTTGATGAAAACCGAGCATCCGCAATATCATGAGAGTTATGCCCAAACTGCGCCGCGCCTGTCGCGGGCCCGGCTGGGCATCGTTGGTCTGATCGTCGCGCTAGTTGCGGGATTCCTGGCCGACCGGGCGCAAGCGTTTGATCTGAGCGGCAGCTATGCCTCGCCGGGTTTGGGCGTGGTGGTCCGGTTTGAGAACTGCCCCTCAGATTCGGCTGCGACCTGTGGTCGGTTGCTTTGGGTCTGGGATCAGGCCGATACGCCGCATGCGCGGATCGGTGATCTGATCCTAACCGGTTTGAAGTTCAACGGTGATGTCTGGGAGGGTCAGTTGCGCGACCCGGAAACCGGGCGTGTGTATCGGGGAACGATTCAAAGCGCCTCGGCTGTCAGCCTGAAGCTGCGCGGCTGCGCGGGCATCTTCTGCGACAGTCAGACATGGCACTCGACGCGACATCTTCAAAGTGTATTGGGTCGCCTCGATCCCTGACCTGAGCCTTGATTAGCTGTCTTTTGGGGTGAAGTCCTGAGACACCGGCCCGCGATACTTTTCCATCAGCTCATCTGGAACTTCGGTCCCATCGACCAGAAACGGCAGAATGCCTCGGCGCAGCGAGCGACCGCGCATCGCATCTAGATCGGCGTCGGACCGGGTGACCCGCTGCGCCATGCGCCGCCCCCATGTCGCCAGCATGTCATACAGGCGGTCGATCTGATCTGTGTGGCTGTCTGTTTTGGCAAGGTCGTTGAACTCGTCCGGATCGTTTTGCAGATCGAACAGCATCGGGCGGAACCCGCCTTCGGCATGGACCATCTTGAAACGTCCGTCAAAGACCATGAACAACCGCGCATCCGGGTTCGAAAGACCAAGCGCCTGACGCATCGGTGTGAGGCAATAGTCATATTCGCTGATCACAAAGTCGCGCCAGTCAGGTGCTTCCCCACGCACCCACGGCATCAGGCTGCGGCCTTCGAGGATATGGCCTGCCGGTTCCCCACCTGCGACCTCAAGGAAGGTGGGAGCCAGATCAATCTGTTCGACCAGTGCATCACAGGTGGTGCCGCGCGTTCCGTCTGCTTCGGGACGCGGATCGTAGAGGATGAGAGGCACTTTCACGGATTGCTCGTGGAACAGATCTTTCTCACCCAGCCAGTGATCGCCAAGATAGTCGCCATGATCCGATGTCAGCACGATCATCGTGTTCTGCATCTGGCCCGTGGCTTCCAGGTGATCCAGCAGGCGACCAAGGTGATCGTCGCATTGCTTGATCAAACCCATATAGGCCGGGATGACCTTTTGCCGGGTCTCTTCCTTCTGAAAGGCGGCGGCGATCTTGTTGTTCATGAACGCGGCGTAGACGGGATGGGGATCTTCTCGCTCAATTTCGGCCCGGGTTGCGGTCGGTACATGGGCTGGTCCGTACATATTGTGATAGGGGGCTGGCACAATATAGGGCCAATGCGGTTTGATATAGCTGACATGGGCGCACCAGGGCCCTTTGGCCTGATCAATGAAGTCGATTGCGCGGTCCGTCAGCCAGGGCGTTTCGCTATCTTCCTCGCGTATGTTGGCGGCTTTGTCGGCGTTTTGGAACAGCCAGCCGCTGGCGATCTCACCATCTTCGACCCCAGCATTGGCATGATTGGCCCAGGGGTTTTGGGCCTCATAGCCTTTGGATTTGAGATAGTCGTTATAGGGCGCATGTTTTTCGTCATAGAACCCGTCGGGCCCTTCGGCCCAAAGCCCGTCATCGCGGACCCAGACGTCAAATCCGCATTCAGCCTGCCGTGCGCCAATTATGCTGTCGGGCGACAAGCCCAAACGCGCCATTCCGGCAGCGTCGGCTTTCATATGGGTCTTGCCGATCAGCCAGCACCCCATACCCGCGCCCCTTAAGTGATCGCCCAGCGTGACCTCGCCGACGCGTAGCGGATAGCCGTTCCATTGCGCACCATGGGAAGAGGCGTAGCGCCCGGTATAACAGCTCATCCGGCTGGCCCCGCAGATCGGCGATTGCACATAGGCGTTGGTGAAACGCACGCCCATCCGTGCAACCCGGTCAAAGTTCGGTGTGTCCAGATGAGGGTGCCCGGCACAGCTGAGATAGTCGAACCGCAGCTGGTCATACATGATGAACAGGATATTCATGGCAGCCTTCAATGATCCTCTCCTTAAATCCTGCCAGATCAGGGGGCTGGTCTTTGCAATAAGGTTTGATAAGCGGGTTATCAGATGATCCTGGCCTGGTCAGTCGAATAATTTTCCCAATTCATGGATTTCCGGATTTACCTGCAACGCCTTCTTCGGCCAAGTTGGCCGCGATAGGAACGCCCCGATGTCGGACTGACGCGAGCGTTTCACAGGACGGTTCGAAGGAAAAGCCCGAGATGACAGAACGGAACGGTGGCGTTGTGCTGGTGGAATGCTTGCAGGCGCTGGGCGCCCAGCACAGTTTTGGTGTGCCGGGTGAAAGCTATCTGGCGGTGCTGGATGCGCTGCATGATACCGGCAGCGCGCGGGCCGGGGCAAATGGTGCGCTGGATTTCACCCTGTGCCGGAACGAGGGTGGCGCGGCCTTTATGGCAGCAGCATATGGCAAACTGACCGGACAGCCCGGTATCTGTTTCGTCACGCGCGGCCCGGGAGCGACCAATGCGTCGATCGGGGTACATACGGCGATGCAGGACAGTGCGCCGATGATCATGTTTGTGGGTCAGGTGGGCACGGACATGAAAGGGCGCGAAGCGTTTCAGGAGATCGACTATCGCGCTTATTTCGGGACCGTTGCCAAATGGGTGACCGAGATTGAAGCAGTCGACCGTATTCCCGAGATCATCGCCCGCGCCTGGACCACGGCCATCGCGGGCCGTCCGGGTCCGGTCGTCGTTGCCTTGCCAGAGGATATGCTGACAGCCGTCACCGATGTGCCCGCGCTGACCGGCTCGGCGGTTGTACATGAGCCCGGCCCGACGCCCGGGGCCATCGCCAGTGTGATCTCGGCCCTGTCCGGTGCGGATCGCCCGTTGATCCTGATTGGCGGCGGTGGTTGGCGCGCCGAAGGCAGTGCCGCGTTGCAGCGTTTTGCCGAAAGCTCTGACATCCCCGTTGTGGCCGCGTTCCGGTTTCAGGACCTGTTTGACAACCATTCCCCCAGCTATGTCGGCGATGCCGGAACCGGGATGACACCTGCCACGCGGGCGCAGATAAAAGGCGCGGATGTGATCCTGGCCATCGGCGTGCGGTTCGGAGAGATGACAACCGAAGGCTACACTTTGCTGCGCGTGCCCAAGCCGGAACAGAAGCTGATCCATGTCCACGCCTCGGACCGGGAACTTGGCAAGGTCTACATTCCCGATCTGGGTATTCAATCTGGTCCAAATGCCTTCGCAATCGCCCTGTCCGAGCATTTGGCAAGCGGAGGATGGGCAGACTGGCGCGCACAGGCTCGTGCGGATTATGAGGCTGGTTTCGACCTGCCCGACCTGCCCAGCCCGGTGGATATGGGCAAGGTCTCGGCCTATTTGCGCGATCGACTGCCCGATGATGCAATCCTGACCAATGGCGCAGGGAACTTCACCGTCTGGCCGAACAAGTTTTTCAAATACGGCCCTCAACAACGCCTGTTGGCCCCGCAATCCGGTGCGATGGGATATGGCCTGCCCGCAGCCGTTGCCGCCAAAGTCGCGCATCCAGAGCGAACCGTTGTCTGCTTTGCCGGGGACGGGGATTTTCAGATGAATTGTCAGGAGCTTGGGACCGCCATGCAGGCAGGTGCGCAACCCATCGTTTTGATCCTGAACAATGGCACCTATGGCACCATCCGAATGCACCAGGAAAAAACCTATCCTGCCCGTGTCTCGGGGACCACACTGGAAAACCCCGATTTCGCAGCACTCGCCCGGTCTTATGGCTATCACGGCGAACGGGTCGAACGAACCGAGGATTTCGAGGCCGCGTTCGAAAGGGCGCTGGCGTCGGATACAGGGGCTGTTCTGGACCTGAACATCTCAGCCGAAGCGCTGACCCCAAGGCAGACCCTCAGCCAGATGCGTGAAGGGGCGCAGAAGGCAGGGTCATAGGTCAGGTGGCCCAGCCGCCTAAATCGCACAGGACCGCTGAGATTTCTGAGTGGCCGACAGAACGCGGTCAGACCTTTGACGTATCAGTTTGGGCGAATGCGGGCGGCAACTGATCGCTCCACTTTCTGAGTTCGTCCAGAAAACCAAGTGCGGTGGTGCCCAAGGCGGTGATCGAATATTGCACCGAAATGGGCGCGGTATCCATCACTTGCCGGTGCACAAGGCCTTGATGTTCCAGCTGCCTGAGCCGCTCGGTGATCATTTTCTTGCTGGCGCCGCCAATCATGCGGGACAGGTCATTAAATCGAACGGGTCCATCCTTGAGATGCCAAAGGATCGACCCGGTCCATTTGCCGCCGATAATCCGCATTCCGCGCTCAATCGCGCAAGGTTCAGAACAGGCGTTGCTTACGACGCGTCGCCCGTTTTCATCCTGTTTCACAACTGCCTGCATTCTTTGAACCCACAAGTTGAACTAGGTTACTAAAAGTATACTGGTTGCTTTTTGATCTCTCAATCCTCAGATTCTGCAGACAACTAGAATGATCCTGGTCAGCCTGTCCTGACATCTGAAACATGCCGAGGATAACCATGTCTCAACCCGAAATTCATCTGTACACCGCTGGCACCATGAACGGCTACAAGCCTGTCATTTTTTTGGAAGAAGCGGGCGTCCCATATGATCTGACCCATATCAACTTTTCAAAACAAGAGCAGAAGACGCCGGAGTTTCTGGCCCTCAACCCCAATGGGAAGATCCCGACAATCGAAGATCGATCGGAAGGGCGTGCAATCTTTGAAAGCGGTGCGATCCTGTGGCACCTGGCTGAAAAATACGGAAAGTTCCTGCCGACAGATCCAATCAAACGGTCCGAGGTTATGCAGTGGATGCTGTTTCAGGTCGGTCACGTCGGCCCGATGATGGGGCAGGCAATGTATTTCCAGCATATTGCCGCCCCCAACGGCCACGAGGAACCGTTTTCCATCCGCCGTTACGTCGACGAAAGTCGCCGCCTGATGGAGGTTATGAATGATCGCCTAGAGGGGCGTGACTGGATCGCCGCCGAAGAATACACGATTGCGGACATGATGTTATATCCTTGGGCGCGAGCCTATGTCTGGGCGCGGGTTAAGGTGGATGATCTGCCGCATCTGAATGCCTGGTTTGATCGGATCGATGCGCGCCCTGCGGTCCAGAAGGCGCTGACCATTCCAAAGGCGAATCCACAGTTTTGGGATGCCGATGCAGATGCCAGCGCTTTTGCAAAGGAAAACGCCGCCCGGTTTTCGGGTGATGTCAAAAACTGATCACTCGCGGAAGGCACGATTGAAATAGTCGGCCATCGGTTTGACCAGATAGGACAGGGGCGTGCGCTCATCGGTCTTAATCATCGCCTCAACCGGCATGCCGGGCAGAAGGGCTTGACCGTTCAGCCGCTCGACCTGTCCTTCATCGGGGACCAGCTCGGCCCGGTAGAAAGTGAAACCGGTTTGTTCGTCGGTGAATGTATCGGCCGAGACGTTGATCACATGGCCGTCAAGTTCAGGCGTTTCGCGCTGGTTGAAGGCGGGAAAGCGCAGAGCGACGGGCTGACCCACATGCAGTTGGTCCACATGGATCGCATCTACCCGTGCGGCGACCAGCAATGGCGTGTCCTGCGGCACCACATACATCATCGGCTCAGCCGGCTGGATCACCGATTGCAGGGCAAAAACCTGACTGCCATAGACGGTGCCCGAAACCGGCGCACGAATGTCCAGACGGGACAGGCGTTCCGTCAGAGACAACCGCCGTTCCGATAGTTCCGCGACCTGCGATTGCACGTCGCGCAGGGTGGTAATCGCCTCTTCCCGTCGGGTGGCGTCCAGCTCAACGATCCGAATTTCGGTTGCGGCGATTTGGCCTTTGAGCCGGGCGATGGATGCCTCAAGGCGCCCGATCTCACCGCTCAGGCTGGCCTCTTCCCGTTGTAGGGCCAGGACCCGGCTGGCCTGTGTCAGGCCGCGGCTCAGCAGGCTTTGTTGATCTTCAAGCTCCTCGCGGATCAGCTCGACCTGCAGGCGGAGCGAGACCAGCTGCGCCTCGGTGCCGTCAATCTCACTTTCGGTTTGAACCAGCTGTTTTTTCAGCTGATCGGTTTGCTGAGTCATTGTATTCAACCGCGCCTCGAACAGCCGTTGTTGACCTTCGATCAGGTCGCGCTGGATGCCATGTTCTTGCTGAACGGCGTCCAGTTGAATGGCCAGGTCTTCGGGGGTAGCGCTGTCCCGTTCTGCTTCCAGTCGGGCACGGCGGGCGAGAAGTTCGAACAGCTGCGCCTCGACGATGGTTTTTTCCGAGGACAGGAAGGTATCATCAAGCCGCAAAAGCAGATCGCCGCTGGACACGACCGCACCGTCGCGCACAAAAATCTCGCCTACGACGCCGCCATCCGGGTGCTGCACCACCTGACGGTTGCTTTGCACCTCGATCGAGCCTGAGGACACAATTGCACCCGCCAGTTGGGTGTATACCGACCAGATACCAAGACCGCCGACCAGAATGGCAAGGGCCAAGAAACCCACTAATGCGGGCACGGTAATCCGCCAGGGTGTGCGCCCGTTGGTTTTCGTCTGCTCGGTCATCCGGCGTTCACCTGATTGAGGTTGCGTTTGATAGCGCCTGCGTTTTGGACCATCGCGTTCAACACCTCGTCACGGGTGCCGAACTTGACCAGCTGTCCCCGTTCGACAACCGCCAAAGTATCACATTCCGAGATGGCCTGAGGTCGATGGGTCATGATGATGGCTGCTTTTCCCGCCTCTTTCAGCCCGCGCACTGCAGCGTTCAGCGCCTCGGTCCCATCCGCATCAAGGGCCGAGTTCGGCTCGTCCAAGATCAGCAGCACCGGGTCGCCATACAAGGCCCGCGCCAGTGCGATGCGCTGTTTCTGACCGCCTGACAACTGGCTGTCATTGCCTTCCAGAAACGTGTCATAGCCCTTCTCCAAAGACAGGATCAGCTCGTGCGCGTTGGCCTTTTTGGCCGCTTCGACAACGGCCTGCGGATCGGGGTTCTGCGACATGCGGGCGATGTTTTCCGCGACCGACCCATTAAACAGCGTCACCTGCTGTGGCAGATAACCAATATGCTGACCCAGATCGGTGGGGTCATATTGATCCAGCGTCGCGCCGCCCAGCCGTATTTCCCCGGCGGCAGGGTACCAGAGGCCCAGCAACGCCTTGGCCAGCGTGGTCTTGCCCGACCCGCTTTTGCCGATCACACCAAGCGCCGTTCCGGGCTCCAGTTTCAGCGTCACATTGCGCAAGGTCGGTGCCGCCGCGCCCGGAGGGATCACTGTCAGCGCCTTGGCAGCCAGGCGTGCCTCAGGCGTGGGCAGCTTGGTGCGGTTGGGTTCGGGCGGGGTCTGGTCCAGAAACTGGTTGAGCGAGGTCCAGGCGGTGCGCGCCTTTTCGATCATGGACCATTGCCCAACTGCCTGTTCGACAGGGGCCAGCGCCCGACCCAGTAGGATCGACCCGGCGATCATCGCACCGGGCGACAACTCGTTCTGCAACACCAGCCAAGCGCCAAGCGCCAACATGGCCGATTGCAAAAACAGCCGCAGCGATTTGGTCAGTGAGGTGAAGCTGCCTGTCCAGTCACTGGCCGCAATTGTCTGACGCAGCGCATCAGTGCGCTGGTTCATCCAGCGCAGGGTGACATCCTGTTGCATCCCCTGGGATCGAACAACCTCGGCTGCTTGTCGGGCATGTTCCGAGAAGGAGTTGGCCCGCGCCGATGCAGCCTGCGCCTCGGCCACCTTGCGGCGGGTCAAACCTTGGTTCAGCAAGGCAATGACGATCAAAAGCCCGCCACCAGCAACGGCCAGCCAACCCAGAAGCGGGTGAAATATGAAAATTGCCGCCAGGAACACCGGGGTCCACGGGATATCCATAACTGCAAGCAGCACAGGCGACGAGCACAGGTTCTGGATCGACTCAAGATCGCGCAAAGCAGTGGCCGGGGCCGAGCGTGCCTGCGGGTTAAGTGACCGCCGCAACGTGGCATCGAACACCCGTTCATCCAGCTTGGATTGAAACCGGGCGCCAAAACGCGCAACGATGCGACCGCGGGCAAAATCCAGCATCGCCATCAGCGCATAAAGCAGCGCAACAAGGATAAACAGGGCTGTCAGCGTCTCAACCGCGCGCGAACTCAGCACCCGGTCATAGACCTGCAACATGAACAACGGTCCGGTCAGCATCAGAAGATTGACGAAGATGCTGAACAGGAAGGCCAAAGCCAGAAAAGTTATCCCCTGATTGCGCACGATGCGCAATTCATGGCGTGGGGCGGGCGACATTCTGTGTTCGGGTCTCAAGCTGCATTCCACATCAATCAGGTCCGGCGGTGCGGGCCTCTGACTTAGAAAGCCGGGCCTGCATTGCCAAGAATGCTTCTCTTTTCCAGCAAGAAACCGCGAATAACAAGGCAGACACGAGGCAGTTTTCAGCCATACGTGTCCTGAGCGTGTCTATCGTAGTGACCGTATTGTGGGTCTTTGGCTGGGGTTCAGCCTTCGACTATGCGCTCAGGTCAGGGCTGCGATCTGATCCAAAACCTCTTGGCTGGCGGTGATGCCATTGGCCTCGGCTTCGGCGCGATTTTTAAGCCGACCGTCGCCAGGCACGCGGGCATCACCATTATCCTTAATCTCAGCGCAGATGCGGGTGATGTAACCGGCGAAGGCGTCGTTGCCAAAGCGGGCAGGATCCAGGGCAATCAGCGTCGCCCCGCCTTTGATGTTCAGCGCGCCATGTGCTTCACGTTCAGCATTGTCGACGGATAGGGTGCCGCCAGCCAAAGCTGCGCCCAGAACCTCGACCAAAAGGGCAATTCCCGCACCTTTGTGACCTCCAAACGGCAATAGGCTGCGGGTTTCCAGAATGGCGTCCGGATCTGCTGTGGGGGTCCCATCGCGATCCAGCCCGGCGGGTTGCCGCAAATCATGCCCTTCTGCAGCGGCCATCTTGATGTCCATAAACGCCACGGCGGACGAGGCCTGATCCCACACCAGGGGCGCGGCCCCGTCGCGAGGGCAGGCAAAGGACATCGGGTTGGTGCCAAAGACTGGGCGCACACCGCCTTGTGGCACCACAAGTGACAGTGAGTTGATAACGGCGATGGCGACCAGCCCGGCCTCGGCCAATGGTTCGGTGTCAAAACGCAACGCACCTAAATGGTGACAATTGGCACAGGTGAAGGCGGCGATGCCGTTTTCACGGGTCATGTCGATCAGTTCGTCGCGCGCCGCATGGGCCGCGATCTGGTAATAACCATTATCCGCATCCCCGCGCAGAACGCCGGGGGCAATGCGGCGAATGACCGGGTTGGCCGTCGGGTTGGCGTAGCCGGAGGTGAAACTTTGCGCATAAATTGGCAGATTGCGTAAACCGTGGCTGCGCGGCCCATCCCGTTCCGACCGCATGATGATATCGGCCAGAATATCGCTTCCAACCTCATCCACCCCCACCCCTTGTAGCGTCGATTTTGCAAGCGACCGCACATCGGCGAGTGAGAGGGTTTGCATGGACGGGTCTGTCACGGGCATGTCCTTTTGGTCTGATGCGCGGGGTGATCCGGTCCCAATCGACGGGGCTCCGGTTGGGTTTGCGCCTGACTTTTCTGGTGTAGGTTTAAGCCCGAGGCTTCCGGCTGAGCAACCCGTATTTCATTGCCCATGATCGAAATGACCGACGTTTGCGCTTGTCTTTCTTCAGGGCTTGCTTCGACTGGGTTCCACCTTTGCGATTGAACTCATAGACGTCGATAACACGCTCGGCGCAGCCACAGGCCTCACCCATGCCCACCTTGGCGAAATAAAACTTTTCGAAACGCTCCGGTTTGTGCATGCCGATCCCCTTGCTGCCCCGATTGAACACTTTTTGGTGGGCGCATGCCAAGCTTCAATATCAAGCCGTTGGAAAAGTGATGGGGCTTTCGGACACCTTGCCGCGCTATTTTCCCTTGATCTCCAAGGTGTATTGGCGTCGTGCCGAAGGTGGCGGGACTGGGAACGGGGCCGCAGCACGGATTTGGGCTAATGCGACCTGATCGAGCTTTTTTGACCCCGAACTGCGCGAAACCTGCGCGGATTGAAGCGTACCGTTGTCTGCAATGTGGAACGTGATCAGGACCGATCCTTTGATGTTCACGCTTTTGCGTCGCGCCCGGAGGATTCTGCGCTTTACCTGACCGGCGTAGTTGCTGGCCTCTGCATTGCCCTGGGTCGAGGCGGTTCGCGTTGCGCTTTGCGCCGTAGCTGCACCCTTTGCCGTCTTGCCCGTTGCCGCTCCCTTCTTCCGGTCTTGCGCGGCGTTTCCAGCCTTCGCTGGAGTTTCGGCGGTTTTTGTTTTCTCGGGTTCGGGCTTTTGGACGGGCGGCGTCTTCGCGGCCGTCGCTGGTTCGGCGATGGGCTTCTGGGCCACAGGTTTCTCGAGAGAGAGTGAGGTTTGTGCAGTTGTTACGCGCGGTGTAGCTGGAACTGCCTCTGTGACGGATGGTGCTGTGCTTTTTAAAGATTTCGTCTCAGGCACTGCTTTTTGAGCTTGCTGGTTTGGCCCGACCGGTTGTTGCTGCGTCTCAGCCGATGTCGAGGGGGCGGTTCCGGCGACGAAATCCTTGAAGGAGGATCCAAGCGCGGCTGTTTCAACAGATCCACCGCCTTCTACCAAAACGGGCTCGTCCGTGCGAAACTCATGCAGCGCAAGGCTATGCGTCGCGGCGGCCAACAGGATTGCGAGCGCGGCAATGGCGCGGGATCTGGGGATCATGGCAAACCTCGCTTTGTCACGACATAGATTTTCGTGGCTCCCAAGGTGTGCAGGGCATCGCTGACCTCTTTCAAGCGGATTGCAGGGACCGATCTGTCGGGCACAAGGCGGACGTCATCGAGCGGAAAGTCGATTGAGGCGCGTTCAACATAGGCCTCGGCATCTGTTAGCTCGGCCCCGCGATATTCAAGCACCCCATCTGCGCGAATGACCAGAGCATCCGACGGTTCTCGCCCCTCAAGTTCCTGCGTTTCAACCAATTGAACCGAACCGTTCAGCGGCGGGGCGAGCGTTCCCGCGATCATGAAGAAAACCAGCATCAGAAAGACGACGTTGATCAGGGCAATCGTAGGCTCTCGCATCTGCCTGGCTTTGGGTTTCAGCTGCATCATCCGATGACCTGCGTGCGTAGCTGTGCAACGGGGCGCAGCGCTGTCAGAAGGTCGATCAACTGCTGCGCCGTTGCATCCTGACTCAGGCTGATCAGCGCCAATTGCTCGGCCTCGCCGTCGAATAAGGCGGCAACTGCACCAAGCTGAACCTCGGACCCATCGACCAGAATGCGATCCCTTTCAAGTTTCACAAATCGCATGGGCGCGTCTGAAGCTGACCCGCCAGGCGAGGTGGTGGCGAACTCAATCTCTCCGAATTTCGAGAAGGTTGAGGTGAGCATGAAGAACAACAACAGCAGGAAAATGACATCAATCAGGGATGTCATCGACAGGCGTCTGCGCCGTTTTCGGCGGGTCTCAAGCGACATGCGCTGCGGTGACCTCAGGCAGGGTGCCGGTATGTTCCTGGGCTGCATGGCCAGGGGCAAAGACCGTGCGCAACGCCTGATTGGCAAAGATGCGTTCACGGGTCATCCGCGCTTCGAACCAGGTGAGCACAAGCGAGGTTGGCATGGCGACTGCAAGCCCTGCGGCGGTGGTCAGCAGGGCCACCCAGATACCACCGGCCAGAAGCGCAGGGTCAACTGCATTACCCGCACCTTGCAAGGTTTGGAACGCCTCGATCATGCCCAGGACGGTGCCGAACAGGCCCAGAAGTGGCGCAAGTTGCGCGACCATGTCTAGCACGTTTAAGCCCCGTTCAAGCTGGGCAAACCGCGCCTCAGACTCGGCATCGACGCGATCCGACAAGGCGGTTCCATCGCCGCCGAGAGACATGGCAATCACCGGGGCCAGATAGCTGCGGCTTTTATTCAGATGCGCCATCGCGTTGGCACGATCCTGACGATCCCAGGCCAGAATGGCGCGGGACAGTTCGATATGTCGGCCCACCCCGGCTGCCCGATATTGCCATAGCTTGTAGAGGATCAACGACAGCGTCGCGATTGATGTGACGATCAAGATCGCAACAACGGGTCCGCCGAGTGCCAGAATACCTTTCAGGTTCTGCAAGATCGCATCCATTTGCCTATCCAATCATCTCGGTTTCGAGGCGGCTTTTTAGCATCAGGCCCGACATACAGGCGTCTGGCATATCTCCCTGATGGGTGCAGTCCTGCGCCCCGTTGATCAGAATGCGGCTGATCTGGTTGCAGGCCATTTCGGCAAACTGAAACTGACGCACGCGCGGGCGACCGGCGGGCAGGTCTTGGAAATCCAACAGGGTCAGCAAGGCAACTTTGCCGTCAGCACCGAACAGCACAGTCTCATAGACCGCGCCGTCGATATCTATGTCGTAGGAGTTTTCGACCAGAAAGCTGACCATGCAGCTTTGGTCCTTGTCTTCGGCCGAGCTGAGCTCGATCGAGATGCCCTTGGGCTTTTCCGGCTCTTCAGCACTGGCAAACCCTGCCCCCAGAATTGGGAGCAGGGTCAGCAGGACCAGCCGAGCATTTCTATATGATGCCATTTTCATGATGGTCCTTTCGTTTGTCAGATCAGAAGGTTTTGGCGACGGTGAACTTGAAGTTCCGGCCGGGTGCGCGGCGCGACGAAAGGCTGCCCTGATAATCTTTGTCCAGGATGTTTTCGATCCCGGCATAGAATTCAAAGCCTTTGAAAGCCCCTTCTTGCGGGAAGTAGCTGGCGCGGAGCGTGTTCACGCCGAACCCACCCAAAGGATCGCCTGACGAATCGAACCCGGCACGGGATCCAAGGATTTCCCAGCTGACATCCAGCGTTTCACCAAAGCGCTGGCCGACAGTCAGACGAGCCGTGTCGGCAGGTTCGTTCCTCCACCGGGTTTCGACACCGGCATCCGACTCGGTTGCGTGGACGATGTTGGTATTGAAATCCATGTAGAAACCACCGGCATTTGCGTATGAGGCCTCAACTTCCACGCCGCGAGCTTTGACATTGTCCACGTCGCGGTAGGATGTGATGTCCCACAAGGTCGTCTCATAGGCATTTACCTTGGCGCGCACGACATCGCCCGTGGCAAATACATCACCCGCATTATAAGAAAAGCCCGCTTCCCATGTCCGCGCCTTTTCGGACTGATTCATCAAGGCCACGGTGCCGAGATCGTCAATAATGGGCAGGTTTTCCGTGTAAGCCCCGCTGCCAAAAATCGCGAAGCCATTGCTGAACTCGTAGCGCGCAGACAGGCCACCCATCAGTGCATCGTTGTCATAGCTTGCGTTCAGCGGTGGTGTCGCATCTGAGTCGCCAGAGATATCTTGTTTCTCGTAGCGTATGGCCGGGGTGAGGGTCAGGCTGTCGCCGATCCCGATGTCATCAACCGCAAACAGTGCGAAACGACGATCTGTCCCGCCGGGGGCAGCATCACCGCCATCCAAGCGATCGCGATCAATGAACTCGATCCCGGCGCGCAGATCATGTGACGCGATACCGGTTTGGAAATAGGCCGTGTTCTTGATTGTGAGTTTCGTCGTCTCGTACCGCTGTTCGGCCTCGGCAAGGTCCAGAAGCGATGGGAAAAACGGAGACCCTTCCAGAGGGGATGAACCCGCGATGTAGGTGTTGTCGATCCTCTGGTCGGAATAGCTAAGGTTCACATCCAGATCGACCAGATCATTTCCAGCCGGTTGATATTGATACCGCAGTATGGCAACCCGGTTTTCAATCCGTCGATCCACATTGCCAAAGGCGTCTGCCGTGACGCTGAACGAGTCGTAAGGCACGTCTTTCTCGTCCGAGGTCGAGTTGTTCCAGGACGCGGTGATCGAGTGTTCCAGATTGTCGCCAAAACTGTACTTACCTTTGATCAGATAGGACGGAAGCGTGAATTCACTATTGCCGATGGTATCGCCGTTACCATCTTCCTGATCGTCCTGATCCCGATAGGTGTAGCTCAACAGGAACTCGGTTTGTTCATTTGGTTGCCAGGCCAGGATCGAGGACGAGACAAAACCATTTCCGCTCGTAGACGCTTCGAGCAGTTGGCGCAGTTTGACGCCGGGAACGCCGCCTGTGAAGTCGGATGCATCCTTAGTTTCCAGCTGAACCACACCGCCGACAACGCCCGAGCCGAACTCGAACGATCCAACGGTACCGCGGATCACGGATACGCTTTTGTAAAGCTGCGGATCAGTGAACAACTGGTTGCCGATCCGATACAGCTCTTCCGCGCCGGTGGTGGCGCCGTCGACAAGGATCAGAACTTTCTGATCTGTGCCGAAAGTCCCGTTGGCCCCAAAGCCTCGGATATTGATACCAGACCCTTGCGGGGTCGAGCCGTTCACCAGTGTCACGCCAGGTACGGTATCAATCAGTTCGGCGACGGTGTTGGCCTGACGGTCATTGATCTCTTCCTGATCGATATTGGTGATCGGCACTGCCGTGTCGGTCTGGATTTCCCGTTTGCTTTCGCCCAGCTCCAGCGTGCCCAGGAAACCGTCATCCTGTTCCTGCGCCCAAGCGGCGGCTGTCATCAAACTGAGGCAAGAGGCAGTGCCCAGTAGGCCTGCCATATGGATTTGTGCACGCATATCTGTCCCCCTATGCATGTGTAAGGACTGGAAATGCTTGCAAGCCGCTGGCTTTAGTCAGTCTTTTTTGGTGTCTTTCAGAATCGTCATTCGGCGATGACTTGTGCTCGTTAATAAAGCTTACTAAAACAGTCAACAAATTTCGTGACTGTTTATGCAGTCTCTGCCAGCGGGTCACTGACGGCGTCAGTGACCGGGCCAGCATCTTCAAAACCACCAAAAGATGGGAAACCGACTATGGAACAGGTGCTTATGGCCCCTCAGGATATCCGCGAGGCCTATGTCAACAAGGCGGGCAAGCGGGATCGGGACTTGGCGGAATCGCTCGGCTTGACCGAAGGACAGCTGGTTGCAGCTTTTGTGGGGCAGGGGGCGACCCGGATATCGGCCAATCTGGATGATTTGTTTGGTCAGTTGAACGGATTGGGCGAGGTCATGGCGCTAACGCGTAATCCGTCCTGTGTCATCGAAAAAGTTGGTCAATACGACAACTACCATTCGGGTTCTCATGCTGCGATGGTTCTAACCGAAGCAATTGATTTGCGGATGTTCCCCAGCCACTGGAAACATGCCTTTGCGGTTGAGCGTGAGACCGACACGGGAACGCGTCGCTCGATCCAGGTGTTTGATGCGGCGGGCGATGCCGTGCACAAGATTTTTCTGCTTGAAGGATCGGATTTGGGTCACTGGGCCCATTTGACGCGGGCGCTGGCGTCAGAGGATCAATCGCAGACCCTATCGGTTGAGCCGCGCAAAGCGACCGAAGCACCCAAGGCCAACCCCGAGAAAGCTGATATCCTGCGCAGCGAATGGGTCAAGATGACGGATACGCATCAGTTCATGCGCCTGACCTCAAAGCTCAAAATGAACCGGCTGGGGGCTTATCAGATCGCAGGCGCACCTCTGACGCGGCCACTGCAGACCGATATCGTTGCCGGGATGTTCGAGCAGGTGCGCGATCAGGGTCTTGAGGTGATGGTTTTTGTCGGCAACCGGGGATGTATCGAAATTCACGGCGGTCCGGTCGAAACGCTGAAACAGATGGGTCCGTGGTTCAACGTGCTTGATCCGCATTTCAACCTACACCTGCGCACCGACCACATTGCTGAGGTTTGGGCCGTGAACAAGCCCACGCAGCGTGGCCCGGCCGTATCGGTCGAGGTGTTCGATGCCGAAGGCGCGCTGATCTTTCAGATCTTCGGGCGTCGCTCGGGTGAAAGCGATCACCGCCCGGCCTGGAACGCTTTGGTTGATGGGCTGCCTACTTTGTCGGAACAAGAGGTCAAGAAATGAGAGCCCTCATCTCTTCTATCGCGGCGCTGATCCTGTCTGCCGGTACCACGCTGGCAGATGACCGGCGCGTGATTGCCATCGGTAGCTCGGTCACGGAAATCATCTATGCGCTGGGCCAGCAAGACAGGCTTGTCGGCCGTGATCGAACTTCGACTTATCCGAAAGCCGCGCTTGAATTGCCGGACGTGGGCTATCGCCGCGCTTTGTCGCCCGAAGGCGTGCTGTCGGTTGAGCCCGATCTGATCTTGGCGCTCGAGGGGTCCGGCCCGCCGGATGCGATCAAAGTCTTGCAAGAGGCAGGGGTGGATTATGTCACGGTAGCCGACACCTTTTCGCTCGATGGGGTTGTCGAGAAAATCCTGACCATTGGCGCCGCTTTGGGGGTTGAGGCCGAGGCCGAGGCGCTGGCCGCCCAAGCGTCTAAGCAGATGGCATTGGCGAAAAACAATGCGCAGAACCTGGCCGGGCAGGATCGGCAACGTGTCCTGTTCATATTGAACGCACGCGACGGAGACATAACTGTCGGCGGTGCAGGCACGCAGGCGGACAGCATTATAAGGATGGCCGGTGGTATCAATGCCGCCGCCGCGGTTGAGGGGTTCAAACCCATCACGCCCGAGGCGCTTGCCGTCACCGCCCCGGATGTGATCCTGATGATGGAGCGTCAGGGAAATCATGCGGTTTCGGACGAAGACCTGTTTTCCCTGCCTGCGATCCAGTTGACACCGGCAGGTCGATCCACCTCTTTGATCCGGATGCCGGGCGCGTATCTGTTGGGCTTTGGTCCGCGCACCGCCGAGGCAATTGCAGATCTTTCAGCTGCGTTGCGGGATGTGAACGGATCATGACCTTGGCTCTGGATGGCGCGCCAGCGCGTGCCGAGTTTCAGGATCGCCATGTTCGCGCCAGACGTATCACCCTGGGTCTGATAGCGGTGCTGATCGCGACCAGTGCGATCAGTGTTTCTGTCGGCGCATCCCAAGCCTCTTTGATCACGGCCGTTTCGGACTTGATCCAGGGGCGTCCCCTATCCGATCTCAACAGGGTCGTCCTGTGGGATGTGCGCCTGCCACGCCTCGCAATGGGCGTCTTGGTCGGAGCGGCCCTAGCTGTCTCCGGGGTGGTGATGCAGGGATTGTTCCGCAACCCGCTGGCGGACCCTGGTATAGTAGGTGTCAGCGCTGGGGCTGGGCTGGGTGCGATCACGGCCATTGTCTTTGGCGGCTTGCTTCCTGTCACATTGCTGGCCTGGGTCGGGGACGGGCTGATCGCACTTGCCGCGTTCCTGGGTGGTTGGGCATCTGTCCTGATCCTTTATCATGTCTCAACCCGGCAGGGGCAGACTTCGGTCGCCACAATGCTGCTGGCAGGGATCGCGCTTGCTGCATTGTTCGGAGCAGTGACAGGCGTCATGGTTTATCTGGCCGACGACCAGCAACTTAGGGACCTGACTTTCTGGGGTATGGGGTCGCTTGCCGGGGCGACCTGGGCCAAGGTTGCAACGGCAGCCCCGATCATTCTGGCATCCATCATTTGCACACAGTTCTTGGCGCGGGCGTTGAATGGTCTGGCGATGGGTGAGGCGATTGCCCATCACATGGGCATCCCGGTGCAGCGCTGCAAAAACATCGCTGTTCTTACGGTTGCGGGGGCCACTGGGGCTGCGGTTGCTGTGTCAGGCGGTATTGGGTTTATCGGTATTGTTGTGCCGCATCTGTTGCGGCTCAGCACCGGACCTGATCACCACCGGCTATTGATGAACTCGGCTCTGTTGGGGGCAACGCTGCTGCTATGTGCCGACATGATCAGTCGGGTTATCGTCGCCCCGGCAGAGCTGCCCATCGGAATCGTCACGGCGATACTGGGCGCGCCGGTCTTTTTCTGGATTTTGTTGCGACGCCACGGGCAGATGGGGATGTAAACCATGATGAAGGCGAAGAACATTCGTGTCTGTCTGGGACGCAAAGAGGTTCTGCACGGCGTGGAATTTACAGCCCAACCCGGGCAGGTCACGGCAATCATCGGTCCGAATGGGTCGGGCAAATCAACCCTGCTGAAGACACTGAGCGGCGAGCTGGTGGGCACGGGGACCGTTTTACTGAATGGCCACGACATTGCAGAGCTACGCCCTTGGGAATTGGCGGCGATGCGGGGTGTGTTGCCGCAGCAAACGACGGTGGCCTTCCCTTTTACCGTACACGAAATTGTACGGCTAGGACTGTCCAATGGCTTGGCCGCTACGGAAGAGGATTTGCCATCGCAGGCCTTGGCGCATGTCGATCTTGCCGGGTTTGAAAACCGATCCTATCAGAACCTGTCGGGCGGAGAGCAGCAGCGTGTCCAACTGGCCCGCGTGTTGACCCAGGTTTGGGAGGCAACGGATCAGGACCAACCCCGTTGGTTGCTGTTAGACGAACCTGTCGCCAGCCTGGACATCGCGCATCAGTTCACCGTCCTGGGTATCGCGCGCGACTTCGCGGCCAAAGGCGGCGGCGTTGTTGTTGTAATGCACGATCTTAACCTGACGGCGCTGTTTGCCGATCTGGTTTATATCTTGTCCGAAGGTCACATGTGGATGTCGGGCACAGTGTCTGAGGTTCTGAACACTGAAACCATGAAGCAGGTCTATGGCATCGATCTACCCATCAACACTCTGCCGCCAACAGATATTCCTTTCGTGTTACCGCAGGCGCTATCGGGCTGATCTATGGCCGGTCCAGAACCGAAGATTTCAGGTGATCGATGAACAATCGTAGCGGAACCATGTTGCGGTATTCTCGGGGGAAATAAATGTAGGTGCCGGGCGTATTGCCCAAGTGATCCTGCAACACGGGCACCAATGTCCCTTGTTTGATCTGATCTGCACAATAATCCCTGAAGGTGAATATCAGCCCATGACCCTTCAGCGCCAGATCAACGACTGCTGGTAGTGTATTGACGATCAACGGCCCTGTGACCTCGACTGTGTAGTCCTGAGATTGGTCAATGAATGTCCAGGGTGCGATTTGACGCGAGGTGGGAAAACGATAGCGAATACAATCATGTTTGAGCAGTTCGGCTGGTGTATTTGGAATTCCGCATCGCTCTAGATATGTCGGACTGGCCAAAACGGCGAGCGGTTCAGACTGGCTGAGCCGGACCGCGACCATGTCGGGGGCGATGCGGTCTCCTAAACGGAAACCCGCATGCAGTTCTTCTGACAACAGATCGGTCAGAGCGTCGGTAAACGCCATCTCGATTTCGATGTCAGGATAGGTGCTTCGAAAGCTTTCCAGCGCATGGCTGACATAGAGCTCGTAGACGAAATCGGTCATCGCCAGGCGCAACGCACCGCGCGGGGCATGACCGACAGAGCGGGCCGTCTCGACCGCGTCCGCCAATTGATCAAACGCCGGGCCAGCGCCGCGCAGCAAGGCTCGGCCAGCTTCTGTCAGACTTAGCGACCGCGTGGTGCGGATTATCAGCGCTGTACCCAGTTGCGCCTCGAGCGTTTTGAGCTGATGGCTGACCGTCGAAGGTTGCAGCCCAAGCCGGTTAGCGGCGCCCTTGAACGAGCCTTCGCGGGCGATGGCATCAAAGATTTCCAAGGTCGGAAGAGGCAGTCTCATTATTCGATTTCATACACTATAGTGGTGGTTGATAGCTATATTATCACAGTTCATGTGAACAGTTACATCTCTCATCAACAACGGCCTTGATGGAGAGACCCGATGGCGACGATCAACCTGCAAAACCAACCTGATCGAAAAGGCGTGACATCCCAAGCAGTCAGCTTTGACAGCAATGGTGCGACGCTTAGAGGCACTTTGTACCAACCCGCTGAAAAGGCGGGCGCGCTACCCGGGGCGATCGTTACGGGGGCCTGGACCACGGTGAAGGAACAGATGCCGGGCACCTATGCCCGTGAATTGGCAGCACGCGGCGTCGCGGCGCTGGCGTTCGACTTTACCGGTTGGGGCGAAAGCGAAGGCGCGCCGCGCTATGTCGAAGATCCGGTGGTAAAGACAGCCGATATCAAAGCCGCGGTCACGTTCATGGCCAGTCGGGATGACATCGGCAGCGTTTCGGGCTTAGGAATTTGTGCGTCGTCTGGCTACATGGCCGAGGCGGTCGCCGACGATACTCGGCTTTCGAAACTCGCTCTGGTCGCGCCTTGGCTGCACGATCCCAAAATGGCCGAGGGTATCTATGGTGGCGCAGATGCGGCCATGGCGCTGATTTCTGCCAGTGAGGCGGCGGATGCAGCCGACACCAATTTGTTGGGTGCCAGCTCGACCGATGAGACCGCAGTGATGTATCAGGCGCCATACTATACCGAAGAAGATCGTGGCCTGATCCCCGCTTACGACAACAAGTTTTCTGCCCTCAGCTGGAAACCTTGGCTGACTTATGATGCTCAGACCTCGGCAGATCGATTGACCAAGCCGATCCTCATGGTTGGCTCGCCTTCAATCGCACTGCCTGCCGGTGCCGCAACCTATGAGGCACGCACGAAGGCACCGTTAGAGAAGCTTTGGTTGGCCGAGGACGTCACCCAGTTCGACTTCTACGACCGCGCTGATGTGGTCAACGCTTCGGCAGATGCCGTGGCAAATTTCTTCAAAGCATGAAGGGTAGAGCAATGATGACGGATATTGCCAATACCGTTTCGTGGTTCTTTGCTGCGGTCGACTGTTGTGATTGGACCGCAGTGCAAGAGCTGATGACCGATCCATTTCATGTCGACTATTCGACTTATGGCGGAGGACCGGCATCGGACGTAGCACCAGAAGCGCTGACAGTGGCCTGGGCAGAGCTGCTGCCTTTCTTCGATCACGTTCATCATCAGATTGGGAATCTGATTATTGAGCAGAATGGGCACCATGCTGAGGTTCAGTGTCATGGTATGGCGACGCATTACATCGCCGACCATCCGGGTGGCGATCTGCAGTTCATCGTTGGAACCTACGCGTTTGATCTGATCCGCGCACAGGAAAGCTGGCGGCTGTCATCCATGCGCTTCAATTTCAAATACGCGTCGGGAAACCCGGACCTTGCCGCCGAGGCAAAACGCCGGGCCGCAGCTTAAACTCAGGAGGAGACTTATGTTGAAATCAATCGTTGCCGCATTCGCCGCTATGACGCTTACTTCGGCTGCTTTTGCAGACCTGACGGACGAACAGCAGGTCCTGAATGCCATCAACAACGTAGGTTACTATGCCGATCAGGGCGATTGGGATCAGGTCGCAGCACAATTTCATCCCGAGGGTGCAGTTCTCGACTATACCTCCTATGCCAACGCCTCGGCGGGCACCTCCGCCGAGTTGCCCAAGTTGCTGCCATCCGAGATTGTGGGCGCGTGGCAGACGGTCTTGCCGGGATATGATCGTACACATCACCTGATGGGCACGGAATCTGTGGAAATCGATGGTGATACTGCAACAACAACGGCCAATATCTATGCCACGCACATTCTGGAAAATGATGGCGAGGATACATGGGTTTTTATCGGTGACTACCAGCATGAGTTGGTAAAAACCGAAGTTGGCTGGAAAATCACATTCATGCGCGCGAATCTGCGTGCACAACTGGGAAATGAGAACCTGCCTGCACTTGCGGCGGAACGCGTTGCCAGCAATCAGAACTGATCTTTGCCTAAGTTGGTTTCAGATCTCGTGAGTGACCTTTTGGACGTCCGAAATATAACACGCACTTAAACGATGTCATGCAGGAGGTTGGGATGAAGCGTGCACTTGTTACCGGGGCCAATCGCGGGATTGGTCTTGCGATCGCAAAAGGTCTGAAAGCCAAGGGGATGGAGGTGCTGATTGGATGCCGGGATCTGAATGCTGGTCAGGCCGCAGCACAACAGGTCGGCGCGACGGCTCTTCTGCTTGATGTGGCAAACCCAGCGAGTATTGCCGCCGCGGTCGAGCAGGCCGGCCCAGTAGATGTGCTTGTGAACAACGCTGGTATCCTCGGGTCTGGCAATCTTTTGAACGATCCTACCGATTTTGACATGTCGATGGCGGCAATGGTTCATGGGCCGTACCTGCTGATGCATCACTTGACCCCGCATATGGTGGCAAGCGGGTATGGCCGGGTTGTAAATGTCTCATCAGGTTGGGGCGCGTTTTCTGAAGGCTTGGCCGGGCCCGCTGCTTATGGGGTGGCCAAAGCAGCATTGAATGCCATCACACTGGCAAGTGCCAGAACCTTGCCTGAGACGGTCAAGGTCAACGCCATGTGTCCTGGCTGGGTGCGGACGCGAATGGGTGGAGCCGGTGCAAACCGATCCCCCGAGGACGGCGCAGACACGGCAATTTGGCTTGCCACACTACCTGAAGCTGGTCCGACAGGTGGGTTCTTTCGGGATCGAAAGAACATTGACTGGTAGGCGTGAACAGTTTCTGACCATTTACGCATATCTACTTGCCTGACTGGGTTTACGACGCTAGTTGAGAGCTACACCCGCAAGCATCGACGGGTGATGGAGATTTTATGTCTACGATTGCGGTCCGCCGCTAAGGTCCACTGGGTTGGGCCAATTTGAACCAAAGGACTTCCAGGCGCGATGCTGGAAGCCTTTTGTTTTGCCATAAGCTCAAGAGAGACTTTGTTGAGAACCTCAAAGCACCCGCAGCGTGTTTTGCCTGTTCGGACCTTAAGTGGAGCGATCCAGTCTGGGAATATGCCGGACGGCAATTCACCCTGCAGGGATAGGCGAAAGACAATCACTCAACAGATCCGGAAACAGACACCGCAGCACATCGAGACGCTGCCAGTGGCCTGTGTTCTGACCATGATAATCGATAGGACAAACACACAATGGAAAATGTAGTCATCAAAGAAACACAAGACGAAGAGATCCCGGCGCTTCAACAGGTGTTGGACGCGACAGAGCTGTTCCCAGCTGAACTGCTGCCCGACATGCTGGCCCCTTTTCTAGCACAACAAACCAGCGCTTTCTGGTTGACCTGTCACCTGAATGGCAAGGCTGTTGGTCTATGCTATACCGTCCCCGAAGAACTTGCGGACGGTACATGGAACATGCTTGCCTTAGCGGTGCATCCGCAGCATCAGGGTCATCAGTTGGGCACCCATCTGGTCAAAGCCGCGGAGCAGCATTTGATCAAAATGGAACAACGTATGCTGATCGTCGAAACCTCGGGAACCGATGACTTCGCAGCCACGCGCAGGTTCTACGCAAAAAATGGCTACGAGAAGGAGGCGCGGATACGCGATTTCTGGGCTGAAGGGGACGACAAAGTGATCTTCAGAAAGGCGCTTTGAAACAATACCCCTACCATCGGCCAGCATAAGATCGCTGGTGGTTGAAAACAGTGCACGGGGTTTTTCAACGCCCCGTGCACAGCATTTGGTTCAACTGATGGATGGTTTGCTGCTTTCATACGCAGGAAGGGTGCGCATGCCTCTGACTTTCGGTGTTTCTCAGGCAAGGTCGAGACGCGTGATGTAATCCGGCAAGAAAGCTGTGGTCGGTTGAGCGCCTCCGGCCGCTTCCTCACTTTTTCACCTGCGCCCATCTGTCGCCGCGTGTTCCGTTGCCTCAAAACACAGCGAAGGTTACGCTCACCCGCGCGCAGAGGCACTTCTTAATGGCTCAACTGAATTCGATCGCGACATCAAACAGTGATGTCCTTCTTATCCCCGAAGGCTTGTATCAATTCGCAGGCGCGCAGACCGTTATGGCAAGCGGTCGGGCTGGAATCTTTCACAAGCTTCTGCACCAAAATGCCTTCGGTACAGAATTTTTTTCGAACGCACCCTGCCTTGCCTATGTGCTAAAGGGGCAAGAGACGTTCTTTGACCCGGATGGCGAGGAGACGACGGTCAAACCTGGAGACACACTATTGGTTCCCAGGCATCATCATATGATTTCAGACTTCTCAGATGCGCATGGCCCGTTGGAAGCTTATCTATTTTTCTTTAGCGACGCGGTGATTGCCGACTATCTCGCGGCAACGTCCAAAGGTCTGACACCCGCGCCCAAAAGCAAGACAGCACTATTTGCAGGTTCGCCTTCGCTGCAGGGATATGTGGATGCGTTACCAAAAGTATATGATGATCTGACTGTCCCACCCGCGCTTGTAAAGGCAAAGCTTCTGGAGCTACTTTTGCTGCTACATTTGCATGATGATGGGCAGCTTTATAGCTTTCTGGTACATGAGAATGCCAATCGTGCCCGCCGCAATATTAAGCAGATCATGCGCGCGCATGCGTTGACCGATTTGTCGATTGCAGACTACGCGACTTTGTCGGGACGTTCGGTTTCGACCTTTCAGCGGGATTTCAAGCGTGAGTTTGGTGAAACTCCAAGTGTCTGGCTTAGACGTGCACGGCTTGAGCATGCCCGTTACAAAGTCGTCAACAGCCGGGATACGATAGCAGATATCGCTCTGCAGGCGGGGTTTTCGGATACCTCGCATTTTATCAAAGCGTATAAAGGCCTGTTTCACGAAACACCCAAGCAGCATCGACTGCATATCGCGTGATCTAGTCGTCGAAATTGACCTGTAATCCCGATTTCCTTGGCGCGTTTTCTATCGCGGCTACTGGGTTTGGTGTCAGCATCTCCGCATCATTGAAGGAGATCAACTATGACAACCTGGGTCACACTAGAAATGACAATGAAAGAAGGTGAGTTTGACTTACTGTCTTCATTCCTTGCGGAAAACTTGCCGAATGTGCGCGGCTTTGATGGCGCGCTAAGCGTTACACTTTACTACGATCCCGCCTCGCGCGCTTTCCTAATTCACGAAGAGTGGATGAGCCGGGATCATCATCAGGCATATATCGCATTCATCGAAGAACGCGGTGTGATGGCCGCCTTGCTGGGGTTCATGGAAGGCCCGCCTAAGGTCACTTACTACGACCGTATGGTGATGTGATGGCGGAAACTGTTTCTTTGACACGGCGTTCTGTGATTGCCGCGGTTCCGGCTTTGTGTCTGGCAAATCAGCTTGCCGCATGGCCGGGCCCCGCCACAAGCGTCTTGGCTGTGCCAGTTTTGCAAATCGTACAGGTTCGTACTGCGCTACAAGCCGCAGATCTTGTCGGCAAACTTCGTCAGGCACCGGGTTGTATGAAGGTGGACGTTCTTCAGCAAACCGATGGAGGAATCTCTGTCTTTCAGCAATGGGTTTCAAAAGAGGCAAGCGCACGTTTCTGGCGAACGTCCGAGCCAAAGCCCGCAGCGAATGTATACACAAGGCTTGAGGTCTGATCGGATGCCACATTTCATTCCCTTTCGTCGCAGCTGTAGCGTGCCTGTGCGCTACCCTTGGCGTGTGGCACCTGAAATCCAGCGACAAATCAAGATTACGGGCAAAACGCAGGCTGAATGTAGCTGCGGGAGCATGATGCTATGACAGTATTGGCTCTTGCCGTTGCGGGAATCCTTTTTCCGATCGCGGGTTTACACTTGGTTTGGGCTTTCGGTAAGCCATGGCCCTTCGCAACCGAGGATCAGCTCGCGCGCGCGGTAGGTGGTCCAGCATTGGATCCGAAGATCAGTCAGGGTGCAAAATTTGACATCACTATCCTGGCAGCCGCTGCTATCGCGGCGGCTGGGCTCTTGCCTTTAGCGCAAACCGAAGTGCTACCTTCGCCCTTTCCTGCCCCGATCACTTTCTGGCTGCTGGTCTTGGAAACCATCGTTTTTCTACTGCGCGGAGCTCTTGGGTATACAGATCTCGCACTCGCCAGCATTTATGAGCCATTTCGCACCAACAACCGCCGCTACTATAGCCCTCTGATCCTGACTTTGGGGGCCATGTGCGCGCTGATTCTGTTTCTATGACCCGAGGCTTTAGATGCTTGTTATCGCAGCCGTACTTCTTGTTGGTGTTTCGCTCATGCACTTGGTGCTGGGTGGGGTCAGCTTGATCAACCCAATCTGCCGCCGCAGTGATCTGCCAATCATCTTGGGCAGCCGCCGAAACACCGTTCTAACATTGCAGTTTGGGTGGCATGCCTTGTCGCTGTTTTGGCTCGCACTTGCCGTTTTGTTGGTTTTGTTTGAGACAAGGCCCGAGCTGTTTATTCCCGCCTTCCTGCTGGGTGGCGCTGGGTTATTTGTGCTGATTGGTTTGATCGCCCTTATCGCCGGGCGGGGGCGCCATCTGTCGTGGGTGTTCTTCCTGACGATAGGATGGCTATTCTACGCGGCCTATCAAGGTTTGACCTAAATGATCCAGGCGCTTTCGTTCACGCATCAATGCAAGATTTGCGGGGGCTTATTCACAGCGCTGAGTTTGGCACTCATCTTTGCACCAGGTGTTGTCCTTGAACTGTTTGAACTTGGCGCTTCACAAGGGTCAGCGGTGATCGCTCGGCGCGCTGGCATCATGTTTGGAGGTTTAGCCTTCCTGATGCTGGCAATCGCAACACATCCACCAAGCCCGACACGACGAAGCATCGTGTTGGCGATTGTATTCCTGCTGATTGGTCTGGCTATTCTTGGTGCTATCGAGTTCGCACGAGGTGAGATTGGTCCTGGGGTGTGGCTGGCGATAACCACGGAAACTTTGGTGGCGCTGCTTCTTTGGCGCGCCGAGGATGCGAGAAAAAGGTAATCCTGAACCAAGATGTTTCTTGCTCTGTTGCACAACATCACGCCCCACAATCGGGTTGCCTCGAATTGATCAAGCGGCTTTCAACATCTGGATTCAGAACCTTGTTCGGACCTCATCCGGGCATAAATTGGGCTTAAGCTAAAGTAGCAATTGTTAGGCGGCCTTAGCGGGCCGCCTCATCTGATTGGGCCAGTTCGATTGTTGGGACCAGAACAAGATGCAACCTAAACGCGTACATCATCAAACTGAACCTTATCGCTCACTGTGCGGATCAGACATTCAATCGTTCAGATTTCTTACGAGTCGTACTCCGGCAGTTTGGATAAGGCCGATTTCAGCGCGTCACCCCATCCCTCGGAAATTGTGCGAAAGTAGTGATCGTCAGGTTCGAACCTGGATCGTGTACCACCTGCAAGACTGTCTTCATCGTAGAGAAGCAGGTCAAGCGGAGCCCCGACTGATAGGTTTGCCTTGATTGTAGAGTCGAAACTCACAAGCAAGAGTTTAACAGCTTCTGGAAAGTTCATTTCTGGATCATAGGCGCGTACCAGAATTGGGCGACCATACTTTGTCTCTCCGATCTGGAAGAATGGGGTGTCTTCTCCGGCCTCGATAAAGTTACCTTCAGGGTAAATCAGAAACAGGCGAGACGGGCCGCCGTTGATCTGTCCTCCAAGGATGAGTGTCGCGTGAAAGGCGCTGTCGGCTTCCTGACCGGATCGGGCGTGCTCTTCGATAACGTCGTTCAGCGTGGCGGCCACCAATTGTGCGATTTGGAACATTGTCGGTGCTTCCAGGATCGACGGTGAACGATCTGCCGGTGCTTTTGTGCGTTCTTCCAGCAGGCTTATGGTCGCCTGAGTGGTCGCCAGGTTTCCGGCCGTCAGAATTGTGATCGACCGGTCCCCTTCGACTGTCCAGTTGAACATCTTGTTAAAGGTGGAAACATTGTCGACGCCTGCATTCGTGCGTGTGTCGGACATGAACACCAGCCCGCGATTCAGCCGCATGCCCACAGCATAGGTCATCAATTTCTCCGTTACTGCTGTGCGACTTGCAATTGCACTGTCAATTGCTCGCCTGCTGTCCCTATTCTGTTCCCTATTACCGGTGCGGCTTGTGCATAGTCCAGACCGGTTGCGACACGTACGTAACGATCATCAGGGGATATTCCGTTTGAAACGTCAAACCCGACCCAACCCAGCCCGTTCAGATACACTTCGGCCCAGGCGTGGGTCGCGTCCTGCAGTTCCGTCTCGTTCATCATCAGGTAGCCTGATACATACCGTGCTGGCAGACCGATCTGTCGCGCGCAGGTAATGAAAATATGCGTGTGATCCTGACACACACCGCGTCCAGCATCGAGGGCATCCTCCGCACTCCAGCCCGGATGCGAGCTTCCAATCTCGTACGCGACCCGAGTTCGAATACCTTCAGACAGGGCATGCATCTGTTCTAGCGGTTCACCTTCGGGCAACGCTCTGATCAAGTCGGTAACGCCTTTGCCTGGCGTCGTCTGCGGGGTGCTTCTTTCGAAAAGCCATAATGGTGTGGATCCTTCGTGACGCCCCAGCACGCCATGGGTGTCTTCCACCTCGACAACGCCTTCGGAAATCAACGAAATGCTTTGGGTATTGGCTTCGAAGCTGATCAATTCCACAGTGTTGCGGTGGCAATCTTCAAATGTCAGTTCTTTGCGCCCGCCTGTGATTTCGGTGTTCCAGCTTTCAATGTTCTGATTTCGGAATGACTTTGGTGTCTTCCTCAGCTGTTGCAGACCAAAGGGAACTGGCGCGTCAAAATCGTATCGTGTCTCGTGTCGAATGTGCAGTTTCATTGGCTACTCGTAAAACCGGTAATCAATCTCGATCTGACGGCTTAAGCCAACGAGATCGTTAAGAAAATCTTGAATGTACTCATGGAGGCCAAGCTCAAAGATATCGGAGATTTTCTGATCTAGGTATTTTTCGTAGAGAGCATTTGATGCCTCACACGAAGGTCCGGCAAAGCCATAGTCCTTCTTCAGATAGGACAGGTTCTCTTGCAGTTTCCTGCAACAAAAATGAAGGCTGCGTGGCATACGTTGGTCCAGGATCAGAAACTGCGCTATATCAGAAGGCCGTGTTTTGTCGCCATGGGTCATTCGGTACCCGCCGCCAGCACCTACCGAGCGCAAGATGCTTTCCCATTGGATGTTGTCCAGTGATGAACCGACCGAGAAGGCGGTAGGCAGAAGTACGTAATACTTCACATCCAGAATGCGCCCTGTGTTATCGGCGCGCTCGACAAACGTTCCGAGGCGAACGAAGTCGAACATGTCGTTGCGCAACATAGTCCCCAGTATTGCCCCGCGGACCAAGGCCGCCTGATGCCGAATAAGTTCCAGCGTCGCAGGCAAATCCCTTTCATTCACGCGCCGCTTCATAGCCTCATCCAATTGCATCCAGGTCGAGTTTACCGCACTCCAGACATCATGTGTCAGGGCAGTTCGAACGAGGCGTGCATTGTTCCGTGCCTGTTTAATCACCGACTTGATCGAAGATGGGTTATCCGCATCGCGTAGCATCCAATCCACAGCATTGTCTTTTGAGATGTCTTCGTATTTCGCATGGTACCCATCCAGAACTCCGGCTGTTTTCAGAACCGAGCCCCATTCCTCGGCTGAGTTCTTGGTGCGGGTCAAAGCCATCCTTTGCCCTGTTTCAAGCAGTCTGGCCGTATTTTCAGCACGCTCCAGATATCGAGCCATCCAGAACAGCCCACCGGCAGTTTTTCCCAGCATGGTCAGTCCTCCAGAACCCAGGTGTCTTTGGTCCCGCCGCCCTGGCTTGAGTTCACGACCAACGATCCCTTCTTGAGCGCCACGCGGGTCAAACCGCCAGGCGTTATTTTGATCCCCTCGGGAGACACTAAGACGAACGGTCGCAGATCGACATGTCTGGGCGCCAGCCCAGAGCGTGCGAAAATCGGAACCGTCGAAAGCGACAATGTCGGTTGGGCGATATAGTTTGCTGGCCGCGATTTGAGTTTGTCACGGAAAGCCGAAATCTCTTTTTTGCTGGCCGTTGGACCGATCAACATTCCGTAGCCGCCAGACCCGTGCACTTCTTTCACGACCAAATCGGACAGATTGTCTAGCACGTAGGACAGAGACTGGGGCTCGCTGCAGCGCCAGGTGGGAACATTTTGAAGCAGAGGCTTTTCGCCTGTGTAGAACTCTACGATCTCGGGCATGTAGGAATAGATCGCCTTATCATCGGCAATGCCTGTTCCAGGCGCGTTGGCGATTGTGATACCGCCTGCGCGATAAACGTCCAGAATACCCGGCACGCCCAAGGCGCTATCGGGGTTGAAGTTCAGCGGATCCAGGAAATCGTCATCGACCCTACGATAGAGAACATCGATAGGCTTGTAGCCTTTCGTAGTGCGCATACAGACGCGCCCGTCGACAACGCGCAGGTCATGCCCTTCGACCAACTCGACAGCCATCTGATCCGCGAGAAACGCGTGCTCGTAATAGGCCGAGTTATATATGCCGGGTGTCAGGACCGCGACAGTGGGTTCACCCTCTGCGCAAGTTGGAGCGCAGGCCGCCAAAGACCGCCTGAGACTACGTGGATAGTCGGAAACGTTCCGAACATTTGTGGCGCTAAAGAGTTCGGGAAACATCTTCAGCATCGTTTCCCGGTTCTCGAGCATGTAGCTCACCCCGGACGGTGTGCGCGCGTTATCTTCCAGCACGAAGAACTCATCCGGACCGGTTCGCACCAAATCGACACCAACAATATGCGTATAGACCTGACCGGGTGGTGAGACGCCAAGCATCTGCGGGAGGAACGCTTCGTTTCCGGCAATCATCTCAGCCGGTACGCGCCCGGCCCGGACAATTTCCTGACGGTGGTAAATGTCGTGGAGAAAAGCGTTGATCGCGCGGACCCGCTGTTCGATGCCGCGTTCCAGCCGTTGCCATTCCCGCGCGGAAATGACCCGTGGCACGATATCAAATGGGATCAACCGTTCCTCAGCTTCGGCTTTGCCGTAAACGTTAAAAGTGATCCCTGTCAGCCTGAAAACTTCTTCGGCTTCGCGCTGTTTAGCCCGCAATCTTGATGCGTCTTCAGCGTTGAACCAACGGCCGATTTCTTCATACGGACCTCTCAGCGATCCGTCGCCGTTGAACATCTCATCAAAATATTCACTCATGAGAGAAGTTTCACGATCTAGCCAGAATGTTCAAGCTATTCACACGCGTTTGATTGATCCGCTCAATCGGAACGTCTAATTTTCGGGCTGGTTGAATGACGTGAAGTTCTTAGAAACGCATTAGTTGGAAGTGCTTGGGGCAATCGCAAAGCTCCGAACCTTTTCAGGTTCGGAGCCATTTAAAGGGTTTGCTGGGCAGGCTGCGTTTCACCTTGTGTCGCACTTAGGCGTTTCCGCGTACCTGTAGCTGATCAAGGTCGAAGAACAACTTGAATACCGGGCTATCGTTTTGCCTCCTACTGCGAACCAAAACTGCGGGCAAAGTGAGGACAGCATCACCTAGATAGCAGGGTAACGATCCAGTTCCATTGGTCGGAGTGAGAGGATTCGAACCTCCGACCCCTGCCTCCCGAAGACAGTGCTCTACCAGGCTGAGCTACACTCCGACCGTGGCGCGGGGTCTATACGCGGTGAGGTGGATGTGCAAGGGGCATTGTGAGACATGCGCAGGACGTATGTTCAGGGCAGGGGACCGGTTTGGTAGAGCTTCACTTTGGTGCCGCCATGATCGACCACGGGGCCGGCTGACAACTCGGGCAGGCGTGTAGCGCGAGCAAGAGAGGGGTTGCTGGTGACGATCCCGACGCGCCAGCCCTGAAAGCGGGACATCAGGGTTTTGCCCAGGCTGCCGTGAAGCGCGCGCAGGCGTTTCTCATCACCTATGCGGGCACCGTAAGGTGGGTTTACGATCACAAGGCCGGGCTGATCGCCGATGGGCTTTATGTCGCTGACAGTGCGGTGGGCGAACCGAGTGACATCTGAGACCCCTGCCTGAGCCGCGTTGGCACTGGCAGCCTCAACCGCGCCGGCATTGCGGTCCGAGCCGCGAAAGATCAGAGATGTCTCGGTGGTGGGCCCGCCTTGACACAGCGCTTCAAATGCAGCGGCATCAAAGCCTGCCAGATACTCGAATGCGAACCGCCGAGATCGACCGGGCTGCAGACCAAGGGCGATTTCTGCCGCTTCGATTACAAACGTGCCCGAACCGCACATCGGGTCCAGCACTGGCTCGGATCCGTCAAAACCGCAGGATCGCAGAAACATTGCGGCCATGGTTTCGCGCATCGGAGCCTTGGCGATTGCGGGTTTGTGTCCGCGTTTGTGCAAAGGCTCTCCGGAGGTGTCCAGTGACAGGGTGCAAACATCTTTCTCGATCCGTAGCATGACGCGTAGATCAGCGTCCGAGGCGACGGGTGCGCCCAATGTCTCGGTGATTGCGCGTTCGATCCGTTGGCGCGCGGCCCCGGCGTGATAGATACGAGACTTTCGGCTGGTGGCCTCGACCTTCACGGGGATGTCGGGACGCAGGAAATCAGCCCAGGGAAATTTGCGTGCCCGTTTGTCTAGCTGTGCAAGATGAACCGCTGGGAAACTGCCGATGCGCACCAGAACCTTGTTGGCCCCGCGTAAGGAAAGATTGGCGCGCCAGACCTCGGCCCAGTCTCCCCTGCAACTGATACCACCCGCAACGCGATGTGCATTCTCGAATCCATTCTCGACCGCTTCTTCGCAAAGCGGTGCCTCCAAGCCTGGGGTGGCCACTAGGAAAATTTCGAACATACCGGGTGTTTTCATGGGGGTTGCTTACACCGGATACAAATCGGGCGCGACACGGTTTTTTTGTGCTAGATTGCCCTTGAATTGGTGGACTAAGCAGAAAGTGAAGCGGTTGTCGGGTTTTTCGGCGGTAACAGGTTTGCGTTTCGTGCGCGGCGCGCGTAAAGGGTCCCTGATCGAAAGCACGCTGGCGGATTGCATTGGGGATTTGGCGCAATCGTTCTCCCTCAGGTGACGTGGTTCGTGTTATCTTGGCTCCGAACGAGCGGGCAGGATAGTCGGCGCAGGAAAAGAGGCTTGGAAGACCGTAGCGACATGCAAACTTTCAAACTGAAAAAAGGGATGGAATTGCCGGTTCAGGGTGCACCTGAGCAGAAAATCCATCCAGGGCCGGAGTTCAAAACCGTGGCCGCGCTGGGCGCAGACTATCTGGGCCTCAAGCCAAAGATGCTGGTACAGGAAGGCGATGCGGTTCAACGCGGCACGGCCTTGTTCTGTCACAAGGATGCGCCTGAGGCGATGATGGTGGCCCCGCTGACCGGCAAGGTTGTGGCCATTAACCGGGGTGCGCGGCGCGTACTGCAGAGCGTGGTGATCGAGGTCTCGGACGCGAATGATACGGGCGTCGATTTCTCGGGCGTTGGCAATGCCGACAGCGCAGAAGGCGTGACCGAGAAGCTGTGTGCCGCCGGTTTGTGGACAGCGTTCCGTACGCGACCCTATTCCAAGATGCCCGCGCCGGGCACCAAGCCCGCCGCGATCTTTGTCACGGCGATGGAGTCCGAGCCTCTGGCCGCAGATGCCGCAGTGGTTATTGCGGATGCAGGGGATGCGTTTGCTGCGGGTCTTGCAGCCATAGCAAAGCTGACCGAGGGCAAGACATATCTGTGCCACAAGGAAGGTGATAGCGTTCCCGGTGCGGATGTAGCCGGTGTCGAAGCGGCCGCTTTTGCAGGCCCGCACCCGGCAGGTCTGGCCGGTACACATATTCATTTCCTGGAGCCGCTGGCAGGCGACAAACAGGTCTGGACCATCGGGTATCAGGACGTGATCGCCATCGGTCGTCTGGTGCAGACCGGTCATCTGGACCCGAACATTGTCATTGCGCTCAGCGGTCCCGGTGCGCGGCAGCCGCGACTGATCCGCACCGTGATGGGGGCATCTACTGACGATCTGACCCGCGATGAGGTCAATGTCGAGGGTTCGCCTCGGATTATCTCGGGCTCGATCCTGTCGGGGGCACAGGCCGAGGGGCCGACTGCCTATCTGGGTCGGTTCGCGCGGCAGCTTTCGATCATTCGCGAGGATCACGACCAGATTCCGTTGGGATGGATTCGTCCGATGCCATCGAAGTATTCGGTCCAGCCCGTGCTCGGGTCCGCTTTGTCTAAGAAACTGTTTCCGTTGACGTCGAACCTGAATGGGGGCCGTCGCGCGATGGTGCCGACCGGCGTGTTCGAACGGCTGATGCCGCAGGACTACCTGCCAACGCAGTTGTTGCGGGCCTTGCTGGTGATGGACACCGACACCGCTCAGGCATTGGGCGCACTGGAGCTGGACGAAGAGGATCTTGGCCTTGTGGGCTTTGCCTGCCCGGCGAAATATGAATACGGGCTGGCGCTGCGCGACTGCCTTGCAAAGATTGAAAAGGAGGGCTGAGCCACATGGGTTTGCGCAGCTTCTTTGACCGGATCGAGCCGAACTTTACCAAGGGCGGCAAGTACGAGAAGTACTTCCCCATCTACGAGATGGTGGAAAGCTTCATCTACACTCCGAAAACTGTAACCACCGTCGCACCGCATGCACGGTCCTACATCGATATGAAGCGGATCATGACCTACGTCGTGATCGCGACGATCCCTTGTATCCTGTGGGGGATGTATAACACCGGTTATCAGGCGAACTCGGCCATCACCACATTGGGGCCTGACTCGGCGACCGGTTGGCGGATTGCGCTGTTGCAGATGTTTGGGATTTCGCTGGACCCCAACAGCATCTTTGCCAATGTGATGCACGGGCTGATGTATTTCCTGCCGATCTACATCGTGACGCTGGTTGCAGGCGGTATCTTCGAGGTCATCTTTGCCACCGTGCGAGGCCATGAAGTAAACGAGGGTTTCCTTGTGACCTCTATGCTTTACACGCTGATTATGCCGGCAACTGCGCCGTTGTGGCAGGTGGCCTTGGGCATCATCTTCGGCGTCGTGATCGGGAAAGAAGTATTTGGTGGCACCGGCAAGAACTTCCTGAACCCGGCTTTGGTTGGTCGTGCGTTCCTGTATTTCGCCTATCCGGCGAGCATGTCCGGTGACACGGTCTGGACACCGGTTGATGGCTTCTCGGGCGCAACCGCGCTGTCCGTCTCCGCGTCGCAGGGCTTTCAGGCGCTGGCAGCTGATGGCATCACCTGGTGGAACGCGTTCTTCGGCTCGATCCAGGGCAGCTTTGGCGAGACCTCGACGCTTGCTTGTATGATCGGTCTGGCCTTCCTGTTGGCTACGCGGATCGCCAACTACCGGCTTATCGTGGGCTGTCTGGCAGGGACCATCGGCTTTACCCTGCTGTTGAACCTGATCGGGTCGGACACCAACCCGATGTTCGCGATGCCTTGGTACTGGCATGTGGTCATTGGTGGGTATGCCTTCGGTTTGGCCTTCATGGTGACCGAGCCTGTTTCCGCAAGCCACACCAACATGGGTCGCTACATTTACGGTGCTCTGATCGGCGTCATGGTTGTGATGATCCGTGTCATCAACCCGGCCTTCCCCGAAGGCATGATGCTGGCCATCCTGTTCGGCAATGTCTTTGCTCCGCTGATCGACTATTTCGTCGTGCAAGCCAACATCAAACGGAGGGCGCGTCGCCATGTCTGATCCGCAACCTCAAGAACCAAAAGGCGCGATTGCCCGGTTCCTGGCTGCTTCGCCAGACTCAGTTGGCAAGACGATCTTTGTCGCAGTCGCGGTTTGTCTGGTCGCGTCGATGGTCGTATCCGCCGCTGCCGTCAGCCTGCGCCCGGTGCAGGAAACCAACCGTCTGAAGGACAAGCAGGTCAACGTTCTGCAAGTCGCAGGGGTGTTCGAGCCCGGCATCGACGTAACCGAAGCCTTCGCCGCGTTCGAACCTCATGTGCTGGAACTGTCCACCGGCGATTTCGTAGATGATCAGTTCGACCCGGCCACGTTCGACGACATTGCCGCTGCCAGCGATCCTGAGCTGAGCGTCGCGCTGGACGATGATCCAGCGGGCATTGGCCGCAAGTCGAAGTACCGCGTGATCTATCTGCTGCGTGACGACGCGGGTGGTCTGGACAAGGTGATCCTTCCGCTGCACGGCTACGGCCTTTGGTCCACACTCTATGGCTTCATCGCTTTGGAGAATAACGGCAACGACATCTACGGCCTGCAATTCTACCAGCACGGTGAGACCCCCGGCCTTGGGGCCGAGGTGGACAACCCGCGCTGGAAGGCTCTGTGGAACGGTAAGAAGCTGCGCGATGACAATGGTGATCTGCAAATCACTGTGTCGAAATCCCAGCCGGCCGCCGGACCCGACTTCTATATCGACGCGCTGGCGGGTGCCACTTTGACCTCGGTTGGTGTCGATAACCTGGTGAAATTCTGGATGGGTGACGCGGGCTACGCTCCGTTCCTGGCCAAACTGCAAGCAGGAGAGTTCTGATGTCCCAGACCAAGAAAGAGATGCTGGTCGACCCGCTTGTCGACAACAACCCAATCACGCTTCAGGTGCTGGGCATTTGTTCGGCACTGGCGGTGACCTCGTCGCTGCAGGTGTCGATGGTGATGGCGCTGGCGGTTATCTTCGTGACTTCGTTCTCGTCCTTCTTCATCTCGTGCCTGCGCAACCAGATCCCCGGCTCGATTCGGATCATCGTGCAGATGGTGATCATCGCCTCGCTGGTGATCCTGGTGGACCAGATACTCAAGGCCTATGCGTTCGAGATTTCGAAAACCTTGTCGGTCTTTGTCGGTCTGATCATTACCAACTGTATCGTGATGGGTCGCGCCGAGGCGTTTGCGATGAAGAACCCTCCGGTTGCGTCCTTCATTGACGGCATGGGCAACGGCATGGGCTATGGCCTGATCCTGCTGCTGGTCGGCTTCATTCGTGAGCTGTTCGGTGCCGGGTCGCTGTTCGGTGTCACCATTCTGGAGACCGTTAACAACGGCGGCTGGTACGTGCCCAACGGCATGCTGCTGCTGCCCCCATCGGCGTTCTTCATCATCGGTCTGATTATCTGGGCCTTCCGCACATGGAAGCCGAACCAGGTGGAAGAGCGTGAATACAAAATCCAGCAGGTAGAGGCCCACTGATGGAAGGTCTGATCTCACTGGCCGTAAAGGCCATCTTTGTCGAAAACCTTGCGCTCAGCTTCTTTCTGGGGATGTGTACCTTCATCGCCGTGTCGAAGAAAATCTCGACCGCGCTGGGTCTTGGGATCTCGGTCATGGTTGTGCAGGCGATCACCGTGCCTGCCAACAACCTGCTGCTGAACTACCTGCTGAAACCGGGCGCGCTGGCCTGGGCCGGGTTCCCGGATGTGGACCTGACCTTCCTTGGCCTGATCTCTTATATCGGCGTGATTGCGGCCATGGTTCAGATCCTTGAGATGGTTTTGGACAAGTATTTCCCGCCGCTCTACAACGCGCTTGGGATTTTCCTGCCACTGATCACGGTGAACTGCGCGATCCTGGGTGGGTCGCTGTTCATGGTGGAACGGGATTACAACTTTGCCGAGGCAACCACCTATGGCCTGTCTTCGGGATTTGGCTGGGCGCTGGCGATTACCGCAATGGCAGGCGTTCGCGAAAAGCTGAAATACTCTGACATTCCTGATGGCCTACAGGGCCTGGGCATCACCTTCATCACCGCTGGGCTGATGGCCATGGCCTTCATGTCCTTCTCGGGCGTGAAACTGTAAGGAGGGCGCAATGGAAACCTTTGGCTTAGGCGTCGTTCTATTTACCCTGATCGTTCTGGGTCTGGTGGCCATCATCATGGCGGCCCGGTCTAAACTGGTGTCCACAGGCAACGTGAACATCACCATCAACGGTGAGAAAACCGTATCGGTCCCGGCGGGCGGCAAACTGTTGCAAACGCTCGCGGCAGAGAAACTGTTCGTCCCGTCGGCCTGTGGCGGCGGCGGTACCTGCGCGCAATGCCGGGTGAAGGTGCATTCCGGTGGCGGCTCGATCCTGCCGACCGAAGAAAGCCATATCACCAAACGCGAGGCTGCATGCGGTGATCGCCTGTCCTGTCAGGTTGCGGTCAAGCAGGACATGGATATCGAAGTCCCCGAAGAGGTCTTTGGCGTCAAGAAATGGGAATGCACCGTGCGTTCGAACGAGAACGTGGCGACCTTCATCAAGGCCCTGACTCTGGACCTGCCCGAAGGCGAGGATGTGAACTTCCGCGCGGGTGGCTATATCCAGATCGAAGCGCCTGCGCACCAGTTGAAATACACCGATTTCGACGTGGAAGAGGAATATCGCGAAGATTGGGATCGCTTCAATCTGTGGCAATATGAGTCGGTTGTGAACGAACCAATCGAACGCGCCTATTCAATGGCCAACTACCCGGATGAAAAAGGCATGATCATGCTGAACGTCCGGGTTGCCTCGCCGCCTCCGGGTTCAGAGGGTATTCCGGCGGGTCAGATGTCGTCCTATATCTTCAACCTGAAACCGGGTGATAAGGTGACGATCTCGGGTCCGTTTGGTGAGTTCTTTGCCCGCGATACCCAAAAAGAGATGGTCTTCATCGGCGGTGGCGCGGGCATGGCGCCGATGCGCAGCCACATCTTTGACCAGCTTAAGCGTCTGGAAAACCGCGATCGCAAGATCAGTTTCTGGTACGGTGCGCGGTCTAAGAAAGAGATGTTCTTTGTCGAGGATTTCGATCAACTGGCCGAAGAGTTCGACAATTTCGATTGGCACGTTGCCCTGTCGGACGCACAGCCCGAGGACGATTGGAAAGGCTATACTGGCTTTATCCATAACGTTCTGTTCGAAGAATACCTCAAGAACCACCCTGCGCCCGAGGATTGCGAGTTCTACATGTGTGGTCCTCCAATCATGAACCAGTCGGTCATCAACATGCTGTTGGATTTGGGTGTGGACCGCGAGGACATCATGCTCGACGATTTCGGCGGGTAAGAGACCAAAAAAACCGGCGCAACATGCGCCGGTTTTCATTTGCCGAACTGAATCAAAGCCTCAAGTCGCTTGCATCCCTTGGCAGGCAGGACTTGATGTCGTACACCACGCTGTTGGCTTTGCCGTAGGCGCGGAATGTGGCAGGGTCGAGGTCTTTGTATTTCTGATGCGCGACTGCCAGAACGACCGCGTCATAGGTCCCGTCCTGAGGGACCTCTAAAAGCGAGAGACCGTATTCAGCCTCGGCTGCGGCGGGGTCGGCATGGGGATCGTGGACATCAACGCTGATGCCATAGCTCTGCAATTCCTCAATGATATCAGCGACGCGCGTATTGCGTAAGTCGGGACAGTTTTCCTTGAAGGTAAGGCCCAGAACCAGAACCTGTGCCGTACCGACATTGATGCCGTTGCGGGTCATGCGTTTGACCAGTTGAGATACCACGTAGCTGCCCATCCGATCGTTCAGCCGCCGCCCGGCCAGAATGATCTGGGGGTGATGGCCCACGGCCTCGGCCTTGTGGGTCAGGTAGTACGGGTCAACGCCAATACAGTGACCACCGACCAGGCCGGGGCGGAAGGGCAGGAAATTCCATTTGGTGCCTGCGGCGCGCAGGACGGCCTCGGTATCGATGCCCATGCGTCCGAATATCATCGCCAGTTCATTGACCAGCGCGATGTTCAGATCGCGTTGGGTGTTTTCGATGACCTTTGCCGCTTCGGCCACGCGGATGCTTTCGGCCTTGTGGGTTCCGGCGGTGATGATCCGGGCATATAGCGCATCGACCAGATCGGCCACTTCGGAGGTCGAGCCAGAGGTCACCTTGCAAATATCCGCAATCCGATGGGTCTTGTCGCCAGGATTAATGCGTTCCGGGCTGTAGCCTGCAAAGAAATCCGTGTTGAATTTCAGGTCCGAAGCGCGTTCCAGCACCGGAACGCAATCTTCCTCGGTCGCGCCGGGATAGACGGTGGATTCGTAAATCACCAGATCGCCGGGTTTCAGAACACCGCCGACTGTTTCCGATGCCGCAAGCAGGGGCGAAAGGTCAGGCTGTTTGCCAGCCGTGATCGGGGTGGGCACGGTGACGATATAGGTGTCACAGGCCGCAAGATCTGCGACATCGGTGGTGAAGGTCAGACCCGTTGCGGCGGCTAGATCTTCCGGTTCAACCTCGTGCGTGGCATCTTGGCCGGCGCGCAGGGCGTCGATGCGGGCCGGGTTGATGTCGAACCCGATGACCGGGCTGATCTTGCCAAAGGCCACCGCCAAAGGCAGGCCCACATAGCCCAATCCAATGACAGCGATCTTGCGGGCATCGGGGTTCGTTTGCAGCATTCAGGTCTCAGTCTTTATTTGCCGTGATAGTCCCGGAACCACGCGACAAACCGGGCGATCCCATCTTTGAAATCGGTTTGCGGGCGGTAACCAGTTAGCCGTTGCAGCAGATCAGTATTGGCCCATGTGGCGGGGACGTCGCCCATCTGCATGGGCATATAGTTTCGGATGGCCTCTTTGCCTATCGCTTCTTCGATGGCTTCGACAAAATCCATCAGGCGCACCTTGTCGCCATTGCCGATATTGACCACGCGATAGGGCGCAACGGGGGACAGGCTGTCACCCTCTTCAATCTGGTCAGCGCTTTCGGGGCGCACGGGCGGCACATCGATCAACAATCGGATGCCACGGACCAGATCGTCCACGTTTGTGAAATCGCGATACATGTCACCGTGATTGTAGATGTCGATGGGCCGGTCATCCAGAATCGCATCCACGAATTTGTACAGCGCCAGATCAGGCCGTCCCCAGGTGCCATAGACGGTGAAAAACCGGAACATCGTTGTCGGCAAGTCCCAAAGATGCGCGTAGGAGTGGCCCATCGCCTCATTGGCCTTTTTGGTGGCCGAATAGATGGTCAGCTGGGTGTCGGCCTTTTCGACCTCGGTAAAGGGCATCTCTTCATTGGCACCGTAGACCGATGAGGTCGAAGCCATCAGCAGGTGTTCGACCTTGTGGATGCGCGCGGCCTCCATCACGTTGAACGTACCGACAACATTGGAGTTTATGTAGCTGCGCGGCTCTTCCAGGCTGTATCGGACCCCGGCTTGTGCTGCGAGGTGAACGATAATCTCGGGCTGAAACTCATCAGCGACTTTCATCAGCTGTTCGTGATCTTCCAGCATCGCCTCGGTCGCGGTGAAACCTGGGGTCTGCATCAGCATCTGATGGCGGCGCTGTTTCAGGGTGACATCGTAATAGTCTGTCATCCCGTCATAGCCATGCACCCGGAACCCTTCTGACAGCAGGAGCTTTGCCAGATGGAAGCCGATGAACCCTGCGGTCCCGGTGATCAAAACACGTTTCATAAAACCCTCGAACACAATAAAACTCTGCGCATCAGGGATACTTTCCCCGCTTCGAGGTCAAGCAGATTTTCCCGTTTTGCGGCTATTCGGCCAAGCTGGTCGATTAGGCACACGCCGAAAACGCCACTGGGAATTGCCGATTGTCGCCAAGGCTGAGCCGGGGTAGGGAGGGCACGTGATGGTTAGGGATTGGATCAAAGGGCTGTTCGGTAAACACGACGCGCAAGCGCCGTCGCCCATAATGCCCGAGATCGCGCCCGATCAACCGTTCATCGCCATTGGCGACATTCATGGGCGGCTGGATCTGTTGCAGGATTTGCTGCCCCGGTTGGACGACAGTTGCCCTTGGGTTTTTGTTGGCGACTATGTAGATCGCGGTGCCTACAGCGCTCAGGTCTTGCATCAGTTGCGGCATCTCAGCGAATCTTCGGGCGGACGGGTCACCTGCCTGCTGGGCAATCACGAAGAGATGCTTTTGCGCTTCGTTGACGATCCAAAACGGGTCAGCCGCCTGTGGCTGCAAAACGGTGGCGTTCAAACGCTCGCCTCGTTTGGCATCACCGGTGTGGCCGAGGCCATTTTAGGCGAACCGGCGGTCGAGATTGCTGAAAAATTGCAGCGGGTTATGGGGGAAGACCTATTGAGCTGGCTCAGGGATCGTCCCCTGACCTGGACCAGCGGCAATATCACTGTTGTGCACGCGGCACTGGACCCACGCCATCCTGTTAATGCGCAACCACGCGATATCTGCCTGTGGGGGCATCCGATGCTAACGCGCGAGCCCAGAGAGGATGGTCAATGGGTCCTGCACGGCCATACCATTGTTGATCAGGCGCGGGCAGAGAACGGAGTTATCTCAATAGACACCGGCGCGTTTGTCACCAATCGCCTCACGGCGGCAGAGGTGTTTCATGGCGGTGTGCGCTTCACCTCGACCTGAACGCGATCAGCCTACGATCATCTGCTTCATGCGCAGCGCTTCGTATTCCAGTTCCTGTAACCGGAAATGCACCACATCGCCAATAGTGATCACGCCGCACAGATTACCGTCGCGCAAGACGGGCATATGGCGAAATTTGCCTTCGGTCATCGTTTTCAGAACGTCATTCAGATAATCGTCAGGCGAGCAGGTTTTGACATCGCGTGTCATCAAGTCTTCGACCGATTGTGGCAGGGTCTGGCCAGGCGTATCTGCCATCCGGCGCACAATGTCGCGTTCCGATAAAATACCCTGTAGCGCCCCGTTCTGATCGGTCACCAGAACCGCCCCGATCCGCTTTTCCTTGAGCGTGTTGACCACGGAATGGATCGTCTCATTCGGGCGCACGGAAAACACATCATCTCCTTTACCCGTCAACAGTTTTGCCACTGTTGTCTGTGCATGCGACAGGTTTGATTCCGCAGACTGGCTGTAGGTCGACTTGTCAGCCTTGTCGCCGCGCGAGGGGGACTGATACGAGGTTGGAGCCATAGGCATTCTCCTTCCGGGGTATTGTGTGTCTTTCCCTTTCACCTTAGCGCAGCTAAACGACCTGTATAGGGTCCAATTGTCCCGATCGGCAAAAAACGGACCCCGAACAGGAGCCCAAAGACGTGAGCGATCTTTACCTGACACCGCCAGTTGCTGCGTTGATTTTCTTTGCTGTGGTCGTTTGCGGGCATAATTTTCGCCTGGCTTGGAAACAACAGCCCGAAGGATGGCAAAAGCGGGCATGGTTGTTTGGCGTACCTGCGGGTGTTGGCCTTTTGATGCTGGGCTTTTTGCCGCTAAAGCTGTGATGCTGGTTTGACTCCGCCAATGGTGGCTGGCATATGCCGGGCACTGATTTTCCCGGAGACTACCCCATGCGTCTGCTGCCAGCATTGGCCCTTTTGACCGCTCTGACCGGTTGCCTGTTCGACAAGGAACCCGAAGTTGTTCGCCTGTCTGGCGAGACAATGGGCACAACCTTCAACATCACTGCAATTGGCGCGGATTTGGACGAGGCGGCGCTGGCCGCAGCGGTCGAAGAGACTCTGGCTCAGGTCAACGCAAAGTTGTCGAATTGGGATCCCAATTCCGAGGTTTCAACTTTCTCAGCCTCGACCAGCACGGACCCTGTGGCGGTGTCGGAAGAGTTCGCTTTGGTACTGGCCGCGGCCAACGATGTGCACGGGAAAACAGGTGGAACCTTTGATGTCACACTCGGCCCGCTGATCGAGCTGTGGGGCTTTGGCCCTCGCAAACCCGAAGATCCGGTGCCATCGGACGAGGATATCGAGACGGCGCTCAGCGGTGTTGGTCAGGCCCGGTTGCTGACATTGGACAGCGCTGCCGGTACTTTGGCGAAATCCGATCCAGCCGTGGGGATCAACCTGTCCGCAATCGCAAAAGGTTATGGCATCGACGCGGTGGCCGGGACCCTGCGTGAGGCGGGGATCGAGGATTATCTGGTCGAGATTGGTGGTGATCTGGTCGCCAAGGGGCAAAATGACAAAGGTGAGGCCTGGCAGATCGGTATCGAAAAGCCCGAAGCCGGATCGCAAACCGTGCAACTGATCGTGCCGCTGAACGATCGTGGCATGGCCAGCTCGGGCGACTACAAAAACTTCTTCGAGCAAGATGGCGTGCGCTATTCGCATATCATCGATCCGGTCACGGGCCGTCCGATCACCCATCGGACAACCTCGGTCACCGTTCTGGCGGAAAACGCGATGATGGCCGATGCCTGGGCGACCGCGATGCTGGCCTTGGGGCAGGAAAAAGGGTTGGCGCTGGCGGAAGAGCATAAACTTGCCGTGTATTTCATCTCGCGGGATGTGACAGGCGGCGATGATGCCTATATTACGGTTCACAGCAGCGCCTTCAAAGACGCGTTGGGAACCGACTGACGGTAGGAACTGAGATGAGCACTTTCATTCTGGCTTTTGTTCTTCTGGCACTTGTCATGATTGGCATGTCACTGGGTGTGATGCTGATGGGCAAGACCATCAAAGGCAGCTGCGGTGGTCTGAACGCAATCTCGGGTGCGGATAAATGCGTGGTTTGCCAGAAAGATGTCGACCCGAACAGCCCGCTGCGGGATCAACTGCAGTGCAAACGCGCAAAGAAGATGCTGGAGCAGATGGAGCGGCAATCCTGATTGTCAGGCTCTAACTACGCCGCGCTTTCCACTGCACATACCGGGCCATGCCGCGTTCCAGCAGGTTTGGCGCTTTGCCACTATCCAGATGCAAACCCCCGCCCCCTGCGCGATACATTTCGGCGAATACATCCAGCACTTTAGATTTGACCATCCCGCGCAGTGGGACATGCGCCATCATGCCATAAGTCGCGGCGCCGCCGGTCTTGGCCAGATCGGGATTTGCCCGCACGGTGGCAACCGCCTGTGCCACATCAGCCAGATATTCATCAGCCACATGCAGATGTTTGGCGGTGACCATACAGTGAATGCCATCGGGATTCTGGACGCGATTGATGCTCCAACCCGCGCGTTCCAGCTGATCCGCCACCGCATAGATGTTGAGTTTCGGGTCGGTCGAACCATAGGCCAGCAAGGGCCCCTGCGGGTTGCCCAGGATGCGCAGGCCATCGATTGCCGCGATGCCGGATTTCAGCTTTTCGACGGCTTCAGTTGTGTCTTTGGCAAGTTGGCAATAACCTTCGACCCCCAGTTTCTGCATGACCGCCCAGGCAGCGGCATAGGCCCCACCTGGCCGGGTGCCTAGCAGGGCGGGTGAGGCAAAGACGCCTCCGGGCCAGTCCTGACAGATGAACATCTGATGCTTAAGCAGGTCGAGATTGCGGTAGAGGATGGTCGAGGCCCCTTTGGCCGCATAGCCGTATTTGTGCAGATCGGCTGAGATCGAAGTGACCCCCGGAACGCGGAAATCCCAGTCGGGCAGGTCAACGCCGTTGCGTTCCATAAACGGCAGGATCAGCCCGCCGACGCACGCGTCGATATGCAGGGGAATACCTTTGGATTGTGCAATCGCCCCCATCTGGGCAATGGGGTCGATGGTGCCGTGCGGGTACTCGGGGGCCGACCCTAGGATCATCACCGTGCCCGCGTTGATCATGCGTTTCAGCCGGGAAATGTCTGTCGCATGATCCGGTGTCATCGGCAGCAGGCGCGCTTTGACCCCGAAATACTCAGCAGCCTTGAACCAGGCCACATGAGCGGTCTTTGGCAAGATCATATTGGGCCGCGTCACCTTGCGTTTTTTGCGCGCCATATCCCGGTAGGTTTTGACCGCCATCAGGCAGCTTTCCGTCCCGCCAGCCGTGACCACGCCGCACGTGTCCGGCCCGCCATGCAGCAACCCTGCCATGGTCGAGATGATCTGGGTCTCCATCCGTTTCAGGCTTTGAAACGCGGCAGGGTTCAGCCCGTTGGCCGAAGAAAACGCACTGTAGGCCTTGGCGGTGAAGGCGTCGTGCGCGTCATCCAGGTGGTAGACAAGGCTCCACGTGCGGCCCTCACGATAGTTCGGGTCATCCTCGGCAAAGGATTTGAGCTGATCCAGTATCTCATCTTCGGGGCGACCCGCCGCAGGCAGTTTCTGATGATCCATATCCTATCCCCCTCTGGTCAGCAGCAGCGCCAGTGAAATGCCTAGATAGTTCCCGATTGCAAATCCCAGAATGCCGGTTGCCATGCCCGACATCAAGATCGCGGGGTTGCGCAAACTGCGCGAGATCATCGGGACAAAGGCGGGCGACATGACGGCGGCGACCGAGGTGATCAGGAATGTGTCCCGGTCAATTCCCGCGATCCGGGCGAACAGCGCGTGCAGGGCGAAACTGCCGAATGTGGCGATCAGGACAAATCCCAGTACAGCCAGATCCATGTCCTGCAACTTGGCCAAATCCATCGAAGCGGCAACACTGAATGAGAATATATAAAGCAGGAACATACCCATTTCAGGCGCGGCTCTGTTTTGGTGCAGCGATGGCGTCAGTGATCCCAAAAGACCCAGTGTTGTCAGCAAGATCACGATGACCACGGGCTGAGCGGCAAAGCTGAAGGTCGGCGCAAAGATCAACGCGGTCGCAACACAAAGCGACGCTGCAAGGAAGGCGATGATGCCGTGCAGAAACAGGTTTGGCTTTGTCGCCTCGCCCTCGGGCGGGAGGTCTGCGTCACGGTCGCCCGTAAAGGGTTTCAGGAACAAGCCAAAGAACGCAGGCGCAAGGGTCAGCACAAACAACAGATAAGCCGCGCCGACGACCGTGTCGACGGTTGCAAACAGCAGATAGCGGCCCTCGGGGATATCCAGCGCCAGTTTGATCGCGCCCATGTTCGCCAAACCGCCGGTATACATACCGACTGCCATGCCCGAAAGCTGCTCGGCTTGTTCGGTGCCCGTGGCGCTGAAGGCAAAGTACAGTCCTGTGGCGACAAGCCCAACCGCAAGAACAGCCAGTGCCATGGACAGCAAAGCGGACCCTGCAACGCGGCCCCAGGCCCGCAGGTTGACCCCAAACAGCAGCAAGGGCAGAGCAAGCCCCAGGCTCGCTTCAATCACGGTTTCCCTAAGTTGCTGTGCGGCTTCGGGTTGCAGGCCGGAAACCCCCAAAGCTAGCCCGGCCATGTAACACAAAACAATCGGCCCGATACGCCCAGCCAACGCCCAGTGCCGCGCCAATAACATCAGTGCAGCTGGCGCCAACACATAGATCAGGGCAAAACCCGAAAGTCCTGTTTGCATGATTGTCTTCTTCCTCAGGTCCCGAGACTAGGCGGCCCGGCCCTGATCACACAAGAGGACCTGACGTAAGGTTCTTCTGCGCGGACGGTTTGATTAAATCTGCACCAATTCCTGTAAAGGCGGTTCACCCCCCGGCGGCCAGAGGCTAGAAGATGGGGCAAGAGCAGTTACCGGAGATCGAAATGGCCACGCCCAAACCCGTAGTCTTGTGCATCCTGGATGGTTGGGGGTTGTCCGAAGACACGCAGGCGAATGCCCCTTATTTGGCTGAGACGCCGACCTTTGATGCGATTATGAGAGGTCCCCATGCCACGCTGATCACCCACGGCCCGGATGTGGGTCTGCCCAGCGGGCAAATGGGCAATTCCGAGGTCGGACACACTAACATTGGTGCTGGTCGTGTTGTGGCTATGGATCTGGGGCAGATCGATTTGGCGATCGAGGACGGATCATTTTTTGATAATGACGCGCTGCAGGCGTTTATTGCCAAGGTGAAAGCCGCGGGCGGCACGGCACATTTGATGGGTCTGGTGTCAGATGGCGGCGTGCATGGGCATGTGAACCATATCGTTGCGGCGGCCAAGGCGATCACCGATGCCGGTGTACCGGTAGCGCTGCACGCTGTGACCGACGGGCGAGACGTAGCCCCGAAGTCAGCCCTGACCTATGTTGCCGAGCTTGAGGATCGCCTGCCCGAAGGGGCCCGTATTGTCACCATATGCGGGCGTTATTTTGCCATGGATCGCGATAACCGGTGGGAGCGGGTATCGCAGGCGTATGATGCCATGATCAAGGGTCAGGGCCGTGCGGCCAGCACGGCGTATGGGGCCGTTGATCACGCCTATAACCAGTCGGAAACGGATGAATTCATCACGCCGACGGTTCTGGGTGGGTATGAGGGTGTCAAAGAGGGCGACGGGTTCTTTTGCCTGAACTTCCGTGCCGACCGCGCGCGGGAAATCCTGCGCGCCATTGGCGAGCCGGGCTTTGCTGATTTCGATACAGGTCCGCGCCCGGTTTTGTCGGCGTTGTTGGGGATGGTCGAGTACTCGGATAGCCATACCGCCTATATGACCACCGTGTTCCCGAAACGCGCAATCGTCAACACTCTGGGCGAATGGGTGGCCAAACAGGGCTTGCGTCAGTTCCGGCTTGCCGAGACTGAGAAATACCCACATGTGACCTTCTTCCTTAATGGCGGCAAAGAGGCCCCCGAGGAAGGTGAGGACCGTTACATGCCCAAATCGCCCAAAGTCGCGACCTATGATTTGCAGCCCGAAATGTCCTCGCCCGAAGTGACGGCAAAATTCGTTGAGGCCATCGAAGCCGGGTATGATCTGATCGTCACCAACTATGCCAATCCGGATATGGTGGGTCACACCGGCGACCTGCAGGCCGCGATCAAAGCCTGTGAGGCGGTGGATCAGGGCTTGGCGCAAGTTGTTGAGGCGTTGAACACCGTCGGTGGCGCGATGATCGTCACAGCCGATCATGGCAATTGCGAGGTGATGGTCGACCCGGAAACCGGCGGGCCGCATACCGCGCATACGCTGAACCCGGTTCCGGTGGCTTTGGTTGGGGGTCCCGAAGGGGCCGTGCTGCGCAGCGGGCGCTTGTCCGATCTGGCACCAACCCTGCTAGACCTAATGAACCTGCCTAAGCCGCCTGAAATGACGGGCGAGAGCTTGATCTCATGAGAGTAATGGCCGCTGCCATAGCTCTGTCTTTGGCTGGTCAGGCCATAGCACAGAACCCGTCGCGGGCGGCGCTTGACGCAGCGGAGATGCTGGAGCAGGCCTCGATCTCGCTGACCGAAGCGGACAGCGCGCGGGATCGGGTACGGGCTTTGACCCAGACCATTCAGGCCTATGAGGCGGGCCTGTCTGCGATGCGCGATGGCCTGCGCATGGCCGCAACGCGTGAGGCTCAGCTATCGGCAGAATTACGAACACGGGAAAAGGATGTGGCGCAGCTCTTGGGGGTTTTGCAGACAATCGAAACCACTGCGCCACCGGTTCTGATGCTGCATCCTTCAGGCCCGCTGGGCGCGGCACGGACGGGCATGATGCTGTCCGAAGTCACGCCGGGCCTGAACGCCAAGGCCGAAGATCTGGCACGTGACCTGCAAGAGGTTCAAACCCTGCGTCTGCTGCAACAGGACGCTGCTGAGACTCTGACCGAGGGACAGAGCGGTGTGCAATCCGCCCGAACCCGCCTGAGTGAGGCAATTGCTGATCGAACCGATCTGCCCAAGCGTTTCGTCGAAGACCCGATCAAGACAGCAATCCTGATCTCATCCACGGAGACGCTGGATGGGTTCGCCAGCGGATTGTCCGAAATCTCGGAAGGCGAAATTGCTTCGACCGATGCTAGCGTGGCCAGCCGCAAGGGAGACGTACAGCTTCCGGTACAGGGTATCTTGCTGCACCGTGCAGGAGAAACCGATGCGGCGGGGGTGACGCGCCCCGGACTGGTTTTGGGCACACGGCCCCGCGCCTTGGTCACCGCGCCCACCGCGGCGACGATCCGCTATCGCGGGCCTTTGCTTGAGCTTGGGAACCTGATCATTCTGGAACCCCAGCCCGGACTTCTATTCGTTTTCTCAGGTTTGCAGGAGGTATACGGCGATATCGGACAGGTGATCCCCGAAGGCACACCAGTTGGGCTAATGCCCGGTGCGGCGCCCGAAATCGGCGCTATATTGTCAACAAGTGGTGATGGCACTGGAACTGACCGGTCAGAAACGCTCTATATAGAGGTAAGAGAAGACAATAGCCCCGTGGACCCGGAATCGTGGTTTCGGACCAACAAGGATGGATAGACGAGTATGAAGAGATTTGTGATGGCCGGTCTGGCCGGAACCGTGGCAGGGATTATCGCAACCACCCAGATTGCAGGCCCGCTACTGGCGCAGGAAGCCGAGAAAAAGGCCGATGTGTATCAGCAACTGGACCTGTTCGGTGACATTTTCGAACGCATTCGCGCGCAATATGTCGAAGAGGTTGAGCCCGAGGAGCTGATCGAGGCTGCGATTGACGGCATGCTCACATCGCTTGATCCGCATTCCAGCTATCTGTCGCCCGATGACGCTGAGCAGATGCGCGTGCAGACACGCGGTGAATTTGGCGGCCTCGGCATCGAGGTGACGCAAGAGGAAGGCTTTGTCAAAGTCGTCTCGCCCATCGATGATACGCCCGCCGCGGCAGCCGGGATCGAAGCCGGGGATTTCATCACGCATGTGGATGGTGAAAGCATTCTGGGCCTGACGCTGGACAAGGCGGTTGACTTGATGCGCGGGCCTGTGGGCTCCGAGATCATCATCACGGTTGTTCGCGAAGGCGAGCCTGAGCCTTTTGATGTCACCATAATCCGTGACACGATTAAACTGACCGCTGTGCGCGCACGTACCGAAGGCACCAGCGTTGTGTTGCGTGTAACCACGTTCAATGATCAGACCTTCCCGAACCTGCAAGCGGGTCTTGAGGAACAGATCGCCGAAGCTGGCGGGATCGATAAGGTCAACGGCGTTGTGCTGGACCTGCGGAACAACCCTGGCGGTTTGCTCACTCAGGCGATCCGGGTGTCGGATGCGTTCCTGAACGAAGGCGAAATTGTTTCGACCCGCGGTCGTGATCCCCAAGATGGTGAGCGGTTCAACGCCACCCCCGGCGATTTGGCCGAAGGCAAGCCCATCGTGGTGCTGATCAATGGTGGCTCGGCCTCGGCCTCGGAAATCGTTGCGGGTGCCTTACAGGACCATCGTCGTGCGATCGTTGTGGGCACCAAGAGCTTTGGCAAAGGCTCGGTCCAGACGGTGATGCCGCTGCGTGGCGACGGTGCGATGCGTCTGACCACATCGCGCTATTACACGCCCTCGGGTCGGTCGATCCAGGCGCTGGGCGTCAGCCCGGACATCATCGTGGAACAACCGCGCCCGCAGCCCGAAGCCGAGGAGGACGAGGAGAACCCCTTCACTCGGTCCGAGGCCCAGCTGCGCGGCAGCCTGGACAATGACAGCCTGAGCGAGGATGAAATCCGCCAGATTGAAGAAGATCGCGCCAAGGCCGAAGAAACAGCCGAGCTGCGGGAAGAGGACTATCAGCTGGCCTATGCCATCGATATCCTCAAGGGCCTGTCCGCCTTCAATCCGAACGGGCCGTCTCAGTAAGGCGCTTGCCCAAAGGAAACGAGGGTCGCGCAGGGCGCGACCCTTTTTTTATTCCTCGATCTTATGCAGCTTGCTTTCGTCCAGCATCAACGCCAGCAGGATGCCCACGGATACCGAGACTGTGGAAAAGATAAAGGCCATGTTCATTCCGCTGTCAAACGCGCTGGCAATCGCGGATTTCAGGGTTTCGACTTGATCGGTATTCAGTTTGGCCAATACGGCGTGGGCGGATTCGGTGTTGAGCGTTCCGCCGTTGATGGCCCGCTGATCGGCGTCAGTCAGGGGGATGTTGGCCGCCGCCAGCTTGTCACGCAGGCTGGACAAGGACACCACATACATGATCGCTGTAGCGCAGGCGACCGAGATGGCGCCATACACGAGATGGGTCATAAAGCTTAGCCCGCCCACAAGTCCGGCGCGTTCGGGTTTAACGGCACAGACCGCAGCGGTGCCCGATGGGCCAACCGTTAGCGTTGCACCCAGCCCGATCATCGCCATGCCGGGCAGGATTTGAAAATATCCGAAACTGGCGGGAAGAACCACGATACTGGCCGCGCCAATCGTGGCGATCAAATAGCCCCAGAACAGCAGCCGTTTGGGGCCGAAATCATTGTAGAGCGTGCCCGAGACCACTGACCCAACAGCCAGCAACAGGGTAAGCGGTGCCAGCCCCAGCGCAGATTCAAAGGTCGACCACCCCAAAACCTTTTGCATGTATTGCGGGAAATACAGCAGGCCGACAAAGGCGGCAGACACATTGAACATGTTCAGCCCCAGCGTGATCCGAAACTGTTTGTTCTGCATCATCTGAGGCAGCAGCAGCGGTTCGACCACGCGTTTTTCGACCTTGGGGAAGAGAAAGAACAAAACCGCGCTGACGAAGAACAAAAGTAGCAGGGGGACTGAGGTCCAGCCCCAATCGGCACCAACATCCAACCCGTATAGCAACAGCAGCACGGCAAAAGACAAGATAGCCATGCCTGCGTAGTCGATATGTTCACCCTGTTTGTGCTGGGTCTCGCGTTGCATCAGCAGCAGCGCGGTTGCCATGGAGATGCAGGAAAAGACGATGTTCGCCAGAAAGAAATACCGCCATTCTCCGAAGCTAACCGCCAGCCCGCTGATCATGGGGCCAAAGACATTGCCCGTGGTCACACCGGCCAGGATCAGGCCCATCACCAATGCGCGGTGTTCCGGGCGTGAGACTTTGGTGGCCCCAAACGCCAGCGTGCAGGGCCATACACAGCCCGCGCCGATCCCCTGCAGGGCCCGCGCGCCAATCAGAAAGTCCAGGCTGGGGGCGACAAAGCACATCACGGATGCAAACAGAAAGATCGTCAGGCCGATTATCATGATCTTTCGATGACCGTACATATCGCCCAGGCGGCCTCCAGCGACCATGGTCATGGCAAAAAACAGGGCGTAGATGTTCAGCACCCATTGGGTGCTGGTAATGTCAGCGTCGAAACTGTTTTCGATTGCGGGCACCAGCATCAGGGCACCGGTGAAATCGATACCGATGCCAAAACCCGTCACCATCAATGCGGCAACTTTTACAATGCTGCTGCGATCCATATCCGCATCCTTCGTGATCCAAATGGGTCAATGATGCATGAATGAAGCCAAAAAGATAGGTTGACGGACTATTGGCGGTCAGTCGTCGCCCCGGCAAATCTGGCGAAAAGCGCGTTTGAGCATTTCCAACTCAGCGCGCAACAATTCGACCTCGGTTCGCAGATCATCCGCGGCGGGTTCGCCTGCGATCACGGTGAAATTCCCCAGTTTTTGCGTGGTTGCCGTGTCGACGATGACAAAACAGTGTACGCCTTCGGATAGCGCCGCAGCAGGCACAGGAACAGCCAGGGCCCAACCATCCTGGACTTCTGTCAGTGTGACCTCTGGCAAGGGCTCGCCCAGATAGCGCACCTCGACATCTGGTTTTGTTTCGGCCTCAAGATGGCCTTGCCACAGGCCGTTTTCGAACCGAAGGGGGATCAATCTGGGGTGCGTCATGGTCTGGCGTCTCACAAATCGGCGCGATGGCGGCGGCACAGGGTCAGATCGCGCAGAAGAATGCGGTTCATGCGCGGGTTTTCAAATATCACATCCAGCCAGATCTTTTCGATCCGCTGTTCATTCAGGGGCAGATGCGCCAGATCAAAATCAACAGCGCTGGGCGTTTTCGACAGATCGATCTGCCGCAACACCTGTTCGGTGTTGGGTCCGTGCTGGATATTGAGTCGCGCGAAAATTCCGTTGTCCTGCTCGCTGTTTACCAGCGCATCCAGCCGCAGCAGGTGCTGTAGGGTCAGATCGCGCGCGGCGTCGGCTGGCAATTCGATCGAAAGGGACAGGAAAGTCCCTTCAAAACTGAATGCCTCAACCGACAAGCTGAACGGCGCAAGATCGCTTTCGTCGCGGTTGCGGATTTGGCGCACTGCGATCTGGGCAAGGGGGCAATCGTGAAACAGGGTCACCTGCCCATCGATACCCGCCTTGCGCGGAGCTGAGGCAAGCCCGGGTTGTGCCAGCGGTCCACGCCACAAATCGGGCCGCCAGGCCCAATCCGTGCCAACGGGTTTTGGAAACTGGGCCGATCCGATCTGAGGTCGGGTCAAGCGGCTATCTGCAATATGGATCAACTTGTTCAGACTGGCCCGCAATCCGCGCGCCTGATCGCGTTGCAGGCGCAGCGCCGATTGCGGGGCATCTTGCGCCTGTTCTGCCACTTTGCGCCATCGCTGCAACGTCTTGCGATATATGTAGCGATCCAGAATCCTGCCCATTGTCCTATCGTCCCAAGTTGCACCTCTTTAGTCAAAGACGGTGTAGGGGACAAACCCGGAATGGCAGTATGGGGGTGAATAATCACCAAATCCTGAAGACCCTTCGGTGCCGATTTGTATTCGGCGCGACAAAGACCTGTTGCATTCTTGTAATCAGCCGGGTCAATGCTTACCGTCTGGCACCGGGCTGAGGGTGGGTTTTCCTCGGAACCTTCGCGCAACAGATTAAGCACAGATAAGGCCAGTTCATGGAACCCACTCTGTTTTCATTCATATGGAAATATTCGAAAAAGCAGCAGCTTGTGCTGTTGGGTTTGACGGTTCTGTCCTTTCCGTTTCTCTACGCTTCGCTTGAGCTGCCCAAGCAGATTATTAACGATGCTATCGGTGCGCCTGGCGATACGGTTGCCGTCTGGGGGATCACATTCACCCAGGTGCAGTATCTGCTGATCCTGTGTTTCGCCTTTCTGGCCACAGTCATCGCCAGCGGTGTGATGAAAATGCGGATCAACACGATGAAGGGGGTTCTGGCCGAACGGATGCTGCGACGCCTGCGATTCACTCTGATCAACAGGTCGATGCGCTTTCCCAAATCGTATTTCGCGACCACCAGCCAGGGAGAGCTGGTGTCGATGATCACATCCGAGGCCGAACCGATGGGCGGACTGATGGGCGATGCCATTGCCCAGCCCGTGTTCCAGTTTGGTCAGATGATGACCATCGTGACATTCCTGTTCATGCAAAGCGTCTGGTTCGGGCTGGCCAGCATTGCGCTGATCCCGTTGCAGGCGTGGCTGATCCCCAAGCTGCAACGCCAGATCAACCTGCTGAACAAGGACCGCATTCAGGAGGTGCGCAGCCTGAGTTCTGAGATCGGCGAAAGTGCCGCGGGGATCAGTGATCTGCGGACCAATGGCGGCTGGCGCTATCGTCTGGCGCAATTCAGCCATCGGTTGGGCACCTTGTTCGAGATCCGGTTCAAGATCTACAACAAGAAATTCTTTATGAAGTTTCTCAACAATCTGATCACTCAGATGACGCCGTTTCTGTTTTATTCCGTCGGCGGCTATCTGGCGATCAAAGGCGAGATCACGGTAGGTGCCCTGGTCGCGGCGCTTGGGGCTTACAAAGACCTGAGCGGCCCGTGGAAGGATCTGTTGACCTATTACAACCAGGTGCAGGATATGTCGCTGCGCTGGGAAATCGTGACTGAGCGATTTGCCCCGGATAACATGATCCCAGAGGAGCTATTCGAGGGTGAACCCGAGACGGTCCCGCATTTGGATGGCGATATTGAGTTGCGCAATGTGACTGTGCGGGATGGGGACGGCAAAACCATTCTTGAAGACCTTGACCTGAAGATCCCGAAAGGTGCGCGAGTGGCGATTCAGTCGACCAATTCGGCGGAGCGTACAGCGCTTGGCCAATTGATGACGCGAGAGGTGCTGCCAGTTCAGGGTGAGGTGATCATGGCCGGGCATGATCTGCGCAATCTGCATCAGGCGGTGATTGCCGCGCGCATCGGCTATGCCTATTCGCGACCCTATCTGTTTGACGGCACGTTGGGCGACAACCTGATGATGCCGCTGCGAACGCATCCGCAGATTGATGAGGCTGGTGTAAAGGCCCCGACCCGCCGACAGATCGAATCTGCGCGTTCGGGCAATCCGACAGATCTGCTGAGCGATGAGTGGATTGATCCCGGTTTAGCAGGGCTGGACGATATCGACGATATCCGCGACTGGTGGTTCCAACTGGTTGAGGCGATGGGTATTGACGAGTTCATGTTCCGCCGAACGCTAGGGTCGTCGTTTGACCCGAAACTGCATCCGAACCTGGCGCAAGACATCGTCAATCTGCGGGATACGATTGCGACGCGTCTGCGCGAAAAAGGCTTGGACAAGTATGTCCACCGGTTTGATCCGGAACAGTTCAACCCAACCGTTCCGCTGGGTGGAAACCTGCTATATGCCGCACCGACCCGCCAGATTTCACCCGAAAGTCTAGCCAATGACGGGCATTTTCTGTCGATGCTTCGGGCGCATGATCTGGCAGAGGACGCGCTGAATATCTCGAACGCCGTGCTGGATACGCTCAGCCGTACCTTCGGCCGGGATGGCACGGATCACCCGTTGTTCCTGCGGTTGGGTATGAGCAAGGAAATGTATCACCGCTGGTTGGACATAGATGAACGCCGCAAGGCCAAGGGCGACGCGGGGCTCAGCGATGAAGAACAGGCCCTGCTGCTGACCGTTCCCTTCCTGTTGACCGCCGAACAAATTGGCTCGGATTTCCCGGACGAGTACAAGGATAAGATTCTTGCAATTCGGCAGGGTCAGGCCGAACAGCTACGTGGGGCGATGAACGGGATGTTTGTCCCGCTGTCTCCTGACACATATTTCCCGATACTGCCCGTGTTGGTGAATGCGCTATACGGCCGTGTCTCGGTAACGGCGGGCGCGCATCTGGATGAGATTGAGGATGTAGTCGCAGAAGCCATGAACGAGGCTGGTCTCAGACGCCGGGCTGCTGCGATCATCTATGATCTGCCAGCCGGTCTGGGCGGCAACAATCTGGCCACGGTCTTTCAGGAACGCGCGGCTTTTTCCCGGGCTGGCATCAAGCGGCCGGATGTTCTGATCCTGGACAAGGCGCTGGCCAGCCACGATTCCGAAAGCCGCCTGCGGACACGGTTGAAACTGCGCGAGTTGCTGCCCGACTCAATCATGATCTTCATGGAAGATCACTTCGCGCATCCCGAAGCCTATGACCTGTTCATCGAGATCAAAGATGGCCGGATCGATGGCGTCTCACGCACACAAACAAAGCATGAGGAAAGTACCTCGGCGGATCTAAGCCGCAAGCTCGAGATCATTTCTTCGACCGAGCTGTTTTCTGGCATCGATGCGCGTAACCAGCGCCTGTTGGCGTTTTCCGCGCAATGGTTTGATGTGGCGGCGGGGCAGCAGATATTCTCGCGCGGGCAGGCTGCTGATGCGGCCTATCTGTGCATCAAAGGCACGGCCAATCTGAACTGGGTCGATGACGAGGGCGGCAGTCGTACCATTTCGGTCGTTGAATCCGGGCGCCTGATCGGGGACTTATCCATTATCACAGGCGAACCCCGTCAGCTGGACCTGACTGCGGTGTCAGACTGTACGTTCCTGCGTATCGGCGCCGAGGAACTGCGCGCAGTCATTGAAAACGATGCAACCGTTGCAGTTCAATTGTTGCAAACGGTTGCGGGCTATCTGACCACGCTGGCGACGCGGATCAACACAGCCCGGACCCCTTCGGAAATCTTCCCGGAGGTGCCTCAGGCAATTTCGGACGAAAGCGTTGCCAATGACGCCTGAGCCCGGCGCGTATGCAGCCCATGAGGCACTGGTCGCTGAGGCACGTGCCCGGCCTGAGCTATGGCGGTTTTTGGCCGGTCTAGTCATCGTCGCTGCGCTTTACATGGCGCTGAATTCGGTGATCTTTGCACTCATCGCCGGCCTGATCCCGCCTGCGCAGGCCGAAGGGTTCTTTCGCGGATCGACTGCGGCAGGCACGTTGTTATTGCTGGTCAGCTTCGGGTTTTTGATCGTGGGTGTCGCGGCGGCGGCGCGGGTGATGCAGCACCGATCTCTAGGTCACATCCTTGGGTCACGCAATTTGGCCCTACAGCAGTTTGGGCGTGTGTTTCTGGCCCTATTGATATTGGGGTTGGTGATGTTTGCTTTGCCACCCTATGGGATGGGCGAGCCGCTGATCCAAAACCTGGCACTGCCAGTCTGGCTGATCCTGCTGCCCCTCGCTGCTTGTGCAGTTTTAATTCAAACCAGCGCCGAAGAGATCCTGTTTCGCGGCTACATTCAGCAATCGCTGGCGGCCAGATTCCAATCGCCCCTTATCTGGATGGGCGTGCCCTCGGCCCTGTTTGCAGCAGGCCACTATGCCCCCGAATTGGCCGGGGACAACGCACTCATCGTGGCTGTCTGGTCCTGTGTGTTTGGCCTTCTGGCCTCAGACCTGACAGCGCGATCTGGCACATTGGGTCCGGCCATCGCCTTGCATTTTTTCAACAATCTCATCGCGCTCGTGTTTATCTCGTTGCCGGATTCGCTGAGCGGTTTGGCGCTCTACCTGCTGCCTTTTGAGATGTCAGAGACCGATATGCTGCGCCAATGGCTGTTCGTGGATTTCGCAACAATGCTGGTCTGCTGGCTGACTGCGCGGATTGCACTCAGGCGTTGATTGCATTTCCTTCCGTTGCGTCTTATTTGACGTCAAAGCCGCTCTATTAAGGTTCCGATATGAACTGGATCACAAACTACGTCCGCCCCCGGATCAACTCGATCTTCTCGCGCCGCGAGGTGCCCGAAAACCTGTGGCACAAGTGTTCGGAATGCGGAACCATGCTGTTTCACCGTGAGCTGGCAGAAAACCAGAATGTCTGTACTCAGTGCGGCCATCACATGGCGATCACCCCGCGCGACCGGTTTAAGCATCTGTTTGATGGTGGCATTTTCACCGAGGTCGACGTGCCCGCGCCCAAGGACGACCCGCTGCATTTCCGAGATCAGAAGAGATACCCTGATCGCATGAAAGCGGCGCAGAAAAAGACGGGCGAGAAAGAGGCGATGTTGGTCGCCGCTGGTGAAATTGGGCGCACGCCGATTGTGGCGGCTGCGCAGGATTTCTCATTCATGGGCGGATCGATGGGCATGTATGTCGGCAATGCCATCATCGCTGCCGCGCAAGAGGCGGTGAAATTAAAACGCCCGCTGATCCTGTTTTCCGCCGCGGGTGGCGCGCGGATGCAAGAAGGCATCCTGAGCCTGATGCAGATGCCCCGCACCACTGTTGCGGTCGAAATGCTGAAAGAGGCGAACCTGCCTTATATCGTTGTGCTAACCCATCCCACAACAGGCGGGGTGACCGCGTCTTATGCGATGCTGGGTGATGTGCATATCTCCGAACCGAACGCGCTGATCTGTTTCGCCGGGCCGCGCGTGATCGAGCAAACGATCCGCGAAAAATTGCCCGAAGGATTCCAGCGCGCCGAATATCTTCTGGACCACGGCATGCTGGACCGCGTGACCAAACGAACCGAGATGCGAGACGAGCTAATCACCATCACCCGGATGCTGATGAACCAACCCCCGGCGATCCGGGGTGATTTGCCCGCGCCGGAGCCGGAAGAGGCCGCCGTGGACGCGCCTGCTGACGATACGGATCAGAAATGACCCCCCAAACATCTGACGCTATCCTCGACCGGATGATGGCGCTGCACCCCAAGATCATCGACCTGACCTTGGATCGTGTCTGGCGTTTGCTGGATGCGCTGGACAATCCGCAAGCCAAACTGCCACCCGTGATCCATATCGCGGGCACCAATGGCAAGGGCTCGACCCAGGCCATGATCCGGGCCGGTCTCGAAGGGGTGGGGCTGTTGGTTCATGCCTATACCTCGCCGCATCTGGCGCGGTTTCACGAACGGATCCGTTTGGCGGGAGAGCTTATCTCGGAACACAATCTGACGGCCGTGCTGGATGAATGCTATGCGGCCAATGGTGGCGCGGACATCACCTATTTCGAAATCACCACCTGCGCGGCCCTTTTGGCTTTTGCCCGCGCGCAGGCCGACTACACGCTGCTTGAGGTCGGACTGGGCGGACGTCTTGACGCGACCAACGTGATCGATGCTCCTGCGATGACGGTGATCACGCCGGTCTCCATCGACCATGAACAATTCCTGGGCAACACGCTGGCTAAGATCGCGGCTGAAAAGGCCGGAATCATCAAACGCGGTGTGCCTTGCGTCGTTGGTCCGCAACCGGAAGAAGCGATGGAGGTCATTGAACAGACCGCTGCCCGCCTCGGCGCGCCGCTGATCGCCTATGGCCAGCACTGGCATGTGGCCGAAGAAAACGGACGCCTGATCTATCAGGACGAAACCGGCCTGCGTGACCTGCCGCTGCCCAACCTTCTGGGTGCGCATCAGATTCAGAACGCTGGCGCGGCGCTGGCCGTTCTGCGGCACCTCAACCTGGGCGATGCCGCCTACGAGGCCGCTGTCACCCGCGCCGAATGGCCCGCGCGCATGCAGCGGCTGAAAACGGGCCCTCTGGTTCAGGCCGCGCCGCAAGCCGAGCTGTGGCTGGATGGCGGCCACAACGCCGCTGCTGGTATCGCACTGGCTGATGTGCTGTCGAACCTGCCAAAGCGGCCGACCCATATGATCTGCGGCATGCTGAACACCAAGGATGTCACCGGATACCTTGCGCCGCTGGCCACCCAGGCGAACAGCCTGACCGCCGTGTCGATTCCCGGTGAAACGGCAACTCTCAGCGCGGAAGACACCGCCGCTGCCGCCGCGAAGGTCAATCTGCACGCCACAACCGCCGCTAACGTTGGTGATGCACTCAGTTCCATCTTAGCTCAGGACCCACAGGCCCGCGTGCTGATCTGTGGGTCGCTCTACCTTGCTGGCCATATCCTGCGCGAAAACGGCTAAGGGCATCCGCCCGCAGGGCTTCATCTGGCCAAAAATATTCCGGGGGAACCGCCAAAGGCGGTGGGGGCAGAGCCCCCTAAACGCCCCAGTCTTCCGCCTGCATCTCCCGCAGGCGCGAGGCGGTGCGCTCGAATTCAAACGTCCCTTCACCTTCGACATACAGCATCTCTGGCTCTGCTGCGGCAGAACAGATCAACCGCACCCGCGCTTCATAGAGCGCATCGATCAGAGTAACAAAGCGCTTGGCTTCGTTGAAATTGTTCCGCGACAGACGCGGGATGTCTTCCAGCACCAAAACCTTCACCGTTTCGGCAATCGACAGATAATCCGCAGGTCCCAGCATCCGGCCGCACAGATCATAAAAGGTCGCTCTGGCAATTCCGTTGCGGAACTGAGGCAGCTCAACCGCGCGCCCATTGACCTGCAGCACCAAGGGATCGGCCGGACCGCCAGCCAGATCAGCCCAGACCGCGCGAATACTCTGGCGGGCTTCGGGGCCAATCGGGGTGAAATAGACCGGAGCGCCTTCCAACCGGTTCTGCCGATAATCGGTGGGTGAGACCAGCTCCCACACCTGCAGCTGTTCTTTGATATGCGCGATAAACGGCAGGAACAGCTGTCGGTTCAGCCCGTCCTTGTACAAATCATCCGGATGCCGGTTCGATGTCGTTACGACCACCACACCGCCTGCATGCAACATGTCGAACAAACGCCCAACGATCATCGCATCGGTGATGTCGGTGATCTGCATCTCATCAAAGGCCAGCAACCGGACGGATTTGACCACATCTTGCGCCACCGGTGCCAGCGCATCCTCAACACCGTCCTTGCGCGCTTTGTGCATACCTGCGTGGATTTCCTGCATGAAGGCATGAAAGTGAACGCGGCGCGCGGGAATGTCCTGCAAACTGTCGACGAACATATCCATCAACATGGATTTTCCACGCCCAACACCGCCCCACAGGTACAACCCTTTGGGCGCGGGCGGTGCTTTGCGAAACAAACCACGCTTTACAGGTGCTGCAAGCGCTGCACGGATCCGTTCGAAATGCGGCAGCACGGCCTCTTGCGCATCGTCGCGGGTCAGCTCGCCGGCGTCGATCCGGGTGTCATAAAGCGAGATCAAATCCGTCATAGGTCAGAGCCTTACCGATGAGACGGCGACTTGAAAAGCAGCCACTTCGGCTCATACATCAAAATTCCTTATCCTCGACCGCAAATCTGTTGAATTGACGGTCAGAGTGAATCCTGTACCGTCGGCGAACGCTTTATGGACCGGGGCCTCCCAATGCCGCATTCTGCCCGCCTAATAAATCCAATCCTGATCGTCGGATGTATCATCATCACGGTCAGTTTCGCTGTGCGCGCCTCGTTCGGGGTGTTCCAGATCCCGATCGCGGATGAGTTCGGCTGGCTGCGCACTGATTTCTCACTTGCGATAGCGATTCAGAACCTTGCTTGGGGCATCGGGCAACCGATCTTTGCCGCGATTGCCGAAAAGGTTGGGGATCGTAAGGCGATTATTCTGGGTGCGCTGACCTATGCGGCCGGTATGGTTCTGTCGGCCTGGTCGATCACGCCGCTTGGGCATCAGATGTATGCGTGGCTGGTGGGATTTGGCATCGCAGGCACGGGATTTGGCGTGGTTCTTGCGGTGGTTGGTCGGGCCTCATCAGACAAGAACCGGTCCATGTCTTTGGCGATTGTAACTGCGGCTGGCAGCTTCGGCCAGGTGATCGGCGCACCAACCGCCGAATGGCTTCTCACCTTCTTGCCCTGGCAACAGGTCTTCATCGTTTTCGCCATCGCGATCCTTGCCCTTGTGCTGACACTGCCCTTCATGCGCGCACCGCAGCCGGTCAGCAAAGCCGAGCTTGAGGAAAGCATGAGCCAGATTCTTGGAAAAGCGTTCCGAGATCCGTCTTATGCGCTGATCTTTCTGGGCTTTTTCAGCTGCGGTTATCAACTGGCGTTCATCACCGCCCATTTTCCTGCCTTCGTGACCGAGATGTGCGGCCCGATCCAACCCGGAGGCGTCCTGCACTCCCTGGGTATCACCACCACGTCCGCCTTGGGTGCGGTTGCGATTTCGTTGGTAGGTTTAGCCAATATCGGCGGCACGCTACTGGCCGGTTGGGCGGGCAATCATTTCCCCAAGAAATACCTGCTGGCCGCCATCTACACAGCTAGAACCGTCGCGGCTGCGGCGTTCATTCTCATGCCGATCACGCCGACTTCGGTGATCATCTTCTCAATCGTCATGGGGTCACTGTGGCTCGCCACGGTGCCTCTAACCTCGGGTCTTGTCGCACACCTCTACGGCTTGCGCTACATGGGCACGCTTTACGGTTTCATCTTCCTCAGCCACCAGATCGGAGGGTTCCTCGGCGTCTGGTTGGGCGGACGGATGTACGATGTCTATGGTGACTACACAATGGTCTGGTGGATCGGCGTCGCGGTCGGAGCCTTCAGCGCCATTGTCCACCTGCCGATCCGTGAGAACCGTAGTGCGACACCCGCTCCGGCTTAGCGGGCTTCATCGACGGTCAACAAACCCTCTGCCACCAGTCGATCTGCCCAGCCGTCCGGGCCTTTGAAGTGATGCGTCTGCCATCCACGCCCGCGTGCCGTTTCGATATTGTCGATCCGATCATCTGCAAACAAAAGTGACGCGGGCGGCAGGCCACAATCCGCTTCGACCTGCTCATAGATCGGAACATGAGGCTTCACCATCTTCATCCGGCCCGAGACATATTGCCGGTCAAACTCGTTTAGAAATGGGTAGACGGTGGTGGCATAATCGAAATTTTGCACCCCGAAATTCGTTAATGCGAACACCGGCACGCCTTTGGCACGCAACGCCCGCTGCAACCGGACCGAATGTGGAATCTCAGGCGCAGCAAGCTCGATCCATTTGTCGTGCCACATACGGATCTCATTGCGCCATTCGGGGTATTTCTCGGCCCAGTCGTAGATCGTATCTGTGAAGTGATGACCCTGATCCACCAGATCGTTCATGCCGTGCAAATCAACCTCTTCGAACATGGCCCGACGGCGATCTTCGCCGATCACGCGATCATAATAGCGCTCGGGCTGCCATTCGATCAGGACATTGCCGATATCAAAGATGACCGCTTGAATGGACATGTCGTGATCCTGTGCTGAGTTCCTGCTGCGCAGACTGAACCAAGCCAAGCGCTCAAATTCAAGCACCAACCGCAGCGCGCAGCGCTGCCTGGTCCAACCGGAGAAGATGCATCTGGGATGCGTCGCCGCCGGGCGGGAGCCTTATGCCCGTTTTGCAGCCCTGAGTTCCCGTTCCAGCGCATCCAGAAATCGGGACCGATCCACTTTGCCAAAGGGTTTGCCACCGCCGCCTGTACCCAAAGGGTTAGCCGCGCGCAGATCGGCCATCAGGTCGCGCATGGCCAATTGCTGGCCAATATTGGCGGCTGTGAAGGCCTCACCATTGGGGCGTAGCACGCGGGCCCCGGCGTCAACACATTTTGCGGCCAGCGGGATGTCGGAGGTCACCACCACATCGCCCGGCCCGCAACGCTCGGCAATCCATTTGTCGGCTTCATCGGCCCCTTCTGAGACGATGACCACCTGCACCAACGGGTTTGCCGAAGGCCGCAGCCCGCCATTCGAGACCAGCGCCATCGGTACTTTGTGGCGGGTTGCGACCCGCTCGGCCTCGGCCTTCACCGGGCAGGCATCGCCATCGATGTAGAGCGTTGTCACGCCTTCTTGGCCTCTTTTGCCGGAGGTTTCTTCTTCACCTTGAATTCTTCCGGGATCGGCATCCGGTTGAACGCGTCCAGACCGGCGATCTTGTAGGCTTCGGCCAGCGTTGGGTAGTTGAAGGTGTTCTGCACGAAGTAGTCAACTGTGCCTTTCAGGTTCAGCACAGCCTGAGCGATATGAATTAACTCGGTCGCGCCTTCGCCGACAATCTGAACGCCCAGAACCCGGCGGGTTTTCAGCGAGAACAGCATTTTCAGCATGCCATGCTCCAACCCCATAATATGCCCACGCGAGGTTTCGCGGAATCGCGCCACGCCAACCTCGTAGGGAATGCCGCGCTCCTGCAATTCCTCTTCGGACATGCCACAGGTGGAAATCTCGGGCACCGAGTAGATGCCATAAGGGTACCAGGGGCTTTCCGGCAGGGTCGGCGTTTCCAGCGCATGGCACGCGGCGACACGGCCCTGCTGCAGCGAGGTCGAGGCCAGTGACGGATGCCCGATCACGTCACCTGTTGCATAGATATGTGGCACGTCGGTTTGATAGGATTTGCGATCCACGTTGATCCGGTTGCGATGATCTGTCTCCAGCCCGACCGCGTCCAGATTCAGGGCAGAAGTTGCGCCCATGCGACCGGCGGCAAACAGCAGCATTTCGGCCCGAACATGGCGACCGTTGTCCAGCGTGACCTCGACATGTTCACCCGCATCCTCGATTGTCTCAACAGCAGAGCCGAGGCGCAGATCGACACCGTTTTCGCGTATCTGATGGGTGAATTCATGGATCAGGCGGCTGTCAATGAAATCCAGGAAACTGTCGCGTGGTTCGATCAACGTGACCCGTACGTCCAGGGCCGAGAACATGGTCGCGTATTCCACGCCGATCACCCCGGCACCGATCACGATCAGTGAGCGTGGAATCTCTGCCATTTCCAGAAAATCATCGCCATCCACAACGGTCTTGCCGTTGAACGGTACATAGTCGGGGCGATAGGTCTTGGTTCCGGTCGCGATCAGGAATTTGGCTGCAGTCAGGCGGGTTTTTTCGCCCGCATCCGTCGCGACTTCGATCTCGTGCGGGCCAGTGAATGTTGCCAGCCCGTTCAGGGTTTCCACATGGTTGCGGTTGAACTGATGTTCCAACACGTCAACTTCATGATCCAGTGTCATGTGCAGACGCGCCTTAAGGTCCTCGGCGCGGATCTGGTCTTTGACCCGGTAGGAACGACCGTAGAAACTGCGTTCACGCCAACCAGAGAGGTTCAGCACGGTTTCGCGCAGGGTCTTGGATGGGATCGTGCCCGTGTGGACCGAAACACCACCAAGCCGGTCTTTGCGGTCGATCACCAGCACACGACGCTTCAGCTTACCTGCCTGGATTGCCGCAGACCGCCCCGAAGGGCCCGACCCAATGATGATCAGGTCGTAGTCATATTTGCTCATGCGTTACTCTCCGTACAGCGCTTCGGCGTGGAAGGTAATGTGGTCTTCCATAAAGGTAGAGACAAAGAAATAGGAATGATCATAGCCCGCTTGCAGGCGATAGGTGGCCTGCTGGCGGCGTTCTGCAATCGCAGTGGCCAAAGCTTCGGGGCGCAGCAGATCAATGAATTGGTCATTTGCGCCTGTGTCGATCAGGATCGGGCCGTCAAACCCAACCTCTTTCATCATCAGGGATGCATCGTGCTTTTTCCAAAGCCCTTCATCCTCACCCAGATAAGCAGCCAGCTGTTTGCGACCCCAATCCGCACCGGTTGGGTTCGAGATCGGTGCAAAGGCTGAAACCGAGCGGAACCGTCCCGGAAGGTTCATCGCCAGCGTCAGGGCACCATGGCCACCCATTGAGTGACCGGTGATGGCCTGACGATCCATGTCGATGGCGAAGTTCTCGGCCAGAAGGGCGGGCAGTTCCTCGGCTACGTAGTCCCACATGTTGAAATGCGGGGCCCATGGGGATTGCGTTGCATTCACATAGAACCCGGCGCCCTGACCCAGATCGTAGTCTTCGTGATCGGCCACGGCTTCGCCACGGGGCGAGGTGTCAGGGAAGATAACTGCAATCCCTTGCTCGGCTGCCCAGGCCTGTGCCCCGGCTTTGGTCATCGCGTTTTCATGGGTGCAGGTCAGGCCGGATAGATACCACAGGATCGGAACCGGGCCGTCCTTTGCCTCGGCTGGAAGGAACAGGCCAAAGGTCATATCACATTGGCAAGCTGTTGACGCATGGCGATAGACGCCTTGCACGCCACCGAAACAGGCGTTCTCCGAAACGGTTTCCATCTGGTCTTATCCTCGCATTAGGGTCGGCTAAGGGCTAACGATCCAAGGGCTTCACGTAAAGCCCGGGTGCGTTCGGCGCACGTATTTTTTAAAGGATGAAAATCAGAGCGCAGTGACCCAAGCAATTACAAGCGGTACGGTCAGGATGCTGGCTACGGTCGACAACAGGATCGCTGCCGAGGCGCGATGGGGTGCGACGCCATAATGGGCGGCCAGCATGTAGACATTGCCCGCCACTGGCAGGGCGGCGGCGGCAATTGCTACGGCAGCCGGGAACGTGTCGATGGGCACCAGCCAGAGTACCGCAATCGCGACGCAGGCCGGGTGGACTACCAGTTTACAAAAGCTCAACCAGGCAGCGACCTGAATGCGCTCGGCAGATTTGCCAGCCAGAGACGCCCCGATTGCAAACAGCGCGCCGGGCGTTGCCGCGCCGCCCAGAATGGTTAGAAAATCGTTCAACGGACCTGGGACTGGTACCTGAAAGGCGGACCATATCAGACCGGCGGAAATCGACACGATCATGGGATTCTTGAGCAGCCCTACTCCAATCAGGTGCAGAGTGGCTGGGGTCAGTTTACCATCTCGCCCCCCATTGATCAGGATCACGATGAGCGAGGAAAACACCACAAGATCAACGGCCAGAACCAACATTACCGGTCCAATAGCAGCTTCGGTCAGCAGTAACGCCAGCATCGGCAGGCCCAGAAACCCGACATTGCCGATTGCGGCGCATTGTGCCTCGACCGCTGCTGTGGGGATGTCCAACCCTCGGAACCAGGCGATCAAGGTCGCAATCAGATAAACGGCCAGCGTCCCGATCAGATAGCCAATGATCAGGCGACCATTGAAGATCTCAGCAAATGGCAGGGTCGCGGCAAAGCGAAACAGCATCGCCGAGAGGGCAAAGAAGAACACAAATTTGGTCAGATAAGCCGTGGCTTCGGCGCTGAAAAACCGGCTGCGTCCGGCCCAATAGCCCAGGCCGATGATCGCAAAGAAGGGCAGGGTGCGCAGAAAGATCTCGACCATGGCCTGTCCTAACATGGTTTCGGCCCGTCGCAAGTACGGACATTTGGTTTGCCGCCCTTAGTGAAGCGGGTCGTGCAAGGAAGTGTTTCAACAGAATTGTGAGGTCAATTCACTTGAGCATGCCGAGAATCCTTGTATCTAAACTGAACGGTTTATAAACTCGGAGCACATCAGACTAGGAGACGACATGACCCAGACCGCTACGATCCTGCGCACAGGCCGAAAATTTGAACAGGTTCTGAGCGGGGCCCGAGAGGTTTTTATGGCGGATGGGTTTGAAGGGGCCAGTGTGGATGATATCGCTCGGGCGGCGGGCGTATCAAAGGCAACGCTGTACAGCTATTTTCCCGATAAGCGCCTGCTGTTTGTCGAAGTGGCGCAGACCGAGTGCAGCCGGATGGCAGAGCGCGTTATCGCCATGGTCGATGAGACCAAACCCGTACGTGAGGTTCTGACGATTGCGGCAACTCAGTTGGTCAGCTTTTTTGTTTCCGATTTCAACCAACAGGTCTTCCGGGTCTGCGTTGCTGAACGTGATCGTTTCCCTGAATTGGGCCGGGCGTTTTATGAGGCCGGGCCACAAAACGGGCAACGCAGGATGGCCGAGTATCTGGATAAGGCTGTGGCCAAGGGCGAGCTGGCGATCGAGGATATTCAGATTGCCGCAGAACAGTTTGCTGAACTATGTAAGGTACGCTTGTGGCTGCGTGCCGCTTTCGGGATCCAGAAAGAGTTCAGTCAGGACGAGATTGATGAGGTTGCATTGCACGCGGTCGATATGTTCCTTGCGCGCTACGGAGCCTGAAAGCTAAACCGGCATCAATATTTTGTCCGCATCTGATAGCCCTGATGAAATGTCATCCTGACAAAGGTCACGGGTTTGTTCTGAAACCAAGTGGTGCGTTCCAACTGAAACAGAGGCGTTCCGTGCGGCACTGACAGAAACTCCTGTAGCTGGCCCGCGGCAGGTACCGCAGAGAATGCGATTTCTGCGTTTGAGAACGGAATTTCGGATAAAAGCCATTCGTTCGGGCCGACAGTCAGAAAATCCTGATCGACCACATGGGGCACCGTATCCGTGTTGATCCAGCGTTCTTCGAACTGAAAAGGGCGGTTGTCCGCGTGATGCATGCAGTTCAGATGCAACACCTGTGCCCCCTCTTGCAGCCCCAGCTTGGCCTGCAGCCAGGGTGGGCAGTTGATCATATTGCGACTGACCAGAGCATAGCGGTATTCCGCATTCATATCCTCGATGGTCTGGCGTACCACGGTGATCGGCAGTTTTGCCTGTTTGACTGGGGTGGTCACAACACGGGTACCACCTTTGCGCCGACGCGTGATGATGCCCTCATTGGCCAGTTCGCGCAGGGCACGGTTGACAGTGGCGCGGGCACAGCCAAACTCGGCCGCGAGTTCCAGTTCGGTTGGTAACAGACTGCCCTGTGGCCAGATGCGTGTTTGAATGCGGTTCAGCACCTCATCCCGAATATCCTGAAATCCCATGTTCTTTTGTGCGCTCACAGCTTGTTCGGTCCTTAGTGATATTCATAAGTAATTTATGTCTGTGTATTTGCATAGGCAGAGAATTTGGCCGTCAATTGCCTAAAGCGCAGCCAAAAGGGTGCGCATCGCGTTGCGGTAGTTCGCGATGATCCTGTCACGTTGAACATGCCACCCGCTTTGAACCTGATGTCGACCTGCGGACCACAGGTCAGTGACAACATGATCTTTGGCGGCAAATACCAAACCATCCAACAGTTGATCAGGCCGCAGCGCGCAAAGCGACGGATGCTGGCTGTCAATGGCGACCAGATCAGCCAGATTACCCGGTGCGATCTGCCCTGCATCACGGGCAAGCGCTTGCGCCCCGCCTAAAGCGGCTTTGGAATACAGCGACTGCCCGACCGATCCTTCGCCCGTCACCAACACATTGCGTGACAGATCGCGCAAGCGTTGCGAGTACTCCAGTGTCCTTAATTCCTCGGTCAATGAGATCAGCACATTCGAATCCGAGCCAACGCCAAATGCACCATCCGCTGCCAGAAAGCTTGGGCCATTGAAAGGCCCGTCGCCCAAATTGGCCTCTGTCACCGGGCACAGCCCGGCCACAGCGCCGGACCGGGCCATGGCCTGTGTTTCGGCATCGGTCATATGGGTGGCGTGGATCAAGCACCAGTTGGCATCAACCGGAGCATTGGCCAGCAACCATTCGACCGGGCGGGCGCCTAGCCCGGCCTGTACTTCGGCCACTTCTTTGGGCTGTTCTGCTATATGAATATGGATTGGGCCCTGGCCCTGCGCCTGCAGGACTTCTGCCAGATCGCGCGGGCTGGTGGCGCGCAAAGAGTGTGGGGCGATGCCAACCCGGCAATCACCGGGCAGGTTCGTGGCCGCCGCGTGCGCCTGATCGACCAGTGCGCAGAACCGATTAACATCATTGCCAAACCGTTTCTGGCCTTGCTCCAAAGGGTGCCCTCCGACGCCTGCATAGGTATAGAGCACGGGCAGATGAGTCAGGCCGATGCCTGTTTCTTCGGCGGCAGCCATGATGCGGTCGCTTAGCTCAGCCAGGTGATCATAGGGTTGGCCATCCGGCTGATGATGCAAGTAGTGGAATTCGCCGACTGCCGCATAACCGGCCTCTTGCATCTCCAGATAGACAAGTGCTGCGATCGCCTGAACCTGATCCGGGTTCAAATGTGCAGTAAAGCGATACATCAGATCGCGCCACGTCCAGAAGCTGTCGCGCCCTGCGAGCCGGTATTCGGTCATCCCGGCCATGGCGCGTTGAAACGCATGGCTGTGCAGGTTGGAAAGCGCAGGCAGCAGAGTGTCGACACACGAGTCGCCAGCTTGCGGCGTGGTGTCCTGCGTTAGCGTTCTGATCCTTCCATCCTTGATCTGCACCCTCAGATTTCGGACCCAGCCCGAACCCAGCAAGGCGTTCTGTGCGAAAACGGCAGTCATGAGACTCTCCTAAATATGGATAGACAATAAACATAAATGCATATACTGGAAAAGAGAGAAATTGTGATGTGAGAGTCCCATGCAGCCCCAGGATCATCTTTTGATTGATTTGCGTGCCGCGACGATGTCAGGCGCGGATGCCTATGGGTTGATTGACGATGCCGCGATTGCCGTTCAGGCGGGAAAAATCGCTTGGGTTGGTCCGCGAGCGGATGTGCCAGATGCCTATGCGGCACTGCCTCAGCGCGCGCTCGAAGGTCGATTGGTAACCCCTGCGTTGATCGATTGTCACACTCATGTGGTGCATGGCGGCCATCGCGCGGTTGAGTTTGAGATGCGCCTGAACGGGGCCAGCTATGAAGAGGTTGCGCGCGCGGGTGGCGGTATCATTTCGACCGTGACTGCAACCCGTACCGCCAGCGTTGCCGATCTAATCGCGCAGGCCTTGCCGCGCGTGGACGCCATGATGGGCGAAGGTGTGGCGGTAATCGAGGTTAAATCAGGCTATGGGCTGGATCGAGACACCGAACTGAACATGCTGCGCGCCGCCCGTGCATTGCCGCAGCATCGTCAAGTGAGGGTTGTGACCAGTTTTCTGGGTGCACATGCTGTGCCAGCAGAGTATAACGGACGCCCCGACGCCTATATTGCCGAGGTCTGTATCCCGACGCTGCGTGCGGCCCAAGCCGAAGGGCTGGTGGATGCGGTGGATGCGTTCTGTGAGGGCATTGCCTTTCAACCTTACCAGCTGGTGCCTTTATTCGATGCGGCGCAGGAGCTTGGCCTGCCGATCAAACTCCATGCCGAGCAGTTGTCCAATCTAGGCGGGGCTAAGCTGGCAGCCTCAAATGGTGCTCTGTCGGCGGATCACATTGAATATCTGGACGAAGACGGGGCGCTCGCCATGGCCCAGGCGGGCACCGTCGGTGTGATCCTGCCCGGCGCCTTCTACACCCTGCGCGAGACGCAGGCCCCACCCATCGACTTGCTGCGCAAACACAATGTGCCGATGGCCCTGGCAACGGATTGCAATCCTGGCTCGGCTCCGATGACCTCGTTGCTGTTGACCATGAATATGGGTTGCACCCTGTTCCGCATGACACCCGAAGAGGCATTGCGGGGTGTGACCACCCATGCCGCCCGTGCCTTGGGGCTGAAGGACTGCGGCCAGATTGCCCCCGGTTTGCGCGCAGATCTGGCGGTTTGGGATGTGGCCCACCCGGCCGAGCTGGCCTATCGTATCGGATTTAACCCGCTTCATGCCCGCATCATCGGAGGTGCAGTTTGACAACCCTGACGCTCACGCCCGGCGCAGTCTCACTGGCGCAGCTGGAACAGGTCTATCGCAAAGAATGCGCTGTCAGGCTGGACCCGGCGTGCCGGCCTGATATCGAAGCTGCTCATGCCCGCATTGCCGATGCGGCGGCGGGTGAGGCGGCGGTTTACGGGGTCAATACCGGCTTTGGGAAACTGGCCAGCGTGAAGATCGCAGCTGAGGATACGGCGACCCTGCAGCGCAACCTGATCCTGTCGCATTGCTGTGGCGTTGGGCCTGCCATCCCGCGGGCGCATGCGCGGCTGATGATGGCGCTGAAATTGCTCAGCCTCGGTCGCGGCGCATCTGGTGTGCGGCTGGAACTGATCGATCTGCTGGAGGCGATGCTGGACAAGGGCGTAACCCCGGTGATCCCCGCGCAGGGGTCCGTGGGTGCTTCGGGCGATCTCGCCCCGTTGTCGCATATGGCGGCGGTCATGATGGGTGCGGGTGAGGCAGAGTTTGACGGTAAGGTCATGGCGGGCGGTCCGGCATTGGCGGCTGCCGGTCTGACGCCGGTGGAACTGGGCCCGAAAGAAGGTCTGGCGCTGATCAATGGCACCCAGTTTTCGACCGCGTTTGCACTGGCGGGTTTGTTTGGGGCATGGCAGGCGGCGCAAAGCGCGTTGGTCACGTCGGCGCTCACCACCGATGCCATCATGGGATCGACTGCGCCCTTGCAGCCCGAGATCCACACTCTGCGCGGCCATCGCGGCCAGATCGAAGCAGGGGCAACCATGCGCGCGCTATTGGCTGGATCGGTGATCCGCGAAAGCCACCGCGAGGGCGATACGCGCGTTCAGGACCCGTATTGCATTCGCTGTCAACCACAGGTCGTCGGCGCGGCGATGGATGTGCTGCGTCAGGCCTCTGTGACGCTTGAGATTGAGGCGAATGCAGCCACCGATAACCCTCTGGTCCTGTCCGAGGCTGGTCTGATCGTTTCAGGTGGTAACTTCCATGCGGAACCGGTGGGTTTTGCTGCTGACATGATCGCGCTGGCCGTGGCCGAGATCGGGGCGATTGCCCAACGCCGTATCGCGCTGATCGTCGATCCGGTACTCAGCTTTGATCTGCCGCCCTTCCTGACACCCAATCCGGGTCTGAACTCGGGCCTGATGATCGCCGAGGTCACCACGGCGGCCCTGATGAGTGAAAACAAACATCTGGCCAACCCCTGTGTGACGGATAGCACACCGACCTCGGCCAATCAGGAGGACCATGTCAGCATGGCGGCCCATGGCGCGCGGCGCCTGGGGCAGATGGTGACCAATCTGGAACGTATTCTGGGTGTCGAATTGTTATGCGCCACGCAAGGGGTCGAGTTCCGCGCGCCTTTGCCCACCAGCCAGACCTTGCAGGGCGTGATGGCGCGGCTGCGCGCCTTAGTGCCGCCGCTTGGTGAGGACCGCTATACCGCGCCCGATATCGAGGTAGCCTATAGACTGATTGCCAGTGGTGAGATTGCACACAACACAGGCGTCGATATGCCGGAACTGGGCGCATGATTGATCCAGTTGCGGTCACTCAAGGCGACAGCCCCATCGTGCTGGGCCTGCCTCATACTGGCACTTATGTGCCGCCTCAGATCGAAGCCAAGCTGAACAACCAGGGCAGGGGGCTGGCAGACACCGACTGGCATATTGACCGGCTCTATGATGGGCTGATCCCCGATGCCACGATCGTGCGTGCCACATTCCATCGCTATGTGATCGATGCCAATCGCGATCCGGCGGGCGTGTCGCTCTATCCCGGTCAGAATACAACAACGCTGGTGCCGCTTACGGATTTTGACGGCCACGGCATCTGGGATCAGCCGCCGTCCGAGCCTGAAATCGCCGAACGCAGGGCGATGTTCCACGCGCCGTATCACGCCGCCCTTGAGGCTGAGCTGGCGCGGGTCAAGGCGATCCACGGGGTGGCGGTATTGTATGACTGCCATTCGATCCGCAGCCACATCCCGTTCCTGTTCCACGGCACTCTGCCAGACATGAATCTCGGCACAAATGGCGGCGTCACATGCGCGCCGCAGATTGAGGCCATTGCCCATGAATTTGCCGCCTCGTCCCCCTATGGCACCGTCCTGAACGAACGTTTCAAAGGCGGGTGGACCACCCGGCATTATGGCCGCCCTGCCGAGGGGCTGCACGCCATCCAGATGGAACTGGCCCAGTCCACTTATCTGCGCGCCGAAACGGCACCATGGAGCTATGACACCCAAAAAGCCGACCGTCTGCGACGTTGGCTCAAAGACCTACTCGACGCTATCCACGACACTGCATTGGAGCTTGCCCGATGACCGACCCTCGCAAAAACACCCGTGATATCTATCCGCCCACCGGGTCTGAGCTGAACGCCAAAAGCTGGATGACCGAGGCGCCCCTGCGGATGATGATGAACAACCTGCACCCGGATGTGGCCGAGAACCCACATGAGCTGGTGGTCTACGGTGGCATTGGCCGCGCGGCACGGACGTGGAAGGATTTTGACACCATCGTCGCCAGTCTCAAGGATCTTGAGGAAGATGAGACGCTGGTGGTGCAATCCGGCAAACCGGTGGCCATTGTGCGGACGCATACGGATGCGCCTCGGGTGCTGATCGCCAATTCAAACCTCGTGCCGCATTGGGCCAACTGGGATCATTTCAACGAGCTCGATAAGAAGGGTTTGATGATGTACGGCCAGATGACCGCTGGCTCGTGGATTTACATTGGCACGCAGGGCATCGTTCAGGGCACCTATGAGACCTTTGCCGAGGCCGGGCGTCAGCATTATGACGGCGACCTGACCGGCAAGTGGATTCTAACGGGGGGTCTGGGCGGCATGGGGGGCGCGCAGCCGCTGGCCGCTGTATTCGCCGGTGCCTGCTGTCTGGCGGTCGAGTGCAACCCGGACAGTATCGATTTCCGTCTGCGCACCAAATACCTGGATGAAAAGGCCGAGACGCTGGACGAGGCGCTTGAGATGATCGACCGCTGGACCAAGGCGAGTGAGGCCAAATCGGTTGGCCTGCTGGGCAATGCCGCCGAGATATTCCCCGAGATCTACGCGCGGATGCGTGCCGGTGGCATGCGTCCCGATATCGTCACCGACCAGACCAGCGCACATGACCCGGTCAACGGTTATCTGCCCATCGGCTGGTCCATGGCGCAGTGGAAGGACAAGCGCGAAAGCGATCCAAAGGCTGTCGAGAAAGCCTCACGCGCGTCGATGAAGCGACATGTCGCCGCCATGGTCGATTTCTGGAATGCAGGCGTTCCGACTTTGGATTACGGCAACAACATCCGGCAAGTGGCGCAGGATGAAGGTCTGGAGAACGCCTTTGCCTTCCCCGGTTTCGTGCCCGCCTATATCCGCCCTTTGTTCTGCCGAGGCATCGGTCCGTTCCGCTGGTGCGCGCTGTCGGGTGATCCGGAGGATATCTACAAAACCGACGCCAAGATGAAGGAGCTGTTCCCCGAGAACACCCATCTGCACAACTGGCTGGATATGGCGCAGGAGCGGATCGCCTTCCAGGGCCTGCCAGCGCGTATCTGCTGGATCGGATTGGGTGATCGTCACAAGGCCGGATTGGCCTTCAATGAAATGGTTCGGAACGGGGAGTTAAAAGCACCCGTGGTGATTGGTCGGGACCATTTGGACAGTGGCTCAGTCGCCTCGCCCAACCGCGAGACTGAGGCGATGAAAGATGGCTCGGACGCAGTGTCGGATTGGCCGTTGCTGAACGCACTGGTCAATACGGCCTCGGGCGCGACCTGGGTCAGCCTGCACCATGGCGGAGGGGTCGGTATGGGCTTTAGCCAGCATGCGGGCGTAGTGATCTGTGCTGACGGCACCGACGCAGCAGCAAAACGTCTTAAGCGGGTGCTGTGGAATGACCCGGCATCCGGCGTGTGGCGCCATGCGGATGCGGGGTATGACATCGCCAAGGAGTGCGCCCGCGAACATGGGCTGCGTTTGCCGGGTATTCTGGATTGATCACATGCAAGAGAGCCGGGCTGAGCCAGGCCCGGCTCAAGTGATCAGACCGACGACAGCGCCGCGCGGCACCAGACGCAATCGTGGTCGGAAAGCGGTGTTCCCTCATCCGAGATCGAGGTCAAAAGCCCCTTCTCTTCACATCGCAGATCGCGACCTGCCAGCCAATCCAGCTTCATCACACGCTGAGGATGTGGGGTGATCAGGCTGGGGCGCGTGGTCGTTCCGTCGATTGTGAAACCCCAATTATAACCGCGTGTTTCGGCCAGACCAAAAAGACTCTCGTTCTGCCAGTTAAAATCCGGCGGCAGGTGGTTACCGGTGTTCAAATCCCCACCGATCAGAACCGGCAGTCCCGGCGCGAAGCTGTCGATAGCACCTAGCAAGACATCGAACTGCGTGTGGCGATGCGCTGCGTCGGCGTTGCTTTCCAGATGGGTGGAAACGACGCAAACGGGGCCACTTTCCGTTGGCAAAACAGCAGCAATGGCCATTCGGCCACCAACGCGCGGCTGGTCGGGATCTGCGGCACCTTCGTCGCAGGAAAACCAGTGGCCATGATCGTCCAGCCGGATCAGGGCGGTGCGTTCAAATGGCACCGAAGACAGGATCGCGTTGCCGTGCCATCCCAGCGTGTTGAAGTCGTCTTTGCAGAAATGGCGCTCGGTCGGGCCACCCAGATCGAGCTCGTGAAACTCGACCCCAAAGGCGTAGACCATTTCAAGGGCATCTGCCATCGCCTCGGTTGTATGTCTTTGCGAGGTGCGTGCCATGCCGTGATCGACCTCGGACAGCAGAACAACATCGGGGCTGATCTGACCAAGATGCGCGGCGGTTGCCTCGGGGAACAGGCAGCGTTCCACATTCCATGCGGCCACAATGAACTGCGCGGGCAAAGTGGAGGCCTGCGCCTGCCCACCAAGCTGCAGCGCGTTCATTGCCGGAATATCGTGCAGCAACTTCCGATGCGCCGCAGCGGTTCGCGGGGCGGACAGGATGCTTGCCCGCTGATCCGGTGTCACAGCGGGAAGCACATCCAAAACGTCTGTGATCAAATGACTTTTCCTGTTTCCACATCAAACAGACGCAGCGCGTCGGGTTTCAGGGTGATCTGGGTCTCGCCTGTTTGGGCCGTGTGATCCTTGCTGACCAGAACGGTGAAGGGTTGGCCACCAAGCTGACCGTGCAGCAACCGATGCGCGCCCAGTTCTTCAAGGATATCCACCTGAAACGGCACGGAACCCTGACCATCCAGTTCGATATCTTCGGGTCGGATGCCGAGTGTCACCGGCCCGTTGGCCGAAGCGGGAGCGGTCATGATCCCGTCATAGCCGTTGATCCGCACCTGGCCTTGATCGACCTGTGCCTCAATCAAATTCATCGGCGGCGCACCCATGAACGAGGCGACAAAGGTCGAGGCCGGGTTGTGATAGATCTCCGAAGGCGTGCCGATCTGTTCGATCTGGCCAGCGTTCAGCACGATGATGCGGTCTGCCATGGTCATGGCCTCGACTTGATCGTGGGTCACATAGACGGCCGTCGTGCCAAGGCGGCGTTGCAGGGCCTTGATTTCGATCCGCATCTGGTTGCGCAACTTGGCGTCGAGGTTGGATAGCGGTTCGTCAAACAGGAACAGCGCCGGATCGCGCACCACGGCGCGGCCCATGGCGACGCGCTGACGCTGACCACCGGACAGTTGCGCCGGTTTGCGATCCAGATATTCGGTCAGGTTCAGCATCTTGGCGGCGTCTTCGACCTTGGCTGCGATCTCGGACGCGGGTGTGCCGCGGTTCTTCAACCCGTAGCCAATATTCTTGCGGACAGTCATATGCGGATACAAAGCGTAGTTCTGGAACACCATCGCGATGTCCCGGTCTGCCGGGTCCACGTTGTTGACCACCCGGTCGCCGATTTTCAGCGTCCCTTCGGTGATATCCTCCAGCCCCGCGATCATGCGCAACAGAGTGGATTTGCCGCATCCCGAAGGGCCGACCAGAACGACGAACTCGCCATCCTGAATGGTGAAACTGGTGGTCTCAACCGCTTTGAAGCCGTTGGGATAGACCTTGCGGATGCCCTCTAATGATACCTGAGCCATGCGCGTATTCCTTATTTATCGGATTCTGTGAGGCCCTTGACGAACCAATTCTGGAAGAAGATGACGATCGCCACCGGCGGAATCATCGCAACGATAGCCAGCGCAAGCGCCTGTCCATGCTCGGGGATCTGACTGTCAGTATAGGTCAGCACGATCTGTTTGATGCCCCGGACCAGCGTGAAGAAGCTTTCATCTGTGGTGATCAGCGTTGGCCACAGATACTGATTCCAGCCAAAGACAAACATGATGATGAAGATCGCCGCGATCATCGTCCGGCTGAGTGGAACGAGGATGTCGACAAAGAACTTCCACGGACCTGCACCATCGATCCGCGCAGCCTCGGCCAATTCCTCGGGGACGGACATAAAGAACTGTCGGAAGAAGAATGTACCGGTGGCCGACGCGATCAGGGGAACGATCAGGCCGGTGTAGGTGTTGGTCAGGCCCAGCTTCTGGATCGCCTCATACGACGGCAGAATTCGTACCTCAAGCGGGAGCAGGAGGGTGGTAAAGATGACCCAGAAGGCCAGCGTGGCAAAGCGCAGACGGAAATAGACGATGGCATAGGCGGCCATCATCGAGATGATGATCTTGCCGACTGCAAAGCCGATGCCCAGGATAAACGAATTCATCAGCATCAATGTGCCGTCAACGGTTTGGGTAAATCCGCCTTTCTCGAACATGGCGGCGTGGAAGTTCTTGCCCAGATCGTCACCAAGGCCCACCTGAATGCCCTGTCGGTGGATGGTCACGGCATCATGGCTGGCTGTGGTCAGCGCCAGCAAGGGTGGCAGGATCATCAGCAATGATCCCAGGATCAGCACAAAGTGATCACCGATGGTTTCCCAGCGGATTTTGCGGGGGCGGTGGGCGATTTCGGTCGTTTCAAGGGTGGTATCAGCCATGGTTCGCCCCCTCAGGTATAGTGGATCCGGCGTTCAACCAGCCGGAACTGAAAGACGGTCAGGATTAGAACCAGACCCATAAGAATGACGGATTGCGCGGAAGAGCCGCCCAGGTCGTTGCCTCGGAACCCGTCCAGATAGACCTTATAGACCAGGGTCATCGGATTATTGCCCGGCTCACCCTTCATCAGCGCGTCAATCACGCCGAACGTGTCGAACAGCGCATAGGTGATATTGATGATCAGCAGGAAGAACGCGGTGGGGGCGAGCAAAGGGAAGGTGACCTGCCAGAATCGCCCCGTGGCCGAGCGGTTGTCGATCATTGCTGCCTCGCGCACCGAGCGCGGGATCGATTGCAGGCCCGAAAGGAAGAAGATAAAATTGACCGGGATTTGCTTCCAGACCGATACGATGATCATCGCGGTCGCGGTGGCGTTATAGTCCACGCCCAGTTTGAAATCCCAGCCAAACATCTGGAAGAACTTGGTCATTGGACCGGTGCTTTGGTCAAAGAACAGGATGCCCAGAAACCCGGCAACCGGCGGCGCAATCGCGTAGACCCACATCAGCAGGGTTCGATAGGTCTTGGCGCCGCGCAGAACCTTATCGGCCTTGACCGCCAGCAGCAGCGCGATGGCCAGTGAGAAGAAAGTAACCAGAACCGAGAAGACAATCGTGAACCAGGCAATGCGCTTATACTGATCATTGCCAATTAACGACGTATAGTTGTCGGCCCCGACAAAGGTTGACCCAAATCCGAAAGGGTCTTGCAGAAAGAAGGACGATTGCAGCGCCCATCCAGCAGGCCAGTAAAAGAAGATGGCGATGATCATCAACTGTGGCAGCAGCAAAGCCACAGGAAGCCAGATATTATCAAAACCCGCGCGTTTCATAGGTCTTCCAGTTGCAGAAATGGGGGATGGCCGCACCCGAAGGCGCGACCATCCTGGGGGTGATCCCAGGGATTAACCCTGAGTCTTTGCAAAGCGGGCCAGCAATTCGTTGGCTTCTGCTTCGATGTTCTGGAACGCGGTTTCCACGTCGGTTTCACCGGTCAGGATACGGCCATATTCGCGGTTCATGATGTCGCGGATCTGGACGTAAAAGCCCATGCGGTAGCCTTTGGTGTTGTCGCCAGCCTTAGCGGACAGTTGGTTGACGCCAACTTCGGCTGCCGGGAAGCGGTCATAGTGGCCGTCTTTCTTGGCGACTTCGTATGCAGCTTCGGTGATCGGCACATAACCGGTTTCTTGATGCCAGAAATACTGGGTTTCAGGCGCGGTCAGGAAGTTGAAGAACTCGGCCGTTGCCTTGTTTTCTTCATCCGACTTGCCTGCCATGGCGAACAGGGCCGCACCACCGATGAAGGTCTGTGTCGGCTCGGCTGTTACGGCTTCCCAATAGGGCAGCTCGGTCGCGCTGAACTCAAATGGCAGGTCTTTCTGCAGCAGGCCGCCAAACGAGCCCGAAGACCCAAGCCACATGGCAACTTTGCCTTCTTCGAACGGCTTGGCATTGTCGCCCCAGCCGGTGCCGTACCATTCAAACAACCCGTTTTCTTTCCAGTCGCTCACAGCCTGGAAATGGGCCTTGATGGCGTCGTTGTTGATCAGGATTTCGGTGTCGGTGCCGTCATAGCCGTTGTTGTTGGTCGCAAACGGCAGGTTATGACGCGACATGAAGTTTTCGGTGAAGATCCAGGGCAGGTGCGACTGGCTGAGCGGGATATAGCCTGCTTCTTTCAGCGCCGGAGCGGTGGTGGACTGGAACTCTTCCCATGTCTTCGGGGGTGTAACGCCTGCGGCTTCCAGTGCGTCTACGTTGTAGTACATGATAGGTGTTGACGAGTTGAACGGCATGCCGATCATCTTGCCATCGCTGTCTGCGTAGAAGTAGCGCACGCCAGCGATATAGTCATTGATGTCGAAATCAACGCCATTGTTGGCCAGCAGGTCCTGAACTGGGATGGTCGCACCCTTGGCACCGATCACTGTGGCGGCACCGGCGTCAAACACCTGCATGACGTTGGGTTGTTCGCCCGCGCGGAATGCAGCGATACCGGCGGTCAGCGTTTCTTCGTAGCTGCCCTTGTAGACCGGAGTGATTTTGTATTCGTCCTGCGAGGCGTTGAAATCCTCTGCAATTTTGTTGACGGTCTCGCCCAGCTGGCCGCCCATTGCGTGCCACCAGGTGATTTCGGTTTCGGCAAAGGCTGCAGTCGCGGTAAAGGCGACGGCGGCAGCAGTTGCGCAGAACTTAAGGTTGGTCATTTTGATCCTCCGGTTCGGTCTCGGGCATTTGCAGCGAAGCACCCGATGGCAGGTTTCTGCCAGGTTGTTTTGCAGGGCCCCCCTGCGGCGTGTCTCACGCGCAGCCTCCGACCCGCATCACGTGTCACGCGTGGATTCTGCACACGTGGTCACATACTGTTAACGTATGACAGTTCAGTGAAAGATTTCTAGCAATATTGACAAATTCTACCAAATCGAAGGACAGGATGGGCGTGGCTCAGGATCATGATAAACCTGCCGATAGGCGCCGCCGGGTGACCGCGCAAGCCGTTGCAGATGCGGCTGGTGTGTCGCGTTCAGCGGTTTCACGCGCTTTTACGCCAGGTGCGTATCTTGATGAAAGCAAAAGAAAAATCATCGAGAAAGTGGCCCATCAAATGGGCTATCAGCCAAATGCATTGGCTGCCGGGTTGAAGGACGGGCGCTCGCATCTGGTGGCCGTCTTTGTCGGCAATATGCGCAGTACATATGATTCCGAATTCGTGAGCGCCTTGGTCGGAAAACTGAACGCTTTGAACAAATGGCCGATTCTCATCGATGGCGGGGATCAGCGTGCAGAAGACGCGATCGAACAGGTTTTGCGTTATCCTTTGGACGCCTTGATCCTGCGCGGTGGCAGCATGCCGCGCGCATTGGTCACGCGGTGCACCAAGTTCGGTGTGCCGATGATTTCCACAGGCCGAATCGTCCAGGCACCGGGTGTCGACAATGTCTGTTGCCGCAATGCCGACGGTACGGGGCTTGCGGCCCAGGTGCTGGTCGACAAGGGGCGCACACGGTTTGGGTATCTGGGTGGCGCCCCCAGTTTCTCGTCATCGGCCGAGCGTAGATTGGGTGTGATCGGTGTTTTGGACAAAGCGGGGTTAAAGCTGATTGCCGAAGCCACAGGGGATTTCACTGTCGAGACTGGGCACGAGATAGCGCTGAAACTGTTTGCCGAGCACAAGTTGGACGCGTTGGTCTGTGCCAACGACGCCAGTGCGATCGGCGCGCTGACCGCCGCGCGTGAGTTAGGTTTGGACGTTCCGGGTGATCTTTCACTGATCGGGTTTGACGATATCGAAATGGCCAGATGGCCAAATTTCGATCTCAGTACCGTCAACAACCCCATTGATGATGCGGTTGATCAAGTTATTGCGTTGCTTGAACGCAGGCTGGCAGAGCCGGGCAAGCAAAGCGAAACCATTATGATCGATCCGTTTTTCGTCCCGCGTGGAACGCATTAGGTCAAACGTTTCGCGCCGATTTGAACAGGTACAGGAATACGAAAAGCGACCCGATCGATGTGGTCACGATGCCGACTGGTAACTCCTGAGGGGCCAGCAACAGTCGGGACACAATGTCAGAGGCGGTCAGCAGGATGGCCCCCACAATGGCCGAGGTGATCAACAGGTTGCGATGGAGCGTTCCCGCTATTCCACGCGCGATATGAGGGACCATCAGACCGACAAAACCGATGACACCCGCGACTGACACGAAGCTTGCCGTGGCGAGGGCTGCAACAAAGAACATACGAAAGCGCAGGCCCTGCACCGGGATACCCAACGTGGCGGCGGTGAAATCTCCGGTCAGAAGGGCGTCAAGCCAGCGGCTGCGATAGAGTGCATAGCCCAGGATCAGGGCCAGCCCGATCAAGACCAGTGGAAACGTCTCCCACCGGGCAAGGCCCAGTCCGCCCAGCATCCAGAAGATCACCGAATGGGCGGCGCGGTTGTCTCCGGAAAAGATCAGATAGTTGGTGATGGCGGAGAACAGGAAAGACACGGCAAGCCCCGCCAGGATCAGTTTTTCCGGTGCACTTGTGCGCAACCCCTGGACCAAGGCCAGCACGATGCCTGATGCGATCAGGCCGCCGCAAAACGCAGCCAGCGGTAGGGTCCATATGCCCAGCACATCGCCGGTGACCGTGATGACCAGAACAGCGCCCGCAGCCGCGCCCGACGAGAGACCGAACAGAAATGGGTCGGCCAAGTCGTTGCGCGTGGTGGTTTGCAGAACCACCCCCACAACACCAAGCCCCGCACCGATGACAGCGGCGAACAGCGCACGCGGCAGGCGCAGATCAAACACGATCCGATGCAGCGGCGACATCTCGCCTTCTGACAGACCTGTGCCCAGGCCGATGGCGGCAATGACATCCGCCACCGGGATCGGGGTTGTACCGTAGACTGTCGACAGCAGCAAAAGGGCGGTCAGAACGACCGCCCCCAGCACAACTATCCGGCCCGTCTGGACCATATCAGTTGGTCGCCGTCGGGTGCATCGCATCCGCCATCTTCTGGATCGCGTCGATATTTGCCGGTCCCGGTGTCAACTCTTCGTAACGCAGACCGATCCAGCGTTCATTTTTGACCGCATCTGTTTGGGACATCACTGGGTGCTCTTGCAGGAACTTGAACGTGTCCTCTGCCCCGTTGCCGGTCTGATAGTCAAGCAGCACCAGAAATTCCGGGTTCGATGCAGCAACCGCTTCCCACGAGGTGCGGCCCCAGCTAGTGTCCATATCATGGGTGACGTTTTCGCCGCCAGCCGCTGCGATCATCGCATCGGGGATGGCGAATTTGCCAGCGGTAAAGGGCGCATCTGCCGGGCCGTCCAGTAAGAATACACGGGGTTTGGCCAGATCGGCGGTCTTGGCTTCGATGGCAGACAGCTGTTCTTTCCAGCCTGCTACCAGTTCCTCGGCCTTTTCCTCGACATGCATGACCTGACCCAGACGCAGCACATCGTTGAACAGCAGGTCCATGCTGGCCTCAGGGCGGTCCTTGTCTAGATGCACGCAGCTTTCGGTCAGGATCATTGTCTTGATGCCGAACGGGGCCAGAGTGTCCGGGGTCACGTCGCCGCCGGGCTTCATGCCATAATACCAGCCCGCGAAGAACAGATCGGGCTCGGCCGCAACCAGGTTTTCGACGGTTGGGTATTTCGGCGCCAGTTCCGGGATGTCACCGCGCAGCTTATCGAAATCAGGGCTGGTCTTATACCAACCTGTGATACCGGTCAGGCCAACGATGTGTTCTTGCAGGCCCAGCGCAAAGGCCATGTCTGTCATGTTCATGTCATGCACAACCAGCCGTTCCGGCTTGGCGTCGAACACCAGCGGTTCGCCGCAATTGTCCACGGTTACTTCATGGGCCGCCGCGCCGCTGGCCAAGCCGGTGATCATCAAAGCTGACCAAATTTTCTGTTTCATCAATGTCTCCTGTTAAGATGAAAGCGTTCGTTTTCGGATATCCAGCGCCGGGATCACGCGCCCTTCGTGCTGGAAGCACAGGTAGTCAACACCAAACGTGTCGCGCACATGATCCGGCGTTAGTATCTGGTCGACTGGCCCAAAGCCCGTCATGCGTGTGGATTTCATCAGCGCGACATGGCTGGCGAATTCCGGGATCATGACAAGGTCATGCACGATCATCACCACCGTCACGCCCAGCTCGGCCACCAGCGACAGCATGTGCCCCTTGGCATCGGGGTCCAGATGATTGGTGGGCTCGTCCAGAAACAACAGCGAGGGGTTCTGCGCCAATGCACGCGCGATATGAGCGCGTTGGCGTTCGCCGCCGGAGAGCCGCTGCATCGGCTTGTCCGCCAGATGGGTCAGCTCGGTCGTGCGTAGAACGCGCGCAAGATCCATCTTGTGGTCTTCCGCCGAGCGGTCGCTCTGAATGGGAATCTGACCCAGCGCAACGTAGTCGCGCAGCTTTAGGCGGCCATCGGGCAGTTCCTGCTGACCAACAACCGCAATGGTCCTGGCGCGTTCCTGCGCAGACAGGCTGCGCAGGCTTTGACCGTTGATCCGTACGTCCCCCAGCGCCAGACGTTCGACCCCACAGAGCAGGTTCAGCAGCGTTGTTTTGCCGGCACCGTTCGGACCGGCGATGGCAAGGATCGCCCCTTCTTCCAAAGAGAACGAGACGCCTTGTAGCAACACATCGCCATTCAGGGCGTAGTATTCCAGATTCTCCGCGACCAGAAAGCTCATGCCTTACCCGCCTTTGGAAGACGAGGCAGACGTGCTAGAGTTTTGAACAGCAAGGCGGGGGGGCGATCCGTTGCGCTGGTCCAACCGCTCTCGCTGTCGCGGTACTGATGGGCGAAGGTGGCGATCGCATCCAGATCGGCGGTGCTTTGAATATCGCCAAACAGGTATTGCGCCTTGCCTTCGGCTTGCAGACCGATGGCCATGGGACGTTCGCATCCTGCCATGCACGGGATCAGTCGCGTAGCGAACCCGTCTGGCAGCGACGCGTCCAGCAGAATTTGGGCGGCGCTGGCTTCGATCTCACCCTGGCAGGTCGAGCAGATCAGCACAAAGTGATCAGCGTTGCGGGTCATTGCCACCCTCAACGCGCAGAACGCCCGTGTCGAAAGTGCCAGTCCCCAAAGGGCGCAAATATGCCATCAATCCTCCTTCCAGGACGCCCCGTCCCGGGTTGGTTTCACAGGTGATGGCAGGTCTCCTGACTTGCGGGTCGTTGCTTGGCCAACCTTCCCGGCCTTCTCGGGCCAGTGGTGATTTGGCGTCGCTCTCCGCTTACAGTTGCGGGGGCAGTTACGGACTTGGCCTGTTCCGATATTCCGGGGGCCGCACCGTATTCCCATTTTCATCCCGCACCCAAAGCTGCGGGAACCATCACAGGTCAGCTATTCTGGACAAGACACGCTTGTCAAGCAATCGCTGAGAGGCTCGGGTCAATCTCGGGGTAGATCAGTAATCCGCAACCAGCAGGAACTCGGCCTCGGTATCTTCGTCGATCGTGGCAAAGCGGGGAATGGGTTGTTCGAACACGTTATCGGTGCGGTCGTCGTTTACGGTTGAGACCTCGCCGATCAGGCAATCCCCACGCTCGGCCCAGAAGGCGTGCCAGATGCCGGGCATCAGGGTCACGCTTTCGCCGGGTTTCAGGCGCAGCAATTCGCCCGGAGTGATGCTGATATCGCATCCGTCGCTGGGCACCACAACCGGTGTGTCGCGGTCTACGCTGCCATCGGGGTTCGAGGCATAGATCTCCATCACCAGATCGCCGCCGCCCCGGTTGATGATATCCTCGGCTTTGACGATATGACGATGCATCGGCGACAGCTGCTTGTCGCGCGAGATCAGCAGTTTTTCTGCATAAAGCATCCCACGACCCTGGCTCAGATCGTTCTCATCCCCATTGCGCAGGGTGAACAGGAACAGGCCAAGCTCATCAAATTTGCCTTGCCCGTAGTCGGTGATGTCCCATCCCAGTCCCCGGGCGCGGATCGTGTCGGCCTTGGCGCTGCGCATCTGATCCGGAGACCAGTCGGCAAAGGGGGGCAGGATGAAACCGAAAGACTGGATAAAGGCCTGTGCATCGGTCTTGATGTGGTTGATGTCGGAACGTTTCATGTGACTTCCCTTTTTGGGACTAGAGCTCGTGCGCCCAGGGCGGGTTGGCCCCGGCACGCGATACGGTGACTGCTGCAACATCTGCACCCAACGCTAAAGCTGCACGCAGGCTTTCTTTTGTCAGATCGCGCAGCCCGGCTTTGGTCAGATGTCCGGAACGGTGAAGTTCCGCCAGCACGCCAGCGTTGAACGTATCGCCCGCCCCCACCGTATCGACAACCTGAACCGCTTTAACCGGTATCGTGGTTTCCGAGCCATCGCGTAGATAACCCGAAGCCCCCTGGCTCCCACGTGTAACAATCACAACCGCGGGACCGGCTTGCAGCAACAAAGGCACTTTCTCGGCATGGGTTTCGGGCCCCGGAATGATCCAGTCCAGATCTTCATCCGAGACTTTGAGGATATCGGTCTGCGCAATCATGGCATTCAAACGGGTGCGGTATCTGGTCTGATCCTGGATAAACCCCGGTCGGATGTTGGGGTCCAACATCACCGCTCGATCCGTCCCGTGATGGCTTAGCAAGGCAGCATAAGCATCGGCGCAGGGTTCGCAGGCAAGACTGATACCGCCTAGATACAGGGTCGAGATGGCGGGCAGTTGGTCGGGCAGATCCTCGGGCTGAAGCATGCGCCCGGCGGTGTTCTCGTCAACGAAGTTGTACGATGCATGACCATCGACCAGTTTCACAAACGCCAAAGTGGTTGGGCGGTCGCTGGTGATCACATGGGAGGTATCCACATGGCTCGCTTTCAGCGTATCCGCCAATTGTTCACCAAACATATCGGACGACAGGCCGGTCAACATGCCAACAGGCGCGCCCAATCTCCCCAACGCGATCGCCGTGTTGAAAATTGCACCTCCAGAATGGGGTACATACCCTTGGGCACCCGAGACTGTAGGCTCGGTGATCATATCGATCAGCGCTTCTCCGCAGCACAGGATCATCCCGCGTTCCTTCATTGAGAATTGTCAGGCGGTTCTACCGCATGAGGGCATTTTTGCAGAAGTTGTTAGCGCCAACAATGCCAAATTCGACCTGTTCTGAGATATAGAGATCCATTCCGCGCCGCAGCTCGCTGAACCGGCCACCATTGTTGAAGGCATCCAGAAAACTGTCTCCGAACAGCCAGCGGTTTTTTTCCGCCACGCCACCGACCAGAAAGACGCCGCCTATTGGCATCAATGTGACAGCCATATCCCCTAGCAAAGCGCCCAGATGCGTTGTGAACAGCGATGCGGTTTGAACCGCGTGTGGATCAGTGCCGGATCGCGCATCCTGCAGGATATCCCGCGCCGGGCGCGCGGAGATATTGGTTTGACCCGCCGCCATTGCTACTGCTCGGTACAAGATCGGTAATCCGGTGCCGCTGAGGAACATCTCAGCTTCCAAACTCAGGCTGTCGCCAAAGAAGCATTCGGGTGCAATACGCCGGGCCGCGTCAAAGATATCAACCTCATCCCGGTGGCGCGGCGCAAGGCCGACATGGCCTCCTTCGCCCGAGACGGTGTGATAATGCCCTTCGGAATACAGCAACGCCCCGACGCCCAGCCCAGTTCCGGGTCCGACCACCAGCCGCGTGCCGAGTGGCGGCGTGGGCGCCCCCTGCAAGACGGTAACATCATCGGACGTAACCTCGGCCACCGACCATGCAGCGGCGGTGAAGTCGTTGATGACATAAGTGTGCCGGGCACCGGTGGCTTCGGCCAGCTCAGCCTCGGACAAGTCCAGATTTGCGTTTGTCAGTTGAATCACGCCAGCCTGAACCGGGCCTGCACCTGCGGCAACAACTGCCTGAGGATCAGTTCCGACGTCATCTCGCAAACTGTGAAATGCGTTAAGTAAGTCGGACAAGGAGCCGGTTGGATGTTTGCGCAATTCTGTCAGCGCACCGTTCTCGACAACCCCAAGCCGGGTATTGGTGCCACCGACATCGGCCACTAGGTTCCAATGCTCGTGGACTGACCCTGCTGGCTGCGCGAGTGGCAGGGCAACAGGGTTCCCTTTGGCCAGCGAGGCTTTTAGGGCGAGATATGAGGCTTTGGGTTTGCGCTCCAGCGTCTCGAAGTCCACATCGACCAGACCGAACCGCTTCTCATACCCAAAGGCCCATTCGTAGTTGTCGAGCAGAGACCAGACAAAATAGCCTTTGACTGGGACGCCCTGATCCAATGCATCCTGAACGGCCGCAAGATGCTGGTTTAGGTAATTAATCCGATCATCGTCCTGATCCCGTTTAGGACTGGCCATGCCGTTTTCGGTCACAAATAGGGGAAGGTCGTCAGTGTATTCCTGCGCCGTTCGGGTCAAAAAGCGGGTGAGGGCGGCTGGTTCGATCTCCCAGTCCATCTGGGTTTTGGGCAAAGGTCCGGGAACCTCTTTCAGGCTGGGCCAAGCGGTATCAGACGGGGCAATCAGCTTGCGGGTGTAATAGTTCAGCCCGCACCAATCGACAGGTGCGCCGATGGTGTCAAAGTCGTCCTGCCAACCCGTCGGCAAATGAGTCGCGAGCCCCTCCAGAACATTCGCTGGATAAGCTTTCTTGAACGCACCGCCCAGAAAGAACCGGTTATAAATCCCATCATACAGATCCGCTGCCTTGCGGGCCTCGGGGCTGTCATCGGCGGGTTCGGCCCATTCCAGATTGAACACCGCACCTAGATTGGACATTCCAAGCCCGCGCATCGCCTGAATGGCGCGACCATGTGCCAGCAGCACGTGATGCATGGCCCGCGCAGCAGCTCGGATATCGCGCATGCCGGGGGCGTGGTGGCCTTCGAAATGGCTCAGCCAGCTGACGCACCAGGGCTCGTTGATGGGGGCGACGCTATACATGCGATCCCCGATCCGGCCCATGATGATCTCGGTGAAATCTGCAAACCACCCGGCGATATCACGGTTGCGCCAGCCACCCAGATCAGCAAGGGCCGAGGGCAATTCCCAGTGATAAAGCGTGGCACAGGGGCGGATATTGCGCTCTAGCAAGGCATCGGTGAGGCGGTCGTAATAGTCCAGCCCGGATTGGTTCACCGACCCGCGTCCATCGGGCAGCACCCGAGCCCAGCTGGTGGAAAAGCGGTAGCAATCGAAACCAGCCTCGCGCACGAGATCGAAATCTTCCGGAAACCTGTTCAGATGATCGCAGGCCCGATCACCGTTTTCCTGCCGCACGACATTACCGGGCGAGGCGGCGAAGGTATCCCAATGGGTCTGACCAGCCCCGCCTTGGGCGTGGCCTTCGATCTGATAAGCAGAGGTTGCCACACCAAAGAGGAAGTCTTTGGGAAAGTCAGAACGAGTATATTTCATTGCTAGTACCTGTTGGGCGCCGGGCCTGTTGATCTGCCTACTACCAGTTCAGCTTCCAGCAATCTAGTTTTGGTCGGCGCATCCGGGGATTTGATGCGTTCGATCAGCATATTGGCCGCTATCTCCCCGGCCTTGCGAACAGAGGAGCGGGTGGCGGTGAAGATCGGAACATCTTGCCCGTTCTTAAGATAGGACAGGTCATCGTCATGGGCGATGACGGATACATCGCGCCCCATTTGCAAGCCCGCTTCGTCAATCGCGCGCCGAACGCCGATAGCAGAAATCATCGAAGAAATCAGGATTGCGGTTGGTGGATCATCAAGGGCAAGCATCGTGCGTGTTTCGTGGTGACCATAGACTTCGGTCATCTCGGCGCTGCGCATCAGATTAGGTTCAGGTGCGATCCCTGCCTGCGCCAGTGCAGCAAGATAGCCATCACGGCGGCGCTGGGCGAAATCCATGTCTTCAAGGCCGTTGATCAATGCGATTCGCCGATGGCCCAGATCCAGCAGGAATTGGGTCGCCCGCAGGAACGAGCTTTTGTTGTTCACATCAATCCAGTCATAGGGCAGGTCAACACCGGTCGAGCGGCCATGTACAATGAACGGAACTGACATTTTGCTGAGAACGGCAATACGGTGCTCATTCACCTTTGGGCCCTGGAGCACCACGCCATCAACTGCACCGCGCTGGAACAGGCTGCGATAGGCCTCTTCGATCGAGGTGTCATCGGCGTTGGTGAACATCATGTCATAGCCATGCTCGGCGTATGTTTTCACGGCACCCGCGACGAAATCTCCAAAGATGGGGTTCACCATCTCGTGCTGAGACGAGCTGGGGATCACATGGCCGATGACCATGGATTTGCCCGTCGCCAACCCTTTGGCGCGGCTGTTTGGCCGATAACCATGTTTGGTCGCTGCTGCCTGAACGCGCGCGCGAGTGGTTTCATTCACTTCCGGATAGCCGTTCAGGGCGCGACTGACAGTGGTCGGCGACAACCCAAGCATATCCGAAAGTTCTTTTAGCGTCATAAGGTGCTCATATACTGCAAGCGCTTTGAATTCTTTGAACTCATCTGTTGTGTTTCGCCATACTCATAAAAAGAGCCATAAAAGTAAAGATTATTGAGTGATAAATCCAAGAGTATTCGGAATCGTTGACTTTGATCCGTAAACGCGCAACTTTACATCTATCCAAAGCGCTTTGGATTGCGGTAGTAAGCTATATTGCCGTGATTCTCGTGTCGGAACGCGTGGCAGGTACGTCGCGGATCGGGTCGGGCCCGAACAACTAAAAGCTTGATAAGCTGTGGGAGGACATCATGAAGAAGTCGTTTTACGCCAGTGCTGCGGCATTGGCGCTGAGTGCGGGGACCGGATTGGCGCAGGCTGATCTGGCATTCACGCCGGGCGAAGGCCCGTTCAATTGGGACAGCTACAATGCCTGGGCGGAAACAGCGCCGGACCTGAGCGGCCAGACTGTTACTGTTGCGGGGCCCTGGCTTACGCCGGAAGATGGCTACTTCAACAACATGACCGCCTATTTCGAGGCGGCCACAGGCGCGGATGTGATCTATACCGGCTCGGACAGTTTCGAGCAGCAAATCGTCATCGATGCCGAGGCTGGTTCGGCCCCCAATGTTGCCGTATTCCCGCAGCCTGGTCTGGCCTCGATCATGGCGTCCAAAGGACAGCTGTCCCCGCTGGGTGACGACATGGCTGCCTGGGTTGGTGACAACTACGCTGCAGGTGATTCCTGGGTCGACCTGGGCACCTATAAAGACGCTGATGGCAACGACCAGATGTACGGCTTCTTCTACAATGTGAACGTCAAGTCTCTGGTTTGGTACAACCCCGAGAACTTCGAAGACGCCGGATATGAAGTGCCGACGACCATGGAAGAGCTTAAGGCTCTGACTGAACAGATCGTCGCCGATGGTGAAACGCCGTGGTGTATCGGTCTGGGGTCCGGTGCCGCAACCGGTTGGCCTGCGACCGACTGGGTCGAGGATATGATGCTGCGCACCCAGCCGCCGGAAGTCTATGACCAATGGGTTACCAACGAGATTCCGTTCAACGACCCACGCGTTATCGCTGCAATCGACGAATTCGGTTGGTTCGCGCGCGATGATGCCAAAGTCTCCGGCGGTGCAGGTGCAGTTGCCTCCACCGATTTCCGCGACAGTCCCAAGGGCATGTTTGCCTCACCGCCTGAATGCTACATGCATCGTCAAGCGTCCTTCGTTCCGGCCTTCTTCCCGGAAGATGTCGAGTTTGGTCTGGATGCAGATTTCTTCTACATGCCAGCCTTTGCTGACAAGGACTTGGGCAACCCGGTTCTGGGTGGCGGTACGCTAATGGCTGTGAGCAACCCATCCGACGCGACAACCGCGTTCATGGAGTTCCTCAAACAACCTATCGCGCATGAGATCATGATGGCGCAGACCGGCTTCCTGACACCGCACAAGGGCGTCAACACCGAAGCTTACAAGGATGACACGCTGCGCGGTCTCGGCGACATCCTGCTGGGCGCGACCACATTCCGTTTTGACGGGTCGGACCTGATGCCAGGTGCTGTCGGTGCAGGCACGTTCTGGACTGGCATGGTTGATTATACCGGTGGCAAATCCGCCGAAGAGGTCACGGGTGAGATCCAGTCCTCCTGGGACGCCATCAAATAATCTGACAACCCTTTGGGCATCCCGCACGCCGGGGTGCCCATGCCTGTCGCCGCGAGGGAGGATAGCATGCATCCGGCAATACAAGGCCTGCTGACGATCGCCATTGGTGTGTCGGGATGTGTGGGCTACTTCTACCTATCCAACCAAGTGCTGGATAAGTTTCTGTTTCCAGCGCGTGGCCCAAATGCAGGGCGCAATATCAACCGCGCCAACATGATCCGGCCCTGGCTGTTTCTGTTGCCCGCTTTGCTCGCACTGGGTGTTTATCTGGCCTACCCGGTTGTCGAGACACTACGCCTGTCGCTGACAGATCGCGTCGCGGGTGGCGGCTATGTATGGGCTGGATTCGACAATTACGTGCAAATGGTTGCCGAACCCAAGTTCTGGGAGGCGATGCGCAACAATATGCTATGGCTGATTGTGGTTCCGGCCATGTCCACAGCCTTTGGCCTGCTGGTTGCGCAGCTGACCGACCGCATTCGTTGGGGCAACGTCGCCAAATCGCTGATCTTCATGCCGATGGCAATTTCATTCGTCGGTGCCTCGGTGATCTGGAAACTGGTCTACGATGCGCGGCCCATCGATCAGGATCAGATCGGCGTCCTGAACGCGATTTATATCTTCTTCGGTGGCACCGAGACGCACACCTGGCTGACGCTTCCGTTCTGGAACAATTTCTTCTTGATGGTCGTTCTGGTCTGGATTCAAACCGGCTTTGCCATGGTGATCCTGTCTGCCGCCCTGCGCGGTATCCCGGAAGAGACCATTGAGGCCGCCATTTTGGACGGGGCCAACCCGTTCCAGATCTTCTTCAAGATCAAAGTGCCGCAGATCAAAACCACGATCATGGTCGTCTGGACCACCATCACAATCGTCGTTCTCAAGGTCTTTGACATCGTCTTTGCCATGACCAACGGCCAATGGGAGACGCAGGTTCTGGCCAATTACATGTATGACAAGATGTTCCGTGCCAATGACTGGGGCGTGGGGTCGGCCTCGGCCATGGTGATCATGTTGCTGGTTACTCCGATCCTGGTCTGGAATGTGCGCAATGCGCGCAAAGAAATGCAGTAGGAGGTTGGGGATATGAGCGATATTGCGGGAACCCGGCCAGCCCTTCGCTGGGTTGTACATGCCTCGGTGGTGTTTCTTGTCGTGCTTTGGGTGTTCCCAACGCTGGGCTTGTTGATCTCGTCTTTCCGAACGGGGGATCAGATTGCCAGCAGCGGCTGGTGGCGGGCTTTGTTTCCGTCAGAACAGAACCTGACCCTACGCGCCGCCGGGCCAGACACGCAGGTCTCAACCGACGGGATGTATGTCATCGAAGGCAATGTTTTTGACGGTGAGAAGGCCTCGGACATCAGCAGATGGGGGGTCAACTCTCGGGCCATCGATGCCTTTGCCCCCGGCGAAACGGCTGAGCTGCGCCGCGGAGGGACAATAACGGTTCAGGCCAACGGCGACTACCGGATGGAGAACACAGAGGCGTTTTCTGGCAATCGCGGTCCCCGAGTGTTTGTGACCACCACCTTGCCGCCCGAGTTCACGACCGAGAATTATGCCCATGTTCTGTTCAACGCGAACAGTGCCGACAGCATGGCTAAGGCGTTTTTCAATACGTTGACGGTGACGATACCGGCGACGATCATCCCAATCCTAGTTGCGGCCTTTGCGGCTTACGCGCTGGCTTGGATGGATTTCCCGGGGCGGGCATTGTTGATCGCTGCCGTTGTTGGTCTGTTGGTGGTGCCGTTGCAGCTGGCTTTGATCCCGCTGCTGAAACTACACCTCAATATCGGGATCGGCAAAGGGTACCTGGGGGTTTGGATGGCCCATACCGGTTTTGGGATGCCATTGGCGATCTACCTGTTGCGCAACTACATGGCCGGATTGCCACGCGATCTGATCGAAAATGCGCGGGTGGATGGGGCTACTGAGTTCCAGATCTTCACCAAACTCATCCTGCCGCTCAGCTTTCCGGCGCTGGCGTCCTTTGCGATCTTCCAGTTCCTGTGGACATGGAACGATCTGCTGGTTGCCAAAGTGTTCCTGATCGACTCATCCGGTCAGACAACGGTGATGACCAACCGCATCGTCGAGCTGCTGGGCACACGCGGCGGTAATTGGGAAATTCTTGCCACGGCGGCCTTTGTTTCGATTGCCGTTCCGCTGGCTGTCTTCTTCGCAATGCAAAAATACCTGGTCCGGGGCCTGCTGGCCGGATCTGTCAAATAGAGGCGTCTGATGAACGTGCAGAACACCACAGAACTTTCCAAAGCTACCAAAGTGTCGTCCGAGTGGTGGCGCGGTGGGGTGATCTATCAGATCTACCCGCGCAGCTTTCAGGACAGCAATGGCGATGGCATTGGCGACCTGAAAGGCATCACGCAACGGCTCGATTATATCGCGTCGCTTGGTGTGGATGCGATCTGGATATCGCCGTTTTTTAAATCTCCGATGAAGGATTTTGGCTATGATGTCAGTGATTATCGGGACGTGGACCCGATGTTCGGCACCTTGGCTGATTTTCAGGAGCTTTTGGACAAGGCGCATGCCAAGGGACTGAAGGTCATGATCGATCTGGTCCTGTCGCATACGTCGGATCAGCACCCTTGGTTCAGTGAAAGCCGTGCCAGCCGAGACAATTCTAAATCCGATTGGTTCGTCTGGGCCGACCCCAAGCCCGATGGGACACCGCCGAACAACTGGCTGTCGATCTTTGGCGGTTCAGCCTGGCAATGGGATTCTCGCCGTCTGCAATATTACTTGCATAATTTCCTGAGTTCACAGCCCGATTTGAATTTCCATTGCCGTGAGGTGCAGGATGCCCTGCTGGATATGGCACGGTTCTGGTTGGAAATGGGGGTTGATGGCTTCCGTCTGGATACGATCAACTTTTACTTTCACGACAAAGAGCTGCGGGACAACCCAGCCCTTTCGATCGAGCAACGCAATGCCTCGATCGCGCCAGCCGTAAACCCCTATAATCACCAAAACCATCTGTATTCCAAAAGCCAGCCGGAAAACATCGCGTTTCTGGAACGCCTGCGCGCCTTGACGAATGAATACGAGGGCCGTGCCTGTCTGGGTGAGATCGGCGACGCGCAGCGTGGGCTTGAGATTATGGGAGAATACACCACCGGCGATAAGCGGATGCATATGTGCTACGCGTTCGAGTTTCTTGAGAAACGGGTGCTGACGGCAAGCTATGCCAAGCAGGTTTTTGACCAATTATCCGCAAAGGCGCGGGATGCCTGGCCCTGCTGGGCGTTTTCGAACCACGATGTTGCGCGCCATGCGTCGCGCTGGGACCTCAGTGAGGCTGCGGCCCGGCAATATGCGGTGCTGATGATGTGCCTGCGCGGTTCGGCCTGCCTGTATCAGGGCGAGGAGCTGGGCCTGCACGAAGCAGATGTTCCATTCGAGAAGCTGCAAGACCCTTATGGAATCGAATTTTGGCCTGAATACAAAGGACGTGACGGCTGCCGCACACCGATGGTCTGGGTGTCACAGGATGAGCAATCCGGGTTCAGCGCAGGCGAGCCTTGGTTGCCGGTCAGCGCTGCACAGGCCGAACAGGCTGTTGACCGGTTAGAAGCTGATCCGCACTCGATGCTCAACCATTATCGCCGTGCCATTGCTTTGCGCCACGCGCATCCGGCCCTGGCGACCGGCGCACAGACACAGATGGAGCAGACCGGAACGGTCCTCACATTCCTGCGCGAAAATGAGACTGAACAGGTGTTTTGCGCCTTCAATCTGGGATCGGAGGCTGCGGAAATCTCGCTGCCTCAGGGCCAATGGCACGCCATTGGTCAGGATCTGGGCGCGGTCGAGGGCGAAGGTCAGATCACACTGGATGCAGCGCAATTCTGCCTGATGGTCAAGGAAAAGGGGTAAACCATGTCTGAACTCAAACTGACGGATGTTGCCAAATCCTATGGCCCCATTGATGTCCTGAAACATATCGATCTGGATATCGATCAAGGCGAGCTGATCGTTTTTGTCGGTCCCTCGGGTTGCGGGAAATCCACGTTGCTACGGATGATCGCCGGGCTGGAAAAGATCACTGGCGGCACGCTGGAAATTGAAGGGCAGGTCATGAACGATGTACCGCCCGCGCAGCGCGGCATTGCCATGGTGTTTCAAAGCTACGCGCTTTATCCGCATATGACGGTGCGCGAAAACATGGCTTTTGCCTTGAAGATCGCCAAGATGCCCGCGTCGGAAATTGATGCCTCGGTCGAGCGTGCCGCGCAGATCTTGCAGCTTGAACCGTTCCTGGATCGTCTGCCCAAGGCCCTGTCGGGTGGTCAGCGCCAACGTGTTGCCATTGGCCGTGCGATTGTGCGCGACCCAAAGGTCTATCTGTTTGACGAGCCGCTTTCGAACCTTGATGCCGCGCTGCGTGTGGCCACCCGGATCGAGATCGCACGTCTGAAAGAGGCGATGCCAGACAGTACAATGATCTACGTGACCCACGATCAGGTTGAGGCAATGACGTTGGCCAGTCGCATCGTTGTGTTGGCAAACAAGGGTATCGCACAGGTTGGTACGCCGCTGGAGCTGTATGAGACACCGGACAATGAATTCGTCGCGCAATTCATTGGATCGCCCTCGATGAACCTGCTTCCTGGGCGGATCACCGGCACCGGGGCAACAACCACGATTGCTTTGGCGTCAGGGGGCACTGCAGTTTCATCGATCCCGACTGAGGCCAGTGACGAAGGGCGAGAAGTGAATATCGGCGTACGTCCCGAAGATTTTGTGCTGACCGAAGAGTCTCCGATCTTGACTGGTACCGTAGACTTCACCGAGGCGTTGGGTGAGGTGACATTGCTTTATTTCGAGAAATCCGAGGGGGTCGAGTCTGTCATTGCAAAGCTTCCCGGCGTGCAGCGTAATCTGCGTGGTCAGTCCGTTTCAATAACGGCGGCGCCGGACAAGGTGCATCTGTTCCACAATGGCGTGTCGATGCGCCGGCATTCAGCCTGATCTTGTAACGCATCGCGATAGCGCGCTGATTTGTGGGGTGCCGACGCTTTTTTAGTGCCAGATCGAGCGCATGGGAGCGAGTTGTCGGCACGAGACTTCACGGTCGATTTCAAGCATGTGCCCACTAAAGCTGCCAATATATGGTGAGCCACCACACTTGAGCGCTTTTCGCGTGAATCGATTCGAAAAATCGGTGCAGATTGAGGCATCTGGCCGCAGCGCTATCAGACTATAGTATTTACCCATTTATTTTCAATGATTTATATGTCGGGGCAGCTTGATGGTGGGATGGCCCGCGCGAGTGCCAGACCTTTATCAAGGCTGCAATACCCCTCATTTTTTACAACACATAAGTATCTTGTTGGTGCTTTCACAATCACAGCCTAAGGTGAGGCCGTCCGGTGTATTTTCATACTCGGAAGCGAAAGAAGCAGGACGGGGTTGCAAACTGGACTTATTGAAATTTCCAACTGTCACTTTTGAGTAGACAGCTCTGCCGCGAAGTTCTGGCCTGCAATCAAAACAAAAAAATCTAACGACTAACCATGGGAGATACAAAATGGTCGATCGGAAAAATCTTTCCAGACGTACGGTGCTGAAAGGCGCAGGCGCTGCTGCTTTGGCTGCCCCGCTTTACAGCAAATCTGCGCTTGCATCGTCGGGCGAAATCAACATTCTGATGTGGTCGGACTACCTGCCGCCCAGCTTCATTCAAGAGTTTGAAACGCTGACCGGAATCAAGGTGAACTATACCGGTATCGGATCGAACGAAGAAATCATCAACAAGATGAAGGCCACCAAAGGTCAGGGCTTTGACATCGTGTCGCCCACCAACAACCGCTCGCTTCAGTGGGAGCCGCTGGAGCTGCTGCAGCCATTCGACATGAATAAGGTGCCGGTTGATCTGGTGAACCCGGCGATGGCGCAAATTGGTACGGATGCGTGGAACTTCGGCGACAGCGGTGCGCATTGGCTGCCGCATATCTGGGGAACGGAAGGTATCGCTTACCGCACCGACCTGTGGCTGCCGGAAGGTGATGCGCCATCTTATGGCGATGTCTGGTCCGAAGCGAATGCGGGCAAAACCATGGGCCGCGCGCATTCGATGATGCTGGGCGCTGGTCTTTACATGGAGCGCGCGGGCGAGATGGAGCCTGGTTCGGTCTGGGCGGCTTATGGTGACGAAGACACCATGCGCAAGGTCTGGGGTCAGATCACGGACTGGTGCGTTGCCCGCAAGGATCGCATCAAACTGATCTGGAACGACGCCGATACCCAAAAGAACGGCCTACTGAACGAAGGTGTGGTCGTTGGCCAGACCTGGGACGGACCGCCGCTGGCGTTGAAATCCGCAGGTGAGCCTGTGCATTATCAGGCACCGGTCGAAGGTGCAATGGCCTGGGTCGATGGTATCTCGATGCCGACCGGTGCACAGAATGTCGAACAGGTTTATGCCTTCATCGATTTTGCCTATCAGGCGAAACCAGCAGGCGTTGCGATTGATAGCCACGGCTACAACTCGCCTGTTCTGGGTGCCGACCAGTATTCGGGTGACACCTACAAGAAGAACTTTGCAGAAGCCTATCCGGGTGACTCACTTGCTAACCTTAACCCGTGGCCGGCCGAAGCACCCTGGTACGCAGAAACGCGGACCGAGTTCGTCAACAAGTTCAAAAGCGCCTGATTGCGTAACATCTGGTCCCTCGCCATTGGGCGAGGGACTAACCCCTGAGCGTCGCAATGTCGCCTCAGGCCCTATCCGCGTGCCAGCACGACGCGCGCCAGTCGGAGATATCTAAGATGAGTGCAGGGGTCGGAGTAGATCTGGAAAACCTGTGGATCCGTTTCGGTGATTTTGTCGCCGTACGTGATGCCAATGTGAATATCAACGGGGGCGATTTCTTTTCGTTCCTTGGCCCCTCGGGTTGTGGCAAGACCACGATCCTGCGCGCGGTTTCGGGGTTTTTGGACCCCAGCGAAGGCAAGGTTCTGATCGGTGGCAATGACATGCGCGGTATCGGGCCAAACAAGCGCCCGACCGCTCTGATCTTTCAGAACCTCGCGCTGTTTCCCTTGATGAAAGTCTGGGAGAACATCACCTTTTCGATGGAGATCAATGGCGCCAGCGCCGCCGAACGCCGCAAGCGCGCGGATGAGCTGCTGGACATGATTGCTCTGCCGGGGCAGGGCGACAAGCTGCCAAGTGAGCTTTCCGGTGGTCAGCGCCAACGGGTTGCCATCGCGCGCGCGCTGTGCGCGGAACCTGATGTTCTGCTGTTGGACGAACCGCTTTCTGCGCTGGACCTGAAGCTGCGCCAACATATGCGGACGGAGTTGCGCGAAATTCAGCAGCGCGTCGGCATTACCTTTATCTATATCACTCATGACCAAGGTGAAGCGCTGACCATGTCTGACAATATCGCCGTCATGCGTGCCGGAGTGATCGACCAGATCGCAGATGGCAAGACCATCTACAACGATCCCAACACGGCTTTTGCGGCCTCTTTTGTGGGCGAAAACAATGTGTTCCGTGGTAAGATCAAGCAGGTCATGGGCAATGAGGCGATGATCGCAACCAACCGGTCCGGCGATCTGGTGGCCCGCATCTCGACCGCCAATCAGGGCAAGCTGAAAGAGGGTGACGAGGCAATGATGTTCGTCCGGCCCGAGGCGTTTGCTATCGCTCCTGAAGGAAGCACCGGCAATCATTTCGTGACCGCGCAAGTGAAGCATGAAGAATTTGAAGGCAATGTCTTCAACATCTTCACCGAAGGCGATGGTGGTAAAGAGATCAAAGTCTCGCTGCCCAACCTCGGCCAGTCCTTCGAAGATCACACCGGCCAGATGATCACGCTGGAATACGAGACCCGCAACGCGGTTCTGGTTCCAGCGGGTGAATTGGCAGCAGAGTAAGGGGTCAGACAGATGCCCCAGTTTCTGAAAGAATTCTTCAACCGAAATGGCACCGGCATGGGGTTGTTGATCCTGGGCCTTGTCCTCTTTTGGACCATCGGCCTGATCGTTCTGCCTCAGCTATCGATGCTGGACTTTTCATTCCGTCCAAACCTGCCCCCGCCCGAGATCGGTGGGCCCAAGGACGTTTATACGCTGGAGAACTACAAGTACCTGATCTACGGGCCAGAAGGTGGCAGCCAGGATTACAACGCAGTCGACCTAAGGGTGTTTTTCCGCACGCTGCTGGCGGCGGTTTGCGTGACGATCTTTAACCTGATCATCTGCTATCCGATTGCCTATTATCTGGGTCAATCCAAAGGTAATCACATCCGCATATTTGCGATCATGCTGATCATTCCCTATTGGATCAACGAGATCCTGCGGGCCTTTGCTCTGCGTATCATCTTTGGTGAAACCGGCGTGTTGAACACTCTGTTCATGGGTCTGGGCATTTGGGATTTGCCGTTTGATTTCATCCGCAATGACATCGCGCTCTATGCAGGCCTTGGCTATGCATACATCCTGCTGATGATCTTCCCGATGTATAATGTGATCGAAAGCCTCGATGGTAACCAGATCGAGGCTGCGCGCGATCTGGGTGCACCCTGGTGGCGGATACATTGGCGTGTAGTCATTCCTTATGCCAAGCCAGGGATCAGTTCGGGCTGTACGATGGTCTTCATGCTAAGCGCCGGTGCGCTGGCCGCGCCGCAAATTCTGGGCGGGCCGTCCTCGCTATGGTTCACGCAGTTGATCTACCAGCAGTTCAACGACAACAATGACTGGCCGCAGGGGGCCGCCTACGCCATCGTGCTGCTGGTGACCTGTATCCTGTTCGTGCTGGCGGTGATGCGCCTGTTCAAGGTGAATATGGGGGATATCGGGAAATGAACAATTCCTTCCTCCGCATAAGCATCTGGGTCTATCTGGCAATCTTCTTCCTGTACCTGCTGGGGCCGCTGGTGATCATGTCGGTCACGGCCTTCAACTCTCCCAGCTTTCCAAGGATGACCCCGTGGGAATGCCTGACCTTCCAGTGGTTCAGTGAGCTGTTTCAGGATCAACGTATCCTGAACGGCATCAAGAACTCGCTGATCATTGGGGCCGGGACAGTTGTTCTGTCGGTGGCGATGGGTCTGGCGGGCGCGTTGATGTTGACGCAGATTTGGCCCAAGCTGCGCGCGACCTATTACACGGTTATCATCGCACCGATCCTGATCCCGGGCGTTGTCTTGGGTATCTCGACACTGGTCTTTTGGGACCGGATCAACCGGATGCTGGGGCTTGGGGCGGATAGCTTCCTGTCCAATGGCATCTTCCTGACGGTGATTGGCCAATCCACCTTTATCGCCAGCTATTGCATGCTGGTGCTGGTGGCGCGGCTGCAGCGTTATGACATCGCGCTGACCGAGGCGGCTCTGGACCTGGGAGCCAGCCATGCGCAGGCGTTTCGTAAGATCCTGCTGCCTTTCATGCGCCCGGCGATTGCTTCGGCGGCGGTGCTGGCGTTCCTCGCTTCGTTCGAGAACTACAACACCACCACATTCACCTTTGGTGAATATCCGACGCTGACTATCGAGCTGGCTCAGAAGGTGCGGTATGGCATCACGCCCTCGATCTCGGCCTTGGCCTTTATCATCGTGGCGCTGACCGTGTTCTTCGCCCTGCTGAACGAAGCCAAGCTGAAACGTCAGGAACTGGTTGCCGCGGCCCGCAAAAAGGCCACGGTGGAAGAACTGGCAGGCAAGATCAAATTGCCCGGCTTCTTCTCGGGGAATATGGCTGCGGTTCTGGTTGTGGCGTTTGCGGTGGCGACGATCACTGTGGTTGGCACCGCCACCACATATGATCCGGGTCAGTGTATCGCGGACGTGCGCGCGCAAAAGCAGTTGGAGGCTGAACAGCGTATCCAGCAGCTGCGTCAGGAACGCGAAGAGCGTCGCAAACAGCGCGAGGCGGAAGAGGCCGAGCAAGGCAGCACTCAAACCGCACCGAAGCCGTCAAACAACAGCGGTTTTGGGAATGTCTTTGCCCCCAACACGCTAGGTGGGGATGATGACGCGAGCGGTGACGAAAGCTCGGACACTGAAAGCCAGCCGTCGAACAACAGTGGGTTTGGTGGGGTCTTTGACCCCAACAGCCTGCAAAACGACTAGGTTTTTGGCCTAAGAGAACCTGCTGCCGCCCGAACGGATTTAGCTCTGCTCGGGCGGTATGCGGTTCAGGATCGCCACATCGCAACCCGCGATCTTGTGGCCGTCCCATTCCACCACATTGGCGTCATAGTTGATCAGGAACGTGTGCTCTGACGTGTCGCGGCGGCGTAGGCCTTCGGGCATTGGCGTAAGGGTCAGGCCGGTTTGTTCTGCGGCCATCGCAATAATACGGTCCCAAAGCTGGGTATCCGGGAACCCGCCCAGATACCAAAGTCCGCCTGCTCCTTTCATCGCTGGTGTCCCGTCCGCGAAACTTAGCACATCCGCCGCGCTGCCTGTCAGCCTATCGATCCAATGTTGTGCAGCGCCGCCTCCGGTCACGGGTCGGTCGACGTTGGGCGGAAGGGTTTCGACCAGTGCGACATCACAATCCAATCCCGCCAAACCCGGCCGTCCGGATTTCGGAATTTGGAAATCATGGGCAATCGCTCCGCTGCGGGGGCCGAGGATGGCAAGATCGCAAGCATCTGTCAGTCGCTGTTCCAGATCATCCTCCACCGTTGCCAGACCCGGTGCCAGGATCAGTTTGTAGCCATGTGGAATGGCTTTTGCCGACACAATATCCACCGACAGCCCTGCACGCCGCAGCGCACGATAAGCCGAGAACACAAGCCGGAAGTAATCAAACCCAGCCCCCTGAGGTTGTGTTGTCCAGGCCCAGTCCGAGGCATAGTCGAACAGGATGGCAACCTGCGCCTGTTGCTGTTCCAGCGCACCCAACGCCGTGAGATCATCGGCTGTTTGGCGCGCTTCGGCCATCGCAGGCGCATCCGCATTGTTTGAGGTTAACAGGCCCGCATGCATCTGTTCCTGCGCAAAGGGGGCCTGCCGCCAGCGGAAATAGCTGACCACCTCGGCCCCGTGCGCCACAGCCTCAAGCGACCATAGGCGGACCATTCCGGGCAAGGGCGCGGGGTTGTAGGGGGCCCAATTCACAGGGCCGGGCTGTTGTTCCATCACCCACCAGCGCCCGTGCCCGACTGTGCGATACAGGTCATGGTGAAACGCTTGCATATCGGGATCACCCTGTTGCAGATATCTGGTCTTGTGGTCCAGATCATCCTCCAGCCGATCCGAAAGGAACCCGATCGGATAGCTGTCCCAGGTGGCGATATCCAAATCAGCCCCGACATCAAAATGATCAAACTCCAACACGCGACCCATATAATTGTGCAACAAGGGTACATCGGTCAGCGGCCTAAGCACATCCACCTGAGCCCTGTTGAACGCCACAACCCGATCCGAACTGAAACGACGGAAGGCCAGCACATGAGACGGGTTTGGGTCGGTCACAGTCAGGTTGGGCAGGTCGATCTGGTCGAAGTGGTTATACTCCATCGACCAGAATACATTGCCCCACGCCTCGTTCAGCGCTTCGATTGTGCCGTACTGATCTGCTAGCCACTGCCGAAACGCACTCAGAGAAGGCGCGCTGTAGCTGAGCGCCGTGTCATGGCAACCGTATTCATTGTCGATCTGCCAGGCCGCGATATGTGGATCGCGACCGTAGCGTTCACCCATGATCCGGGTGATACGGGCGCATTCGTCGATATAGCCCGCATGGCTGAAACAATAATGTCTGCGCGAACCAAACTTACGTGGCTGACCTTGTACATCGACCGCAAGCATGTCGGGGTGCTTGTCCAGCATCCAGCGGGGTGGCGTGGCCGTCGGTGTTCCAAGAACCACCTTCAACCCTGCCGCGCCCAGCGTTTCGATTGCGCGGTCTAACCAATCGAATTGCAGTTCACCCGGAGACGGCTCCATCCGGCTCCAGGCGAATTCTCCGATCCGGACCCAGCGCAGGCCGGTCTCAACCATGCGCGCGGCATCTTCGGCCCAAACAGCCTCGGGCCAGTGTTCGGGGTAATAGCAAACGCCAAGTTCGGGTTTCATAAAAGGACTCTGTGCTCTGCCTGGCCTTGCCCCGCATTCGGGGCAAAGAAGGTCATTCCGTTCGTGGGTTGAGTTCGAAGCGTCTCAGCACTCAGCCCTTCGCGGGCCGTTGTGCAGAAAAGCGTGTTCAAATCGTCTCCGCCAAAGGCGGGACACGAAGTATGTGCGGCGTCAAATGTCACCGCGTGCTGAAACTGCCCCAAAGGATCATAGCACGCAACCCGCGCCGCGCCCCATTGTGCGATCCAGATATGGCCAGCTGCGTCGACAACTGCTCCATCCGGGTTCAACGCCTCTTCGCGGAAATCCAGAAAAACCGAAGCCTCCCCCTCAGGCCAACCGGTTTCTGGGTTCAACCCCCAATACATGACCTTCTGTGTCGTCGTATCGGTATAGTACGCGCAAGAGCGGTCGGGCGCGAAGCAGATTGCGTTTGAGATCGTGACGTTTGGAACCAGACGGCGCAGCTCACCCCGCCAGAACCGATAGATCGATCCGGCATGTGGTTCGGCCTGTTTGCCCATGGTTCCAATCCAGAAACCGCCCCACGGATCAGCGCGCCCATCATTGGATCGGGTAATGGGGTTATCCGCTTCCAACGGGCAGACGTGCTTCTTCTCACCGTTGGTTAGCGAAAATCGCCACAACCCGGTCTCGGATGCGATCAGCAGAGTATCTTTGTCTACCCAACCCGCTGCCGAGACATGTTCCGCGAAATCCCACCTGTTTTGTTCGTCCGCCTCGCGGGTCATCAGACGTTTGTTGTTGATATCAAACCAGAAAAGCTGCTGCCGTTCAGGGTGCCATAAAGGCCCTTCCCCCAAATCACAGGGGCGGTTGTCAAATACCTGACTCATCCGATGGCCGCGTCATAGGCGCTGACGATCTGCCGCGCGCGGTCGGCAATTTCAGAGAGGCTCATCCCCGGTTTATAGAGCGCCGAGCCGATGCCAAACCCATCCGCACCAGCGGCGATCCAGTCGCCGAAGTTCTCTGGACCCGCACCGCCGACAGCGTAGACCAGCGTGCCTTTTGGCAAAACAGGGCGCAATGCGGCCAAACCCGTTGTCCCGGCCATCACGCCGGGGAACAGCTTTAGCCCGGTCGCACCTGCCTTCAGCGCCGCAAAAGCTTCGGTGGGGGTGAAGACGCCCGGCCAGCTTTGCATGTTCAATTCTACGCTACGCGCAATCACTTCGGCATCGTAGTTTGGTGAAACAATCAGTTTGCCGCCCACACGGGCAACGTCTTCGGCCTGTTCGACAGTCAGGACTGTCCCGGCGCCAACGAGCGCTGTGTCTCCGAAGGCTGATGCCAATTGGCCGATGCTTTCAAGCGGGTCGGGCGAATTCAACGGTACCTCGATCTGGTCGATACCCGCATCGATGATAACGCGGCCAACCGCTTCGGCCTCGGACGGTTGCAATCCGCGCAGAATGGTGATGATCGGGCGGCTCATGCGGTTTGCCTCGTCAGGTTGCGGGCCTGCGCCAACCCGGCCAGGGTGACCTCTGTGGCATCGGCGGTTTCCACAAACGCGCCCTGTTGGTTCAGGGCTTGTGCATAGATATTGGCGATATGATCGGCGCCGATAATGGCCATTTGTTGCCCCAGCCAATAGGCTCGTGTGGCAGCCAGTTCAGCGCCGATCAGCAAGCCTGACAACCGCGCTCTTGCGATTGCCCCGTCTTGCCCTTGCAGCAGGTCAGCGGCACGCAGACCAAACAGGCGACCTGCCAGGTTTTCGGGCTTTGACAGCGTGTCTGCTAGCGCCTCAGCATAGGCCGCATCGTCCCATCCTTCGCCGACCGAGTGTCTCAGGACGGATTGCCCGCGCAGCAGCTGGAACATCTCTCCGGTCATGAAGGTGCGAAAGCTGACAACCTCACCCGCGCTGAGTTGTACCCATTTGGTGTGTGTGCCGGGCAGGCACAAAACCCCATCCCAATTGGGTCGCGCAGCCACAAAACCGGCGATTTGTGTCTCTTCGCCGCGCATGACATCTGGCGGTTCCGTCTGTTTCAGGCCGGGTACAACAAAGGCGCGAATGCGAGGGTCTGTGTCTGACACCCGAACCGGGACATTGGGCACCGGTTCTGACGGAACGGCAGCGTAGGGTGCTTCGACCCAACCTTGCCGCGCGCCGACCATGCCGCAGGCGATGACATCGACCGGAGCATCGCCCAGCCATGGCTCGACTAGAGACAGAAGTGCAGCCTGAAACCCTCCGTTGGCCACGCGCGACATGCCCTGATCGGACTGCGCCTGATCCACTGCTCTGTCGCCCTGCATGGCCCAGGCCCGCAGGTGAGAGGTTCCCCAATCGACAGCAATCCACTCCGCCTTCATATCCTCACCCCGATACCACCACGCCACCATCGACGGCCATACACTGCCCTGTCATGGCGCGGCTTGCGTTTGAGGCCAAAAACAGCGTTGGTGCAATCATGTCCTCCGGTGTTAGATGTTCTTTCAGACACTGGCGGTCCAGATGGGCAGCCAGATCCTCGGGCGTGGCCCACATATCAAGTTGTTTCTGCGTCAGGACCCAGCCGGGGGCCAGAGCGTTCACGCGGATGTTTTGCGGGCCCAATTCGCGCGCCAGCGACCGTGTCATGCCCGTGATGCCCGCATTCGAGGTTGTGTAGATCGGATAGCCCGCATTGCCCATGATATAGCTGATCGAGCTGAAATTGACGATCGCACCGCCTTTGTCCTGCATCTGGCGTGCGGCTTCTTGGCAGGCAAAGTAATAGGCTTTGAGGTTCACCTCGATCATCCAGTCCCAGAACTCGGTTGTGGATTCGTCTAGCGAATGACGTTTGTCATTGGCCGCGTTGTTGATCAGTACATCCAAGGGACCATGTGCCTCGGCTGCCTTTTGCATTGTGGCATGCAGCAGTTCTGTGTCGGTCATATCACCCTGCATAAACAGCGGCGCGCGCCCGTGTTTCTCGCGCATCTCCTCGACAAAGGCGCTAGCATCCGAGCGGCCGATGAAGGCCACGTTCGCCCCTTGCGCGAGAAACCCATCGGTCAGCGCCGCACCAACGCCCGAGCCGCCGCCAGTGATATAGACCGAGGCCCCGTTCAGATCGTGGAATGTAGCGGGTTGGGTCATCAGTGGCTCTCTCTGGTCACAAGGCGGGTGTCTTTGCCGACAAGGAAATCAAGATCAGCGCCCTGATCGGCTTGCAGAACGTGGTCGACATAAAGTTTCGCATAACCGCGGGTATAGTGAGGTTCGTCCGGTTGCCACGCGGCGCGGCGGGCGTCCAGTTCCTTTTCATCGACCAGCAGTTCCATCTCGCCCTTGCTGGCCGAGATACGGATGCGGTCACCGGTTTTGACCAGCGCCAAGGTGCCGCCCGCCTGCGCTTCGGGGCTGACATGCAGGATGACGGTGCCATAGGCAGTGCCCGACATGCGCGCATCGGATATGCGGATCATGTCGCGCACGCCTTCTTTCACCAGCTTTGCCGGGATCGGCATGTTGCCGACCTCAGGCATGCCGGGATAGCCCTTTGGGCCGCAGCTTTTTAGGACCAGAATGGTCTCGGGTGTCACCGGTAGATCGTCGCGGTCGATATTGGCTTTGAGGTCTTCGATGTTCTCAAACACATAGGCCTCGGCCTCTGTTTCGAGCAGTTCGTCAGTGGCTGCCGAAGGCTTCACGATGGCCCCGTTGGGTGCAAGGTTGCCGCGTAGAACACGCAAGCCTGCTGCAGGTTTTACCGGATCGTTGAAGGCGCGGATGACGTCGGTGTTGAAGCATTCAGCCCCATCGTAATGGGCCGAGATGTCCCTATTCAAAACTGTCTTGGCCGGTCGCAGGAAGGATTTGAGCTCGTTCAGAACAACTGGCACACCGCCTGCATAGCAGAAATCCTCCATCAGGTATTTTCCCGAAGGCATGCAGTTGACCAGCAGTGGGATGTCCGACCCAATTTCAAAGTCTTTCAGGGTTAGATCCACACCGACACGACCCGCCAAAGCCAACAAGTGGACCACAGCGTTGGTCGAACCGCCCACAGCAGCGTTCGCCAGAATGGCGTTCTCGAATGCTTCCTTGGTCAGAATGTCCGACGGTTTGAGGTCTTCGTCCACCATCTCGACAATCCGTTTGCCGGTCAGATGCGCCAGCGCCATACGGCGCGCATCGACGGCAGGCAGGGCGGCGTTGGTGGGCAGGGACATGCCCATCGCCTCGACCAGCGAGGCCATGGTGCTGGCTGTGCCCATGGTCATGCAGACACCTGCACTGCGGGACATCCCGGATTCGGCGTTCATGAAATCTTGCAGGGTCATCTCTCCGGCCCGGACGGCCTCGGAAAACTTCCAGACATCGGTGCCGGAGCCGATGTCCTGACCGCGATATTTGCCGTTCAGCATCGGTCCTGAACTGACAACGATTGAGGGCAGATCGACCGAAGCGGCACCCATCAACTGCCCCGGTGTGGTCTTGTCACAACCGCCCAGCAGCACGACACCGTCGATGCCATAGGCGCGGATCGATTCCTCGACATCCATCGCCAGCAGGTTACGAAACAGCATGGCGGTGGGCTTCATCTGGGTTTCGCCTAGCGACATGACCGGGAATTCGACCGGGAAGCCCCCGGCCTCCCAAACGCCACGTTTGACGCCCTCGGCCAGATCACGCAGGCCCGAATTGCAGGGGGTTAGCTCGGACCAGGTGTTGCAGATGCCAATAACTGGACGCCCGTCAAAGGCGTGGTCGGGAAAGCCTTGGTTCTTCATCCACGATCGGTGGATGAAGCCATCCTTGTCGAGTTTTCCGTACCAATGCTGTGAACGGCGTTTCTTCGTCATATGCGGGGCCTTTCAAGCGGCGCGGGCCGGGCGGCACCAATCCGGCAGCCAGTCGGCATGAGCTGTCAGCAGGTCGGTGACAAGGCTGCGGATTTGCCGCAAGTCCAGTTCGGCGGCGGTGTGCGGGTCCATCATTGCGGCGTGATAGATGTGTTCTGGGTTTTGCTCAACCAGCGCGCGCACCGTCAGTTCCTGCACGTTGATCTGGGTCCGCATCAGGGCGATCAATTGAGGAGGGATATCGGCAACCACCGAAGGCTGCACGCCGTTGCTGTCTACCAGACAGGGGGTTTCGACCGCGGCACCCAAAGGCAATTGTGGGATTTGGCCATTGTTGGGCAAGTTGCCATAGGCCACATAGGGCGCGTCGGTGACGATGGAGTTCATCAGGTCGGCAGCGAATTCATGGCTGCGGCAGACTTCGATATCCCGACCATCGGTCAGTGTCTTGGCTTGTTCTTTCCAGCTTTCAACCTGCTCGATGCAGCGGGTGGGGTATTCGTCCAGCGGGATCGAGAACTGCTCGATCAGATCTTCGCGTCCGTCCTTGATGAACCACGGAACGTATTCGGCAAGATGCTCGGAGCTTTCGGTACAAAAGTAACCAAGATGATCCATTACCTCGTACCGCACCTTGTTGGGGCAGCGGGGCATCAACAGTGGAGCTTTGGGCAAGCGCCCGCTGGCATATCCTTGTCGCAGAGCCGGGTAAAGGTCGCGGCCCTGATGTTCCAGTTTCAGGAAGAACGCGACGTGATTGACGCCCGCGACCTTGTAGCGGAATTCATCCTTGGGCAGGTCCAGGTCATGGGCCAGTTCTTCGACGGTATTCTGGACCGAGTGGCAGAGGCCAACATGCTTCAGGGTCGGGAAACGTTCAGCCAGCGCCCATGTATTGATCGCCATCGGGTTTACATATTGCAGCAGTGTCGCGTTGGGGCAGAGCTGCATCATGTCGCGCGCGACGTCCCACAGAACCGGAACCGTGCGCAATCCGCGCATGATGCCACCAATACCCAGCGTATCAGCGATAGTCTGGCGCAAACCGTATTGTTTTGGGATCTCGAAATCGGCGACCGTGCAAGGCGTGTACCCGCCAATCTGGAAGGCGGTGATCACAAAATCCGCCCCGTCCAGCGCCGCGCGGCGGTCGGTGTGTGTGGAAACGGTCGCACCCGTGCCGACCGAGCGGATCATAGCGCGGGCCACGGATTCGCTTTCGGCCAGACGTTCTGGATTGATGTCCATCAGCGCGAAATGGCTGTCGGCCAGCGCAGGGGTGAGCAGCGCGTCGCCCACGATATTCTGCATGAAGATCGTGGAGCCCGCACCAATGAAGGCGATCTTTGTCATTGAGGCAAACCTTTGGTTTGACGTTATTTTACGGCACCGAGGGTCAAACCCGCGATGAAGTGTTTCTGCATTAGAAAGAACATGGCCACCGGCGGCAGGGCCGCTACGATAGAACCGGCACTCATCAATTGATAGGCGGCGCGGAATTGCGCGTTGAAACTGGTGATGCCTGCGGTGACAGGTTGGCTTTCTGCCCCTTGGGTCAGCACGACAGCCCAGAAGTAATCGTTCCAGATGAAGGTGAAAATCAGCACGCTAAGCGCGGCAATTGCAGGCTTCATCAGCGGCAGCACAACGTACCAGAAAATGCGCCATTCGCTGATGCCCTCGACCCGTGCGGCCTCGATCAGTTCAAAGGGCAGGGCGCGGATGAAGTTGCGCATAAAGAGGGTACAGAACCCGGTCTGGAAGGCGATGTGGAAAAGCACAAGCCCGGTTTTTGTGTTGTAAAGACCCAGCTCCAGCGTCAGGTCGCGCACAGGTACCATCAGAATCTGGAAGGGCACGAAGTTGCCCGCAACAAACATGAAGAAAATCCAGAGGTTCGATTTGAACTTGTAGATCCCCAGCGCAAAGCCGGTCATGCTACTGAGCGCCACGCACCCGATCACCGTTGGCACCGTGATCAGGAATGAGTTCATCAGATAGCGCGGCATATCCGAGTTGAAGAAGACCTGCCCGTAGTTGAACGCGCCCTCAAAGCTGGAGGGCATACCCCAGTAGTTTGCGTTGGTGAAATCCGCGGCGGGTTTGACCGAGAACAGGGCAACCGCCAGAAGTGGCCCTAGCCACAGTAGCAACGCCAATGGCAGCATGGCCTGATAGGTAATCTGCGCCGCTCGGGGTTGTTTTTCGATGGGTTTGGGAAACATCTCAGTGCCCCTTTTCTTCGCGGTACATCGACCAGAGGAAGTAGGCGATGAAGCAGAGCATGATCAGGAACAGGATCACCGCGATGGCAGCGCCATATCCCATGCGGAAGCCATATTCGGATAGGGCGACTTCGAACATGTAGTAGGCCAGCACGCGAGACGATCCAAAGGGACCGCCCTGGGTCATGATCGAGATCAGGTCGAAAGACCGCAATGCGCCGATGATGGTGACAACAAAGGCGATGAAGGTCGCAGGGCGCAGTTGCGGAAGGATGATATGCCACAGCATCCTGCCGCCTTTCGCACCGTCCAGCCGTCCGGCCTCGATCTGTTCAGGGTCGACGGCATTCAGACCGGTCAGGTAGAGGATCATACAATAGGCCGTCTGCGGCCAAAGACCTGCAAAGATGATGCCGTATGTCACAAACCTCTCATCGCCCAGTACGTTGAGCGGGCCCATGCCAAAGAAGCCAAGGAACTCGTTCAGCAGACCGAAGGTTGGGTCGTAGAACCATGTGAAAACGAGGCCGACAACGACCTGAGAAATCACGAAGGGGAAGAAGAACAACGATTTATACAGACGGATGCCCCAGACCGTCTGGTTCAGGAACAGGGCAATGAACAGGCCCGCCGGGATTGCCAGCAAGTAAAGGAGCAGCCAGATCAGGTTGTTTTTCAGCGAGATATAGAATGCATCCCGATCAACCCATTCCCAATAGAGGTCCTCGTAGTTGCGGAAGCCCACATATTCCGCCGCGCCCAGCCCGTCCCATTCATAAAGCGACAGGTTGAAGGACTGGAAAACCGGGATGATCACATAGACCATAAAGAACAGCAGACCCGGGGCCAGAAACAGCCACGGCGCGATGCGCTGTTGGTTGCGGTGGAACCAGCTTTCCTGTTCTGGAGCGTCTGCGGCGATGGTCATGTCGGCATTCCGGGCTTGTTGTGGTGAAGGCGGGCCGACGCCCGCCTTGCGATAGCATTTTGGGTAGGCCGGGCTTCAGCCCGGCCTGATCCGTTTAGTTGTCGTAGATGCGCTGGCGCGCTCGTTCCAGTTTGGCCAGAACACGGTCAGCATCGTCCGGCTTGACCATGAACTCCTGGAAACCTTCCATCGACACTTTGGCCATTTCCGCAGGCGCGTCACGATCCCAGAACTGAGCAACGCCGCCTGGGCTGTTCGACGACAGCATGGTGAAGCCCTGCTGCAGGAACTTGTCGTCATCCACCGAGGATTGCGCATTCACAGGCAGCTGACCCAGGTTTGCACCATTGTTGATCTCGGTCTGTTCATCGGCCGAAACAACGAAGCGCAGGAACTCGCGCGCGGCTTCCTTGTTCGAGGCGTTGGCCGGAATGTGGAAGGTGTCGGTCGGTGCGTCTTCTGCCAATTCGACATCGGGGTTGATGGCAACGAACTGATAGAAGTCCAGTTGATCATCGGTCAGACCTGCTTCGCGCAGCGGCGCTACAGCAAAGTTGCCCATCAGGTACGCAGTGGCTTCGCCGTTGACCATGAAGGGCAGGGCCTCTTGCCAGCTATAAGTCTGGTGGTTGTCGATGAAAGCACCCATGTCGATCAACTGCTTCCAGTTGGCGAAGGTCTGCTTGACCCGGTCGTCTTCCCAGCTGATTTCGCCATTGGCCAGCTGATTGTGGAAGTCATAGCCATTGGTGCGCATGTTCAGGTAGTCGAACCAACCACCGGCGGTCCACAGGAACTTGGTGCCAATGGTATAGCAGGCACGGCCGGAGTCGACGATCTTCTGGCAGTTCGCCAGTTCTTCTTCCCAGGTGGTCGGCTCGCTCAGGCCCAGCTCATCAAAGATGTCTTTACGGTAGTAAACGCCCCACTGGTAGTAAGTATACGGCACGCCCCATTGCTTACCATCAATGGTCATCGCACCTTTGGTCGAGGCAAGGTTATCAGCAATCTCGGGCTCGGCCCAAAGGTCCGAGACGTCTTCGAACAGACCAGCTTCGACATAAGGCTTCATGCGGTTGGCCGCGTACCATGTTGCCACATCAGGCGTGTCCGCCGTCAGGAAGTTGCGGATTTGGGTCTTGTAGGCTTCGCGGTCGATCACAGTTGTCTCGATCTCAAGCCCCGGGTGCTCGGCCGCAAACCGCTCGATCATCGCCTCCATGGTCGCACGCGGCGCCGGGTTCGATGTATCGAGGAAAATCCGCAGCTCGCCGGTCAGCTCGGCCGCAACGGGCGCAGCAAGTGCCACACTAGCCGCTAGAGCAGCCGCAGTGCGCTTGAACATGGAATGCATGGTTTCCTCCCTTAAGCTTCCATTTTGGTTTCATATATTGAAACCTAGTTTTATATATTGAAAACTACACATCGACTCGGCTAGTCTTGTCAAGACCCTCGTGAGGATGGAGAGGGTCAAACGGAGGAGATCTCGCACCCGTGGCAGGTGACGGAACAATAGGCAAAGCATGTGATGTGCTGGATCAGGTGGCGTCGTTCGAACGCCCGGTTCGGTTTGCGGAACTGCTGGACCGCAGCGATTTCCCCAAGGCGACGCTGTACAGGTTTTTGCAAAGCCTGACCAATCAGGGCATGCTGTCTTATGACCCGGATCGGCAGACCTATACCCCCGGTCTGCGGCTGGTGCGTCTGGCCCATGTGGCCTGGACGCAAAGCTCTCTGGCCCCAATCGCGCGGCCATTCCTGGATTCTTTGAGCCGGGAAACAGGCGAGACAGTGCATCTGGCACAGCTCGATTCCAGCCAGGTTTTGTATGTCGACAAACGCAACGCCGCGCAGCCGGTCGAGATGTATTCGCAGGCCGGCAAGGTCGGACCAGCCTATTGCACAGGTGTCGGTAAAGCGATGATGGCCTTTCTAGGAGAAGAAGCGCTGAACAAGGCGGTGTCCCAGCAAAGCTATCACCGTTTCACCGACAAGACGTTGACGTCCGAAGCGGCCCTGCGCGCTGATCTCGACCGTATTCGCGCGCGCGGTTTTGCCGTCGATGACGAAGAACATGAGCCTGGCATCATCTGTATCGCTTGCCCGATTCTCACGACCGGTGGGCGGATGTTGGGTGCGATTTCTGTGACCGGCTCAACCGACCGTATGAATTTCGAACAATTGGAAGCCTGGGTTCCCCGGGTTCGGCGCGTTGCCGAACAGATCGGGGCCGAGGCACAGGCGTGGCGGTTCCCCGAGACCCGCCCGAACACTCTGGACGACAGGATGCAAGGGACATGACAGGTGTAACTCTGAACCAAACGATCAAACGATATGGCCAGACTCAGGTCATTCACGGCATTGATCTGCAGATCGAAGATGGAGAGTTCTGTGTGTTTGTCGGCCCCTCGGGCTGTGGCAAGTCCACTTTGTTGCGGATGATTGCGGGGCTTGAAGAAACGTCCGAAGGTCAAATCCATATCGGTGCGCGTGAGGTGACCCATATGGATCCGGCCAAGCGCGGCGTGGCAATGGTGTTTCAAACCTATGCGCTTTACCCGCACATGACCGTGGCCGAGAATATGGGGTTTGGCCTGCGCATGAACGGTGTGGCCAAGGGTGAGATCGACAAGAAGGTTCAGGAAGCCTCGAACATCCTGAAGCTGGATCAATACCTGAAACGCAAACCCAAGGCCCTGTCCGGCGGTCAGCGTCAGCGCGTGGCCATCGGACGCGCGATCGTGCGCGGCCCCGAGGTGTTTCTGTTTGACGAACCACTCTCAAACCTAGACGCCGAATTGCGGGTTGAAATGCGCGTGGAAATTGCCCGTCTGCATCAGGAAATCGGGGCCACGATGATCTATGTGACCCATGATCAGGTCGAAGCGATGACTATGGCCGACAAGATCGTCGTTCTGCGCGACGGCCGGATCGAGCAGGTAGGAGCCCCCATGGACCTATACCGCGATCCCGATAACCGCTTTGTTGCCGGTTTCATTGGCTCGCCCGCAATGAACTTCCTAGTATGCGACTATGCCGATGGCCATGTCACGCACCCCGCACTTAGCCAGCCTTTGCCGGTCTCCGCATCGGTTCCCGCTGGTCTGTCCAAGGTGACATTGGGTATGCGGCCTGAACATATCCAGATCGACCGTTCAGCCGAAACCTGTACGGTTGATCTGACCGAGGCGCTGGGTGGGGTCTCTTATTCCTATTTGCTGACGCCAAATGGCGACAAACTGATCGTCGAAGAACGCGACGACCAGCGCAGCTCCACCGGTGAGCAGGTTGGCATCACGGTCGATCCCGAGCGGGTTATGGTGTTTGATCCTGAGACGGGGCTTCGGTTTAGGTAAGCAGCCGGCCCGTTGCCTGCATCCGACATCCTCCGCGACGTGATCCTGCCACCCGTGGCAAAACGCGCGCCCATGGGTGATTGATTCCAATCCAAACCTCATTTATGGGAGGCCCTGTCAAAACAGAGTCACCCAGGGGCGATAGCATTGATCTGCCCCTCTCGCGCCGCGATGATGTGGCCACAACTCTTGGATCGCACGCCCCGAAAGGCTTAAAAAAGGTAAAAGAATATGGCAGATAAATCGAACTTCGACATATTGTATACCATTGTAGACGAAGCGCCCGAATTGGCCAGCGCGTCGTTTCTGCCCATCATTCGCAAGTTTGCCTCGGCGGCGGGTGTCAGCGTTGGCACCAAGGATATTTCGCTGGCGGGCCGTATTCTAGCGACGTTTCCCGAGAACCTGACAGACGCGCAGCGCATCACCGATGATTTGGCCGCTTTGGGCGAGCTGGTGACGACGCCGGATGCGAATGTGATCAAACTGCCCAACATCTCGGCTTCGGTCCCTCAGCTGGTGGCGGCCATCGAGGAACTGCAGTCGCAGGGCTATGACATTCCGAACTACCCCGAAGAACCCTCAACCGACGAGGAAAAGGCGATCCGTGCGCGCTATGACGCGATCAAGGGCTCGGCCGTGAACCCGGTTCTGCGCGAAGGCAACAGCGACCGCCGCGCGGCGCGGGCGGTGAAGAACTATGCCCAGAAGAACCCGCATTCGATGGGCGAGTGGTCCTCGGACAGTAAAACCAAAGTGTCGTCCATGCCGGGCAACGATTTCTATGCAAACGAGAAATCGGCCACCATCACTGCCGCTCAAGCCGGCGATGCGAAGATCGAATTTGTCGGCAAGGATGGCAGCGTGACCGTTCTGAAAGACGGCTGGCCGCTGGCTGAGGGCACCGTGTCCGACGCGACCTTCATGTCGGTCAAGGCTCTGTCCGCGTTCCTGGCTGACGCTATCGAGGACACCAAGACAGACGGCACCATGTTCTCGCTGCATATGAAGGCCACGATGATGAAGGTCAGCGACCCGATCATCTTTGGCTATGCGGTCAAGGCTTGGCTGGCCCCGGTGTTCGAGAAATTCGGTGCCGAGCTGGACGCGTTGGGCGTGAACCCAAACTCAGGCCTTGGTGATCTGCTGGAGCGTGTTCAAGGCAACGCCGACATCATGGCCGCCATTGACGCGATCAAGGGCGACCGGCCGTCGATGTATATGGTCGACAGCGACAAAGGCATCACCAACCTGCACGTCCCGTCGGACGTGATCATCGACGCCTCGATGCCCGCCGTGATCCGCGCGGGCGGCAAGGGCTGGGACGAGACCGGTGCCAAGGGCGACACCAATTGCGTGATCCCCGACCGCTGCTATGCGCCGGTTTATGATGAATCCATCAAGTTCTTCAAAGCCAACGGCGCGCTGAACCCGGCAACTGCCGGAGCCGTGGCCAACGTGGGCCTGATGGCGCAGAAGGCCGAAGAATATGGCTCGCACCCGACCACATTCCAAGCCCCTGCTGATGGCACCATCCGCATCGTTCTGGCAAATGGCGAGACGCTGCATTCGCACGACGTCGAGCAGGGCGATATCTGGCGGTCCTGCACTGTCAAGAAAGCCCCGATCGAGAACTGGATCCAGCTGGCCATGGACCGTCAGCGCCTGACGGGGTCCGAAGCTATTTTCTGGCTGGACGCCAACCGCGCCCACGACGCCGAGCTGATCAAATACGTCAAACCCGCGCTTGAGGCGGCAGGCGTGGCTGACAAGTTCCAGATCATGGCCCCGCGCGAAGCGACCCGTCAGTCGCTGGAGACCATTACTGCGGGCAAAGACTCGATTGCCATCACAGGCAACGTGCTGCGCGACTACCTGACCGACCTGTTCCCGATTTTGGAACTGGGCACTTCGGCCAAGATGCTGTCGATCGTCAAACTGATGAATGGCGGCGGTCTGTTCGAAACAGGCGCCGGCGGCTCGGCCCCGAAACACGTGCAACAGTTGGTCGAGGAAAATCACCTACGCTGGGATTCGATGGGTGAATTCTGCGCCTTGGGTGAATCGCTAAACTTCCTGGCTGATAGCAAAGGCAACGCCAAGGCCGGCGTGTTGGGCGCAGCGGCCGAGGCTGCAACCCAGGGCATTCTGGATAACAACAAGTCGCCCAGCCGCAAAGTTGGCCAGCCTGACAACCGCGACAGCCATTACTGGTTCGCCCGCTATTGGGCCGAAGCGCTGGCAGCGCAAAGTGACGATGCCGATCTGGCCGCAGAATTTGCACCGGTTGCCAGAGAACTGGCGGCCAAGGAAGAGCAGATTCTGGCCGAACTGGCAGCGGCCCAAGGTGCTGCGGCTGATCTGGGTGGGTATTATCACACCGACCCGGCAAAGGCGGCAGCTGTAATGCGCCCCAGCGCCACGCTGAACGCTATCATTGACTAAACAAACAGGCCCGCGCCAAACCGGTGCGGGCCTTTCCAAACCTGCCCTAGAGCAGGCGATTTTTGTATGTCATAGTCCCGACCAACAAGACCCCAACAAAGGCGGGGCGTGATTTGGACGCGTGGACGTGATGACGAACGAAACTCAGCAAAAGACCCATACCAATGGCGCCAAAGTCCTGTTCTTTGGCCGCGAGAATTGTGAAGGCACCCAAAAGGCGCTGGAATTTCTGAACTTTGCAGGCTTTGACGTCAGCTATGTTGAATCCAAAGGTCTGGGGCAGGGCCTGCCGACCTGGGTGCGTGACTGGCGGGGTGAGTATATCTTTTGTTTTCGCAGCTACTTTATTCTGGATCAGGCGATGATCGAGGCGGCCTCGGTCGCTGCGATAAACTTCCATCCGGGCCCGCCGGAATACCCCGGCAGCGGTTGTATCAACTTCGCGCTGTATGAAGGGGCGGATCAGTATGGTGTGACGGCCCATCTGATCAACACCAAGGTCGATAACGGTACGATCATAAAAGCGTTGCGGTTTCCGTTATTGCCAAAGGATGGGCTGCGATCTGTTCTGGCGCGTACGCATCTCTATCTCTACCACCTGCTGCAAGAGGTGATTGGTGGGGTCGCAGCCGGTGGCGAAACTTACCTCGCGGATCAGATCAAAGCCTCGGTCAACGAAGCCTGGCGCGGTGAGGCGCGCAGGATGAAAGAGCTTTCAGCCATGCAGCAATTGCCGGTGGATATTGACGCCGAGGAGTTCGAGCGCCGCCTGCATTCTATGCATCTGCCGGAATACCCGCTGCATATCGTTTTGCATGGGCGCAAATTTGCGCTGCAGGGTGAAGCTGATGAGGCCTAAGGGCAGGCGACATTGGCTGGATCGACATGCATGCGATCCACAAATTCAGCATCCGGGGTAAACGCGGCAACGTTGCTGTCCTGAAGGAATTGGGCTACCAGATTTGCCACTGCAAAACTGCCAATTTCCCGCAGATGGTGGTCCGGTGTGCCGTACAGCTCTGCTGTAGGTAGGTTCAGATCTTCGGATATCTCTATAAGGCCCGGTTTCAGGTTCAGATAGGCAAATCCGTTCTGTTCAGCCGCCTCCGCTATCAGGTGACGCACCGCGTCAGAATAGCCAACCGGGTCATCCCGGAAGGTGATTGTATCCTTGCCCAGGAATTCCGAGATATCGGGCAGTGAAAATACAATCAACTCTGCGCCTTGATCTGCGACGGACTGCGAAAGGTCCGCAAGGGATTGAAGCAAAAGCGTCTCTTCCATCTCGTTCGGTACCGACGGGTACAGGTTCTGATCAAACAGCGCGTTTTTGAAACTCAGTACCAGTTTGCCGACGTATAGCTTTGCAAAGGCCCGCTTCAGTCTCTGTGTAGCCGTCGGCTCACGCGAGATCGGCTTTGGGTTTTGCTGCCACTTTTGGAACCGTATGTTGTCGACCAGATCATTGCGATTGAAGATGAACAATAGCACCGTTTCATGCTGTATTTGGCTTTTGAACTCATCATAGGTCAGCGCGTGTTGCAGCGTGCCGTGGCCGCCGGTGCCCAGATTGACAAAATGTGTATCTGCAGACCATTCGGACAATAGGGCAGGGATGGTTTCCGTCTCGTCAGATAAGCTGCCGCGAATGAAGGAATCCCCAAGCACGATCACACGCTCTTGCCCATCACCTGGGTCGAACACACCGCGAAAGCCCTGTTCGTTGATCTTGACGAATGTGGCGATTTCGTTGCGGAACTCAAAATAGGACTGGTTGGGCGTTTCGCGTGAGTACACCACCGGATGCGGGATCAGACGCTTTGGCCCACCTGTGCAGAAATAATTCTCGTCATTGACCAGAGGAACATTTGCCAGATCGCGGCTGACATGCGGTTGAAAACCCAAGGGGTCAAAAAGGCGCAGTGCCACTTCAAGCACCGCCAGACTGATCAGCGTACTAAGGCAAATGAGGAAGAAGTTTTTAAACACGAACGGGTTTCCCCAACTGATTAATTTAGTTCAACTGACAAACGGCGTATTCAAGTGGATTAAGCGTACTCGCGTGGCAATATCTGAGTTTTATAGCGGTGAGACTATTTCTGCAAAATCTTTCTCGAAATCAGAAAGTTGATCGTCATCCCGGCAAGTGTCGCAATCGCCAGCGCGATGATCGGATAGGTATTCGCAAACTCTGAGATATAGAGCACTATAAAGAACGTGGTGAAGTTGGTGATCAGGCCCAACTGCATGCCGCCCAGATAGCTGAGAAATTCAATGAAACTGGGCGGGGTTTGGGTTTTAAACGTGAACGTCCGGTTCAAATACCAGGTGAAGGTCACAGACGTCAGGATGGACATGCAGCGCGACAAAAACGTGCCAGCGCCAAGCGTATCCAAGGCCGTAAACACCCCTGCGTCTACGACGAAGGCCAGTGACCCTACGATCGCGAAGGTCAGCATATGCCGGTAGGTCTCATTCGAAATCACGTGCTGGCTCCGCCCAAAATTCTTGTCCATATCCTGCACCGATACGAGGTGAAAGGGAAAGCCCGGAATCCTCGAACTTGCGTCCTGGTTGGTTTGGAAACGCAGTGAGTTCAAAGCGAGGGGGCGGGAGTTTCTCAATCCGATCAATTCTTTGCTGGAAAGTGCCGATGTAATAGGTTTGGGGTGTTAAACCTGACAAGCTACGCTAGGGTCTGTTCCGGAGGGTTGAACAATCCTTTGTGTTTCATATTTCGGTTTCGACATGATTAGGTCCAGCATGCATATTTTCCGCAGTTTCCACCTTAAGTTTCTGAGTTTGCTTGTAGTGATATTGCCGATTGCACCCGGCGCGATAGCAGATGATGCCGACAAGGGGCAGATCGCGTTTCCCGGTGCCATCGGATACGGAAAATACGCCAACGGATGGCGCGGCGGCAGCGTGTACTACGTGACCACTTTGGCCGACTCCGGACGCGGCAGCCTGAGGGAATGCGTGCAGCATCCCGGTGTCGGGCGTGTCTGTGTGTTTGCTGTCTCTGGCACCATCGTTGTCGACAAACAACTCCGTGTTTCGCCCAATACCTATATCGCCGGGCAAACTGCGCCAGGACAGGGGATACAGCTGCGCGTTGGGAACGTGCAATCATCACCGTTGATGGTGTATGATTCACATAATGTCTTGCTGCGCTTCATGAAATTCCGTCCGGGTCCTAGCAAGAAACCCTCGCCGAGTGTTGACGGGCTGGGCATTGAAAGCAGCACGGATGTTTATGTCGACCATGTCTCGGTCTCATTTGGTGTGGATGAAAACCTTGGGATCGGCAGCGAGCGCTATGCCAGCCATGATATCACCATCGCCAACACCATCCTGGCCTATGGTCTGGACAAATCGAGCCATACAGAGCGGCGCCATTCCAAAGGCGCCTTGATTTGCTCGAAGGATGGGGCGGTCTCGGACTGTGGGCGGATTACGCTGACGGGGAACCTGTTTGCCCATAACCGCGACCGCAATCCTGATGTATCTTCAACCGCTCTGGGCCCCGTCGATATTGTGAATAACGTGTTTTATGATGCATCCTCGCAATTTGGCGAGTTTCGGAACCTCTATGGCGACACATGGATCAACTATGTGGGCAACGTGATCCTGCCCGGACCGAGTACACGAAATCGCCCGCGCCCCGCTGCGATCGAGGTGTTTCCGGTTGAGCCCAACAACAAGCTCGAGGTTTTTGCCGACGATAACCTCTATCTGGACAATCGACTGGACATCCTGTGTGATAGGTCGAAACAGGGTCGTGTGGTGGATGTTGCGGCCCGTCCCAATATTGTCTCAAACCCCGCGTTCCCGTTGTCGGTCACTCCCGAACCTGTCTCGGGTGTTTTGGAACATGTGTTGAGCAATGTTGGCGCACGTACGGGGCCGGATCGGGAATTGGACAGTCTGGACCGGTCGATCATTGAAAACGTGAGGGGCTGTGACGGGCACAGGATCAATCACCCGGATGAGGCCGGAGGCTGGCCAGACCTGCCCGAGATATCCGCACTTAATGACCGTGATCTGGACGGGTTGCCGGATGACTGGGAAGAGGCTCGTGAAGGCTTGGATCCGGATGACCGCAGTGACGGCTGGAAAGACCGCGATGGTGATGGCTGGTCAAACCTTGAGGAATATCTGAGCGTTCTGGCAGGCGATCCGCTGCCTTGAAGCCCTTCCAGTTCATATTGAATCACCAATACCCTGCCGCACTTCGCGCTCTCGGGACATTGGTGATAACGTGATGCTTCAAAAAACTGGAAGTGCCTTAGGCCATCCATTCCCGCTGCCAAAAATGGTACATCAGAACCACCCACAAATGCGGGCCCCAGTTGCGGCTGCCTGACAGATGCTCGGACCAGCGTTTTTTCAGCTGCGCCCGGTCTACCGCATCGAAAGTACCATTGTTTGACGCAAAGACATCATTGGCAACGGATTTCAACGGCCCCCGCAACCAATCGTTAAGCGGGATGCCAAAGCCCTGTTTTGGCCGGTCATACAACGCCTTAGGCACACGTTTGTCCAACATGCGGCGCAGGGCGACTTTGCCTGATTTACCGTCATATCGGAGCGTATCCGGCGCGCGCCATGCGGCCTCGACCACGCGGTAATCCAACAGGGGTGCACGGATCTCAAGCCCGACTGACATCGAAGCGCGGTCGGCTTTGACCAGAATGCTCTCGGGTAGATAGAGCTCGGAATCCAACAGCATCATTGTATCGACCGGACCAAGCCCATGCGGCAGGGAATGTGACTGGAAAAGGCCTTGTTCGGACGCAGATGGCGGCGTCCAGAGGGTGAACAGCGCATCATAGCGGCTGCGGAAATCCGGGTGGCGCGCAATTGCAGCAACCTTGGACAGCCGATCCGGTGTGATCTGATCCCGCATCGAGGCCGGGGCCAGCGGTTTCAGCAGCGTCGCCGCTGCCTGCGTCACAGCTGCAGGTGAGGCCGCCAAAACCGAGGCTGCTGGACCGGGTAGTTTCGCACTGATCCGCTCCATCGCCATCATGCGGGCATAGCGTTCATAACCGCCGAACGACTCGTCTCCACCGTCGCCTGACATCACCACTTTCAGCTTTTTACTGGCCAGTTGCGATACCAATAGCGTCGGGAAGGCAGACGGGTCGGCAAAGGGCTCGTCATAGACTTGTGGCAGGGTCTGCAGCAGATCAAACGCCATCTCGGGCGTCGCGGTGACCTCGTGATGGTCCGTGCCCAGATGCTTGGCAATGGCGGCAGCGTAATCGGCCTCGTTCGTCGCGTCATGATCGAAACGGACGGTGAAGCTGGTGACTTTGCGCTCGGACTGCTGCTGCATCATCGCGGTGATCAGGCTGGAATCGATGCCACCCGACAGGAAGGTGCCAACGGTGACATCGGCGACCATACGTTCACCCACTGCCGACATCAGCGCCTCTTCGATCCCGTCCAGCGCCTGTGCCTCATCTGTGTAACGATCAGCCCGAGAGCTCTCGACCCGATCTCGCAAGTCCCAGAACCTGTGCAGCCCTGTCACCAGATCCTCGGCCGAAGATGGGGGTGCATCCAGCTGAACCTCGACCAGCGTACCCGCTGGCAGTTTCATCACGTCGCGGTAGATCGTCAAAGGGGCCGGGATAAAGGCATAGCGCGCATATTGTTCTTGCGCGCGGCGGTCGACCTCGGGTGTTCCAAAAGCCGCATGGGCGCGCAGGGCTTTGAGTTCTGAGCCGAACAGCAGATGGCCGCCCTTCACGCCCAGATAGAGCGGCTTCTTACCCAGCCGATCCCGTGCAAAGACAACCCGGTTTTGTTGCCGGTCGAACACCGCAAAAGCGAACATGCCGTGGGCCAGTTCCAGAGTTCTACGTATGCCCCACTGATCCATCGAGGCCAGCAAAACTTCGGTGTCCGAGGTGCCCCGGAACGTAACGTCCAGATCAATCAGCTTCTGGCGCAGGTCGAGGAACCCATAGATTTCCCCATTGTATACAATGCAGTAGCGCCCGCTGGGCGAACTCATGGGTTGCGCGCCGGTCTCGGACAGGTCGACAATGGCCAGACGGCGATGCCCCAGGGCCACGCCCGTTTCAGGGTCTACGAACATGCCATCCGCGTCTGGGCCACGATGCGCGATGCTGTCACACATCTGCTTCAACGCAGCAGTGCCCGCGTCACGACCGATTGGTTTGAATGCAAGATATCCGGCAATGCCGCACATGGCCCTGTTTTCCTATCCGGTATGCGGGGCGGTCGACGTCCCGGCCTTTGGTGTGGTGCCAAACAAAACCGCATCATAAGACGCAGCGATCGCGGCGAGAGAGTATTGAGAGGCGATGCGATCCCGGGCCGCCACACTGCGCTGCGCGTAAGTGTCGGCGCTCCAGTTCGCGGCATCTGTCAGGGCCTGTCCAAGCCCTTCGGCATCACGGGCTGCTACGACATAGCCTATATCGCCTGTGACCTTTGCCGCGTCTCCGACGTCAGTGGTCACAACCGGGCGACCATAGCTCATTGCTTCGGCTATGACATTCGGGAAACCTTCGGTGCGCGAGGACAGGACGAGAAGATCAATGCTGTTATAAAACGCGGTCATGTCGTGCAGATCGCCGCACAACGTTACGCTGTCTTCGGGTATACCCGCCTGGGCCATCAGCGCGCGTAGCGCTTCGTTCTCGCTGGTCACACCATCCCCGGCCAACCGCGCGGTCAGGTCTGGGATGGTTTGACGCGCGATGGCGAAAGCGCGGAAAAATGTCTCAAAATCCTTTTGTGGATGAAACCGGGCCGCCAGTCCAACCACGCGTGCGGGGCCAGGTCTGGGGGTCGGCGCGTCGGGCAAAAGAAAACCGTTCGGCACGACCGAGGCATTGCTTTGTGCAAATCCGTACTTGCCGTGTTGTTCCAACGCGCGGGTCGAGTTGTAGATGATCCCATCGCAATACCGTGACAGTTTTTGGGAAAGGCGCACGGCGATCCGGGTGCTGCGGGTAAAGGCCGCCGGGTCGTCCAAAGCCTGCCGAACGGTCCAGATCACCGGCACATGGCGCAGTGACAAAGCCTGCGCGATCAGGCCAACAACCATGGCGTGATACATCCAGCACAGCACCACATCGGGTTTGTTGGTCCGGATTAAACGCGCAATCTGCCAGATGGCGCGGGGAAAAGACAAAGGCGACCGGGCCCGCAGCGAGATATACTCGACCTTTTCATTACCTGCCATCGCGCGGCACCGATCTGACACTTCAGTCAGAGCCACCACAACTGCCCGTTCGCCGGAATTTGACAGTAACCGGGCGAGCATCGCTTGCGCTCCGCCCTGAGTCGAGAAATCAGTGACCACGTGCAGGATCATCTATCCGGCTTTCTGCCCTGCCAGGGCCTGATTGCCTACATCAACGATGACCTGTGCAATACGCGCGATGTCTTCTTGCGACCAGCCGGGATCAACCAGAAACGCCAGACTAGTCTCGCCCAGCTCGCGCGCAACCGGCAGGCGTTCAGCGGGGCCGAGCCCCTGTTTGCGGAACGTATCTTCAAGGTAGATTTCCGAACAACTGCCTGAGAAGGCGGGGAACCCCGCCTGCGAGATCTCGGCAATGATGCGGTCGCGCGACCAGCCCGCGGCCAGGGCCTGCGGGCGTACGAAGGCGTAGAACCGGTAGTAGGCATGGGTCACGTTGTCCGGTGGGTTTGGCACCATGAACGCGGGGCAGGTGGCCAAAGCTTCGCCCAGTATCCGGGCATTGGCCGTGCGATGGGCGCGCCAATCGTTCAGACGTTGCAATTGAACGCGGCCCAAAGCCGCCGATGGACCAGTCATACGCAGGTTTGTGCCGGGCCCGGAATCGTGCAACCAGCGGAACCCCGGGGGATGATCGGTGTTAAACACCGTATCGTAACCCTTGCCATGATCCTTGTAGCTCCAGACCCGAGACCAGAGTTCGCGGTCATTCGTGGTCAACAAACCACCTTCACCGCCCGTGGTCATGATCTTGTCTTGGCAGAACGAGAACGATCCGAACGTGCCGATGGTGCCCACGTGGCGGTCGCCGATCATCGAACCATGGGCCTGCGCGCAATCTTCGATCACCCATAGTTCATGCGCTTGCGCCAGATCCATGATCGCATCCATATCGCAAGGCCAGCCGCCCAGATGTACCGGTATGATCCCGCGCGTGCGCGACGTGATCATCGGCGCGATGGTTTCGGCGGTGATGTTCTGGGTCACCGGATCGACATCCGCGAAGACCGGTACTCCACCCTCCAGCATCACGGAACTGGCCGAGGCGATAAAACTGCGCGGGGTGACAATCACTTCGTCCCCGGGTTCAAGATCCAGCACGTGCAGGGCCGCGTCCAGCGTGACCGTGCCGTTGGCCATCGCAATGGCATACGCAGAACCGGTATAGGCGCGGTATTCGTTTTCGAACGCGCGTACATCCGGTCCGGTCCAAGCGTTGACTTTGCCTGACGCCAGAACCCGGCTGACCGCATCTATCTGTTCCTGATCGTATATGGGCCAAGATGCCATTTCGAACTCTCCTGTCAGACCACGGTTCGGACCAAAACAAACCCTTCGGCCGCGTGCCGGTGGACGGTTGCACCGCGCAGGGTCGCCAACGCGCGCAGGCTGTCGACCGAGCGTTCGTGCGGGGCCTGCTTGGCCTGGCTTTCAAACATCGCAAAGGCCGTTAGCTTGCGTTCCAGCGTGTCCGAGATATCGACAAAGATATTCGGAACAAAGGGCGGCGTCAGATACGGCGCGTTCCAGTTGGTCTCGGACAATGTCTCATAGGCTGCGATAGTCGCCGGGTACTTGTCCTGATGCGGACGGCTCGCCACAAGGCTGGACAGAAATGTCAGCTGGTGATCCATGTGAATATCGCCCGGATGCGGCGCAAGGATCAGATCGGCTCCAAGATCACGCACCAGCTTGCCCAACGCGCCATTCAGATCCGAATGCGGTTGTTCCGATAACTCAGCCGCGGTGAAATCCATCCAGTGCGTCTGTGTCACGCCTAGATAGTCATGAGATTTACGCGCCTCGGCCCGGGTGACCTCGGTATCCTCATCCCGGAATTTCGGCGGCTTGGCACGCGTCACCACAACCACGTGCACGTCGCGGCCCGCATCGGCAAGCCGGGCGATCGTACCACCTGCGCCCAGCACCTCGTCATCGGGGTGAGGGGCGATGACCAGGGCAGGTCCGGCCCCGGTGCTGATGAGATCGGTGGTTATCATGACGTTTTTCCTAGTTTCGAATGTATGGCCGGGGGAATATCCGCACCGGACCATTCCAGAATATCAAGGCTGCGCCCATCCCCGCAGGCAACGGTGAAGTTTTGGCCATCAATGTCCTGCACCTGACCGGGCAGGCCGATGTAGTACCCGTCAGGTTCCGAGAATTTGGCCTTTGTAATCACAATCTGCCGACCGTCCGAGCCCTGCGTGAACGCCCCCGGATAGGGCGGGCCCGAAGCACGAATCAGGCACTCGATCTCTTCAGCCGAACGCGTCCAGTCGATCAGGCCGTCTTCTGGCCGACGGCGTGCACAAATGCTGATCCCGGTGGTGGGTTGAGGTTCGCGTGGGATGTCCCCGACGGCGATCTGCTCAAGCAGTGGAGGCAGAAGTCCCGAGATGGCACGCAAAGAGCGATCATAAAGCTCGCGTGCGGTGACGCTGTTCGGATCAACGGCATAGCGCGCCTGAGCCGCAATGGGCCCATCATCCGCACCTTCGCCGAGCCAGAACAGGGACGATCCGACGTTTCGTTCTCGCAGCAACACAGTCCAGGGTATTACTCCACGTCCGCGCAGCTTCGGCAAGGCCGAGGGGTGAAAGCCGATGCACCCCAGCTTGGGGATGGCGCGAAAGGCCGGACCGCAGATTTGCGACCACCCGATGACCATAATCAGGTCGGGCTTCAGGGCCTCGATTTGTGCGATGGTCTCGGGTGCGTTGGTTTTCTCGATATACTCAACGGGCACGCCATAGCGATTGGCCACGACGCTGAGATCGACAAAATCGGAATGCCGATGCGATAGGTGAGGCGGCAATGTCATGACCAAATCGGGTGCATGCCCCGCAGCACAAATTGATACCAACGCGGCGTGGGAGGTTTCGACAGCCCCGACAAATACTGTTTTCATGCGGGCGACCCCTGAAACGAAGATTTTTGTGGCGGATGTTGCTGCAACCAATCCGCGGCGGTCTTAATCCGGTCTGTGCGACGATTCTCGCCGCGCAGCGCAACACCGACGGTTTCTGACATGATCTGCAAATCCAACGCCAATGACCGATGTGCCACATACCACAGATCAAGGCTGAGCTTTTCGGAATTGCTGAGATTGGTGTTGCCACTGACCTGCGCCCAACCGGTCAGGCCGGGCCGAACCGAACAGCGGTACTGCCCTTCGGGACCAAAACTTTCAATCGTCTCGGGCAGCAGGGGGCGCGGACCTACCAGAGCCATGTGACCGCGCAGGATCAGCAGCAATTGCGGGATTTCATCCAGACGCAAGCGACGGATCAGGGCCGTCGCGCGGGTCTGTCTTTGATCATCTGGCAACAACGCGCCATCCGGGCCACGTGCTTCTGACATCGAGCGGAGTTTGAACAGATTGAATTCGCGCCCACCCAGACCACAGCGGCGCTGTGAAAACATCAATGGCAACCCGACAGAGGTTGCAACAATCAGACACGCGACAAGAAAGAAGGGCAGAGAGATAAGACCCAACAGGATGCAGAGTAGAATTTCGGGTACTCTATTCACAGTTCAATCCAACTCAGAACACACGCGGCGCGCCGCAACACTTGAAATCAACAAACAAATCACACGCCAGAGGCAATAGCTAAATCGCCTGGGCAGAGACCGCCTCAATCTGTTCGAATTGGATGTGTTTTGCAAGAAGTCTGCGGCGCTTTGATCGAATCGTGCCGCTTGTGCAGAATGCTGGGAATTTAACGCCGACATCGCAGCTGGTTTCGTCAACGGTTTGGCTGCTAGTGGAGCATTGTTTCGGATTTGGGGCGAGGAATAGGATTGCCGCAACGATGGGCCGTTTCTCTTGTCACGCAATACAGGAGTGCTTAGCTTGATTGCGCGGGCTTGTGCAGGTTTGAACCGGGCCCGAAGATTTTTTGACGTACAGCTAATAAAGCTTGCGTTTCTTGTGTATCGAAGATCACAGAACCACCAGTTTGGTTTGTAGTACAGATCGTAGAGTTAGTGAGTTGGGAGACAGAGGTTTGAAAACCTGTTTCAAAGTGATGTTGGTGATGTTCACTCTGGCGGCAAGCGCCGTTTGGGCCGAGGGATATCGCCTGCTGCCGCAGGATCGGCTGTCTTTGAAAGCGATGCGCTGGGATGCGGATTCAACAACTTACCTAAGCTGGACAGGTGTAACCGGCGAATACACCATCACCGGTGACGGTGATCTGATGATTCCACTTGTCGGCCAGGTCGAAGCAGAGGGTCACACCCCGGCTGAGCTGGCAGCGGCGCTAGAGCTGAAATTCCGCCGCCAAATCGGCATGGTCGAACCACCGCGCATCGCGCTGGAGGTGATTGGCCATCTGCCGGTTTATGTGCTGGGCGACGTGAATTCCCCGGGCGCCTACGATTTCCACGTGGGTATGACAGCACAGCAGATTCTAGCGCTGGCCGGAGGGCCTATCCGCCCACCGATTCAACTGGCAACCGGCAATGACATTCAGGTGCTGCGCATGGGTGGCGAGATTCGCCTGTTGGCCACGCAGATTGATGAGCTGGAACAACAGCGCCAGCGGCTGATCGCGGATCTGACCGTTCTGGAAAGCGATGACAAAGGCGCTGATCTGGCAAACGCGCCCGAAGGGCTGGAAGGCGAAATCCTTGAGGCAACATTGGCCGCACGTGAAGGGCAGGGTGAACGGATCAGGGACCTGCAAGCCCTTCTTAAAGAACAAATCGAAAGCCTGACACAGCAGCTTGAATTGCGCGACACGCAGATCGCTAACGTCTCGAAAGAGCTGGAGAATCTCAACTCTCTTAGGGAAAAGGGGCTGACTGCGTCGAACCGAGTTACCGCGATGACCAATGCGCTGAACGACCTGGAGTCGAAGCGTCTGGATCAGGAGGTTGCGTTGCTGGTCGCGCGGCAGGACCTCAACCGTGCGCAGCGAGATGAGTTACAACTGGATGACACGGCGCGTTCAGATGCATTGGTGAAACTGAATGAGGTTGAAAGCCAACTCGCGTCGCTGAAGACCCGGTTGCAAACCGCGTCGACCCTGCATGGTGAACTGGCTGCCGCCGGGTATCTGAGCGAGGATGACATCGCCAGCGAGACAACCATTGAGTTTATTGTTACCCGTGGGGGTAATACGCAAACGCAGCGTGTAAAGGGAACCGATCCGGTGCAACCGGGGGATACAATCGAGGTTGTCAGGAAAACGGTTATTACGTCGAATTGAGTATAGAAACTAAGTGGGCCTCGGTCCCAGGGAATTTAGTTAACGAGTTTCATCATGACATTGCCCGCTGACAGACCGGTCGATTTTCTGATCATAGGTGCTGCGAAATGTGCGACCACGTGGTTGCAGCATTCGCTGACACAAACCCCGGCTATCTATATGCCAGGGCCCGAGCTGCATTTCTTTTCAAGAGAATACGACAAAGGATTGGCTTGGTATCGGGATCAGTTCGATGGATGTGAACAGGCGCCGCTGATCGGCGAGAAGTCGAATTCTTATCTGACAGTGCCCGAGGCCGCGCAGCGCATTCGGGATTTCGCTCCGAATGCGCGGCTGATCCTGCAAATGCGTGATCCGGTGCAGCGCGCATATTCGGATTATTGCATGCTGTTCCGTCGTGGAGAGGTTACGGACCGTATCGAAGACTATCTGAATCCCGCGTATGCGGCGGACCAACGATTCCTGTCCGATGGGCGTTATGCGCATCATTTGGCACGGTTCTATGATCTGTTCCCGGCCGAGCAAATCCTATTGCTGGCCTATGAGGATATTCGCCGCAATCCAATTGGGAACCTGGAAAAGGTACGCGCGCATCTTAATTTGACCGGCAAGCTGGAAGCGCCGGTTAAGAAAAAGGTAAAGGACAAGAATGCTGCTATGGTGCCTTTGCCGTTGCGCAAGATCCTTGGACCGGTTCGTTCTGTCATTGATCCTGTTCGTCACACCTGGCCGGTTCGGTCTTTGCGCAATGCGGTTGCCCGTCAGGTACAGTATCCGCCGCTGTCAGAAGATCTGTCGCGCCGCCTTGCTGAGTTCTATAGCGAGGACATGACCAAGATCGACGAGATTGAACCCGGAATCACTGAGGCCTGGGGCAGTGCCAAACCGCTTGAAATGGCTCGAATCAATTGAGCTTTGTTATGTGCCATAAGTCACACTACGTTTCCGGTCTGGAAACAAAGACGCCAATTCGTGGGGCGCGTCTTGTCCGATCAGATGTTTACAAAAAGTTCTCAAACAGACCGAATGCTGTGCGAACATTGGGAAATAGGGCATTTCTTTGGTCAAACGATGCCGGAAACGTGAAAAAAGCGTTTTGCTCTGGTGTTGGCTATGTTAGATTTTAATCATATTGAAACCTTAGTGGCCATGTTGGCTGCTGAATATTGTAGTTTGGTTCGTACGAGTGAGAAAGGGTTGTGGCAAAGGGTCTGATGATTTTCAAACCTGAGCCGGTCTAGGGGGACCTTACAAAAATAATCGAACTTGCCGGCAAGTGGTTTCTGCTGGCGTGTGAGTGCGGCTTTGACGGCTGATCGGCTGTTTTCGATCTGTCCTGCTGGGTCGGGTAGTAGTGGGCAATTTATACGCCGGAGTACTGAGTATGTATGAGCGTGAGTTGGTTAAGCTCAAGAATGGATCTGTTAAAGATACTGCGATCGAACCCGATCTGAAATTGGGCGACATCGGATCCACATTGAAGCAAAAACTTATTGAGCTGAGCGCAAACCGTCGCTTGGTGATTGGTGATGTTGTAGCCTCGGCCATTTCCGTTGTGATGGCTGTGGTGTTGGCCAACGGGGGCACGTTGCCTGCGGCAGCGTCTGCGGCACTGATTCCTTTGGTATTGATGTCCTGCCTGATCGCGTTGGCGATCCTGCCGATGTCAGGCATTTATAAGCGTCACACCCGGTCCACGTCGCTACGTGATGTGGCACTGATCGTGCGCGCGTCGTTCTTCTGTGTTGCAACGCTGGCCCTGTTTGGCATGGCGGCTGCAGTCACATCCCAAGTTCCGCTTGCAGTCTATGTCATTCAATTCTTCCTGATCGTGCCTGCACTGGGCAGCCTGCGCATCATTGCCCGCAGCACCGAGTTCAAGCGCAAGGTTCAGGGCTGCACCGCAAGTGACAATGGCAAAATCCCGGTGATCCTTGTTGGCACCGGTGCCAGCAGTGACCTGTTTGTTCGTTCGCTGCGCAACACGGAATCAAAATATGAACCCGTTGGCATCATTGATGACGCCCGCAACACGCAAGGCCTGTACTTTCACGACGTAAAGATCATCGGCTCGCTGCTGGATGCAGACGCCGTGATCGAGCGGCTGAAGTTTGATGACAACTTGCCTCAGCGTATTCTATTGACTGAGCCGGTTACCCATTTCGAAAGCGATGGTATCCGCAAACTGACCCGTTGGGCCGAAGCCAACAGCATTCCTGTGTCGCGCTTGACCGGTTTGGAAGAGTTGGGCACCGAAAGCAACGGTATCCGGACCGTGAACCCCGAAGACATCTTGGATCGCCCACAAAAGGCGGTCGAGCGTTCTATGCTGCGCGAGATGTTTAAGGATCGCCGTGTTCTGATCACCGGTGCTGGCGGATCGATCGGCAGCGAACTGACCCGTCAGATCGCCTCGTTCGAGCCGGCGGAAATCGTCATGATCGAAAACACGGAATACAATGCTTACTCGATCGACATGGACCTGAGCCAGAACTTCCCCGAAGTTTCGCGCCGCATCTATGTTGCCGATATTCGAAGCGCTGACCGTGTGAACAAGATCTTCGAACGTCACCGTCCCGAGTTGGTCTTCAACGCGGCTGCATTGAAGCACGTACCGATGGTCGAGCTGAATCCGTGCGAAGGTGTTCTGACCAACGTGATCGGTACGCGTAACGTCGCCGATGCTGCGCGCAACGTAGGTGCCATTGCGATGGTGCAGGTTTCGACCGATAAGGCCGTGAACAGCACCAGCGTCATGGGCGCAACCAAGCGTGTTGCGGAATTCTACGCTCAGGCGCAGGATCGTGTAACCAACGGCACTGATGAGGCCACGCGCTTCTTCTCGGTCCGGTTTGGTAACGTTCTGGGCTCGTCGGGTTCGCTGATCCCACTGTTCCAGCGCCAGATTTCGGAAGGCGGCCCGCTGACGGTCACTGACCCGAAGATGGAACGCTATTTCATGACCATTCGTGAGGCCGTGCAGTTGACGCTGGTTGCGGCAGCCAAAGGTCTGAACCTGGAAAACAGCCACGGCGAAATCTTTGTTCTGGACATGGGTCGCCCGGTGAAAATCGTTGATTTGGCCGAGCGTATGATCCGTCTGGCGGGGTTGGTTCCTTACAAGGACATCGACATCAAGTTCATCGGTATTCGCAAAGGCGAAAAGCTGTATGAGGAGCTGTTTGATGTGACCGAAGAGCATCGCGAAAGCGGCATCCCGGGTGTGGCTTCAGCGATCCCCGAAGGTGTCTCGGTTGCGCGTCTGCGTGCTATGATACTCAAGCTGGAACAGGCTGCACTGGATGGCGATGATCTGGGCGTTAAAAAGCTGCTGAAAGAGCTGGTGCCAGGTTATGGCGTCAACGGTCTGCGTCCGATCGAAACCAAGGATCTGATCAAACCCCGGACCAAGTCGAAGATCACCGCGATCCCGACCGAGAAGATGGTCGGTGCCTTTGCAAACTCCGATGCTTTGGAAACCGTCGGTGGCCGCTAAAGCTATTGTTTGAAGTTATTGTTGTGTCGGCTTTGACCCAAGCCGTGTGTGTTACGAGTAAATAAGGGCTCTTACGAGCGTTTCATAAGATGTCAGAACTGAGTCAATCTGGCGTGATCACTCCCACCCAGCACGGGTGGGACCGGATCCTGCGGTTTATCGGGGCCGGTGTGATCAACACGCTGTTTGGATATGCCGTATTTTCGATACTGGTCTGGTTTGGCGCTCACCCTCAGGTGGCGCTTGCCATCCAGTTCATCGTCGGGGTTCTTTGGAACTTTCAGGTCCATGGTCGTTTCGTGTTCTACGTACAGGGCTATGGGCGGCTGCCGCACTACGCGCTGTCCTATGTCATCGTCTACGCGTTTAACGCCGTGCTGCTGTGGGCTTTGCTACAGCTCGGCTTTGATGCTTATCTGGCGCAGGGCATTGCGCTGGGGCCGACTGTTGTTTTGTCATATGGTCTGATCTCACGTGCTTTGCGTGCTAACCCGCAGAAAGATGAGCAATGACCCATTCCGCTGACCCAGGCCTGAGCGTGGATTCGGACATCCATACAACGGTGCGCTCTGGTGGTAGCCTGTTGATGCGGGTTGTAACGATTGGCGTTTTGGTTGTCCTGTTTGCGGCGCTCTACGGACGTATCATGGGGTATGGCCTGCGTCGGGACGAACTGATGTTCGTGCCCCCAGCTGAACTTTTGGGTTATTGGAGCCTTTACAGCGATTTCTTCTATAACCATGTTCCCAATTCTGCTTGGTATTACAGGGGGTTCTACCTGCTGTTCGGGGGCGAGGGCCTTCTGGCCTCGGCCCGTTTCGGACAGTTTTTTGCCTGGTTGTTACTGGCCTCGGGCATCGGCTGGGCGACCTGGCGGATTTCCGGCTCACGCCTTCTGGCGGTATTCTTTGTTGTGACGCTTGTGGTCAACGAAACGCTGCAGGCTCAGGCGGGGATGGCCGCAAGCAACAACTTGTTGCCCTTGCCCTTTGCCGCTTGGGGGCTGGGCCTGTTTATTGTCCAGACACTCAGGGATCGCCCCGGCTTCCTTTGGCTGGTGCTGTCCGGTCTCTGCCTGTCGATTGCAGCGGGTATGAAGGTCAGTGCTGCGATGTTCATCCCACCGGTTGCAATCGCCGCGTTCCTGCTGCCTTGGCATCTGCCGTTAGCAGCTCGTCTACGCAGGGTCGTTCTGCCGGTGCTGATCGGCGGTTTGATCGGGGCCATTCCCTTGTTCTGGTATCTGGCCTCTGACCCTTCGGATTTTCTGGCGCATATACTGAAATTTCACACCGGCCCGCATGTGGCCTATTGGCAAGCCAACGCCGCGTCCGAGCCTGGGCTGGCCATGGGGATCGGTGGCAAGGTCCTGCTGGCCTATGCAACCTGGTTCGGGGGTGCGGCTTTGGTTGGACTGATGGCCGTATTCTTCGTTGCCGCACTGGCTGGCGCCAATGCTGTGCGTCTGGGGCATGGAACAGGTCAGATCATACTGGTTCTGGCCCTGCTGGGCATAACGGCGCTGTTCAGCTTTGTGCCGACACCCGGTTTTCCTCAATATTATATCCTGCCGCTGATTGCTGTTCCCCTTTTAGGGGCTTTAGTCTATCGCATTGTTCCCGCTGAAAAACGTACGGCTATTGCACCTCTCTGTGCGGCGGGTTTCGCATTGATGGTACTGCTGGGAGCACCGAGATTGGCACCGGGGCTGTTGAATCTTGCGAAGCCAGACAGCTTTACGGCCGCCCGCATCGCAAAAGGCGCTCAAGCCTTGCAGGACGTGGTCGCAGACAGTGAGATCCCGGACGGTCCGGTCGCGACGCTGATGCCGCTTTATCCACTGGAAGCCCACCTGCCGGTCTATGCTGAACTGGCCACTGGCCCCTTCGCTTATCGTATCGCGCCCTACACAGACCCCGAACTGGCGCAGCACTATGTCATGGCTGGAGCAGATGATCTGATCGCCCTGTTTGATTCCAATCCGCCCTCCGCTTTCCTTTTGGGATATGATTCCACACTTGAGGCACCATTGTTGCGATATGCGCAAACAAATGGCTACGCCGCGGTGCCAAAAGACGGGTTAAATAACCGTTACGGAAAAGGTGTGATATACTCCAAGCGCGCGGGAGTGGCAGATTGAACGCATGCACCACCCACCCCGCCCGAGCAACAATGGGCAATCCGCCTTAACCCCGACGTAACATTGAAATTTAGTTAAAGGTATTTTGAGGGAGTAGCACAGATGAAAACAGTACTTCTGGCAGGAGGATTGGGATCGCGTTTGGCCGAAGAAACGGTCGCGATTCCTAAGCCAATGGTTGAGGTTGGAGGCCGCCCAATTATCGCGCGCGTCATGGATATTTACAGCCATTTCGGCCACCGTGATTTTGTTGTTGCCGCAGGGTACAAAGCCCTTCTGTTGAAACAGTTTTTTGCCAATTATCACCTGATCGCAAACAACATTTCGGTTGCTTTGGATACAGGTGAGCTGAAACTGGTGCCGTCGGCACCGGGGGGTTGGAATGTGTCGGTTGTTGACACCGGCGCGCACACCATGACCAGCGGGCGTATTCGTCGCCTGAAAGAATGGCTGGACCCCGGTGAGACATTCATGTGCACCTATTCGGACGGTCTGGGTAATATCGATATCAACGCCTTGATTGACTTCCACAAATCTCACGGGAAGCTGGCAACCGTCACAGCAGTGCAGCCGCCTGCGCGGTTCGGCAACATCGAACTTAAAGGTGACCGGGTGGATGCGTTCACCGAAAAAGTGCGCCGCCGCGAGACCTGGATCAATGGCGGGTATTTTGTGTTCGAACCGGGTGTGATGGACTACATGGTCGACGACAATGAGCCGCTGGAACAGTCGCCTCTGTCGCAAATGGCCCGGGACGGAGAGCTTATGGCGTATCGTCATGATGGGTTCTGGCATCCGATGGACACGATCCGTGATCGCAACGCGCTGAACGCGCTCAGCGAAGAGGAAACGCCACCCTGGATGCAGTTCGGCGATCAATCTTCAGCCGAATACCCGGTTGCAATCTGAGGGCAAAATGACTGCACATCAGCATCAGATGTTCGGCGGCCAGTTCAATGGCCGCCGTGTCCTTGTGACCGGCCATAGCGGGTTCAAGGGCGGCTGGATGTCGTTGTGGCTGCAGCGATTGGGCGCGCAGGTGACGGGATTGTCGCTGCCGCCCGAGCCCGGCCCATGCTTCTATGACAGCTGCGATCTGGCTCAGGCCACCGACAGCCGGTTTGCCGATATTCGCGAGCCTGATGCTCTGTCCAGCACGCTGGACGGGGTCGATGCCGAGGTCCTGTTCCACATGGCGGCACAACCGCTGGTGCGCAAATCCTATCGGGAACCGGCAGATACCTTTGCCACCAACGTGCAGGGCACGGCCAATGTGCTGGAGCTTGCGCGCAAGATGCCGTCGCTTAAGGCAGTGATCGTGATCACCAGCGACAAATGCTATGATAATCGCGAGTGGGTCTGGGGCTATCGTGAAAACGACCCGCTGGGCGGCAAGGATCCCTATAGCGCTTCCAAGGCCGCAACCGAGCTTGTTGCCCAGTCCTATGCGCATTCCTTCTTTTCCGATCCGAGCGGCCCGCAACTGGCGACCGTGCGAGCCGGGAACGTGTTTGGTGGCGGTGATTGGGGCGAGGATCGCCTGGTCCCCGATATCATTCGCGCCTGGGCCAACGGCGAGCCAGTTGTCATCCGCAACCCCGCCAGCGTGCGCCCGTGGCAGCATGTTCTGGAGCCTGTTTCAGGCTATCTGCGCGTCGCCGAAAAGATGCTGACAGACGGTGCGCCCTATGCCGGGGCGTGGAATTTCGGCCCGGATGTCTCAAGCACCGTAGATGTGCGCCAGTTGGCTGACATGATCCAGCGCGCCTGGGGTGATGGAGCACCTATGTTCAGCTTCCCCGATCAGATCACCGATGCGCCGCACGAGGCCGGTATCCTGCGACTGGACAGCACCAAGGCTCAAACGCGCCTGAACTGGCGTCCTCAGTTGACGCTACAAGGGGCCATCAACCTGACCGCAGATTGGTACAAAGCCCATGCTGCGGGGAAGAACATGGCACAGGTCACCGCGACACAGATCGAATACTTCGAAACCCTGACAACATCTGAAACACATGACGCGACCCCAGTCGCCGCACAGTAAACTGCGTATTTTTGAGGAGTGCCTTTTATGAGAGTGAACTACGGGCAAACCGTCCATGGCCAGGAAGAGATCGACGCCGTTGTCGAGGTTCTGAAAACATCGACCCAAATGGGCCCCAAGGTGCGCGAGATGCAGGCTAAGGTTGCCAAGCTTTTTGCCAAGAACCACGGCATCATGACAAACTCGGGCTCGTCCGCAAATTATCTGGCGGTTGAGATTCTGGACCTGCCGGAAGGCAGTGAAGTCATTACGCCCGCCCTGACATTTGCGACGACCGTGGCGCCGTTGGTGCGCAAGGGTCTGATCCCGGCATTCGTGGATGCCGCAGTGGGCACCTACAACATCGATGTGGATCAGATCGAACGGATGATCACGCCGAACACGTCGGCCATGATGATCCCATCGCTGATCGGCAACCTGCCGGACTGGCGCAAAATCCGCGAGTTGGCGGATGCGCATGGACTGAAAGTGATCGAAGACAGTGCCGATACGTTGGACGCGCAGATGGATGGCGCCAGCACAGGCGTGTATTCCGACGTCTCGACCACCAGCTTCTATGGCAGCCACGTGATCAACGGGGCCGGCAATGGCGGAATGCTGTGTGTCAATGATGACGAACTGGCGCGCAAGGCGCTGCTGATGCGGTCTTGGGGGCGTAGCTCATCCCTGTTTGTTGAATCTGAGGCGATTGAGAACCGGTTCAACGTGCAGCTGGACGGCATTGATTATGATGCCAAGTTCCTGTTCGAAGCTCTGGGCTTTAATCTTGAGCCATCGGAAATCAGCGCCGCATTTGGCTTGGTGCAGTTGGGTAAATTGGACAACAATATCCGTCTGCGTGAAGAAGCGTTTGCTGCACATCTGGAATTCTTCAAGCAATATGAAGAATGGTTCATCCTGCCCAATCAACTGCCGGGGTCGCGTACAGGCTGGCTGTCCTTCCCGGTTACGATCCGCGATGGCGCGCCCTTTACCCGGCGCGAGATGCAGATCTTCCTGGAAACCGCCGATATCCAGACCCGCCCGGTCTTCACCGGAAACATTCTGCGGCAACCAGCCATGAAAGGTGTTGAATACCGCACCGATCCTGCGGGTTACGCGGTCTCAGACGAAGTGATGCGCGGGGGTGTTCTGCTTGCCTGTCACCATGGTTTGACGCAAGCGCATATCGACTACATGCATGAAAAGCTGACAGAATTCCTGCAGCCTCATGTTGCCGGGCTCTCGCGGGAGGCGTCCTGATGCCACTAGCCCCGACCGAGGCGATCCGGGATCTGATCCGGGATGATTTCAAACAGGGCACCGGCCCTTGCGTTGTCAATGGCGCGGTGCCGGTCTTTGTGAACTATGAAACCTCGGTCATCGAGCCCCCCAAGCCCACGGATATCGAAGTGGAATCGCAGATTCACCGGCGCAGCTATCGCGGGCCGGTGAAGCTGTTGAAACGGCTGGCGTCACCTATCAAACAGGTGACATTGCGCAATGTGGATCGGTTTTTATCCGAGATTAAGGCGCTGAATCCAAACCCGCGCGTTTTGATCGTGGGGGGTGGCAGTGTCGGGCAGGGGATGGGGAAGCTCTACGAAGACCCCAGTGTTCAGATCTTTGCCTTCGACATCTACCAGTCGCCGAACATCCAGTTCGTTGCCGATGCCCATGACATCCCGATGCAGGATGACGTATTTGATGGCGTGATCGTTCAGGCTGTTTTGGAACATGTGCTGGACCCCCGCCAGGTCGCGGCCGAGATTCATCGCGTGCTCAAGCCTGGTGGGTTGATCTATGCGGAAACCCCGTTTCTGCAGCAGGTCCATGAAGGGGCCTATGACTTTACCCGCTTCACCGAAAGCGGCCACCGCTATCTGTTCCGCGCATTCGATCGGATCGACTCGGGTGCCAGCGCGGGGCCCGGTGTGCAGTTTATGTGGTCCGTCGATTATCTGTTCCGCGGCCTGTTCCGGTCACGTACGGCGGGCAAGATTGCCAAGCTTTGTGTCTTCTGGGCGCAATATCTGGATCGCTTGATCCCTGAACCCTATCGTGTTGACGGGGCCAGTGGCGTGTTTTTCCTTGGGCGTAAGTCCGATGCGATCCTGCAACCGAAAGAGGCGGTCTCGCATTACCGAGGCGCACAGTAGTCATGATGCGTGTGCTCATCACCGGCGCAAACGGCTTTATCGGTTCGCATCTGGTGCGGGCCTGCGTTGCTCGTGGGGATGAGGTGACCACATTGGTCCGCCCGGGATCAGGCATTGATCGGTTGGCTGATGTGGCTGCGAATATCCATTTGGCTCGGGTAGCGTTGACCGACACTGCCGCAGTCGCGCGAGCGTTTCACGAGGCCCAGCCAGATCTGGTGTTTCACGCGGCTGCAAAAACCCGCATTCCGAATACTCCGGATCTGAGTGATGCGTCCGCTAGCCTGAGGGAAAATGTCGACAGCATTCTGTCAGTTTTGAGTGCTGCAGCGGAATGTGAATCACCCCCGGGTGCATTTGTACGTTTGGGCACGATTGCAGAATATGGGGACAACCCGGTTCCCTATCTCGAAACACAGTGTGAAAAGCCTCGTGACAGCTATGGCACTTCGATGCTGACCGGCACAAAATATCTTGAGATGTTGCAGCCCCGCCTGCCATTCCCGGCAGTGACGGCGCGCTTGTCCCTGACTTATGGCCCAGGTCAAACCGGGCAGCAGCTGGTGCCTTACCTGATTGAAAGCTTGCTAACCAACAAACCAGCCCAGATCGGCCGCCCCGACGATGCGCGCGATTTGCTCTATGTCGATGACGCCGTGCGTGGGTTGTTGATGCTGGGGTCTGACCCGAAGGCCGCCGGCCCGGTCGTCAATATCAGTACAGGTGTGGCGACAAAGGTACGGGATGTGGCCAAGATGGTGCAGGGCCTCTCGAACGCGCCTAAGGATTTGCTACAGTTTGGTTCTCCCACTGGTGCGCCAATCGATTTGATCAACCATCCCGGTCTGATGCAATCCAGCTATGACTGGGGGCCCGAAACCAATGTGCAGGATGGGCTGAAGCAGACGGTCGAATGGGCTATGCGCGCGCAGGCGACACTGACAGGATCGGTTTCATGACACTCGTTTCTATACTTATCCCGGCCTATAACGAAGAAGACAACGTGCGGACGGCCTATGACCGAGTCATTCAGGTGTTTGACGGGCTCGACGGGTATGAGCCCGAGATCATCTTTACCGACAACCATTCGGAAGATCGTACATTCGAGATCCTGTCCGAGATCGCCAAAGAGGACCCGCGCGTTCGTGTCATCCGATTTGCGCGAAACATGGGGTATCAGGCGTCGGTCCTGACCGCCTATCGCTCGGCCAACGGAGCTTGTGCGGTGCAGCTGGACTGTGACATGCAGGATCCGCCCGAGTTGATCCCGCAGATGCTGGACCTTTGGCGGCAGGGCAATCACGTGGTTTACGGCATTCGCCGCAGCCTGCCGGATGGCCCATTGGTGGCCTGGGCCCGGCGCGCCTTTTATGCGTTGATCGACATGATCAGCGATGATGATCTACCGCGCAATGCGGGTGAGTTTCGCCTGACCGACCGCCGCATTCTGGATGAGCTACGCCGGGTCGATGACCGCTCACCCTATGTCCGGGGTCTGATCAGCGGCATGGGTTTTAATCAGGTCGGATTTGAATATGATCGCGTGGCGCGTACCGCCGGAGAATCCAAATTTCCGTTCCGAGCGATGCTGTCCTTGGCCGTTGATGGGTTGATCAACCACTCGTTGTTGCCCCTGCGGCTGGCGTCGATGATCAGCCTGACGGTCGGTCTTTCGATGTTCCTGCTGATGGTGGGTTATCTGATTGCCAAGCTGGTTTTTGGTGCCGAATGGCCAGCTGGTTTTGCGACCACCACGATCTTGCTGCTGTTATCGATGACGTTGAACGCCATGTTCCTGGGTATTTTGGGGGAATACATCGGTCGTATCTTCCTGCAATCCAAAGATCTGAATCGCCCTATTGTCGAACATGAACTCAACAGACCCGGACCCAGCGATCAGCCTCTGACACAGCCCCTGCGCGAGACCGAAGAACCGCGCAAGAAGATGTCAGGATAACACCGCGTGAAGATCCTAATCATTCAGGGTGGTTTCGGCGCCGGCGGAGCGGAGAAGATCGTATCCATTTTGGCCGCGCATCGTGCTGAGCGTGGGGATGAGGTTCACGTGGCTGGGCTGACCATGCCACCAGGTGGTTCGTATTTCCCGTTTCCCGACGAGGTTACGCTTCACGTCGCACAAGCGGGTGGCGGGCAATTGGATCGGTTGCGCCACATCCGATCAGTGGTCCAACAGGTTGCCCCAGATGTCATCATTAGCTTCCTGACCAAGATCAACGTGCTGACCTTGATTGCAACGCTGGATCGTGCGACCCCGGTAATCATATCCGAACGAAACAACCCGCGCGCGCAGACCGCCAATCCGGTCTGGCGTCATGCTCAGAACCTGCTGGCGCGGCGGGCCCGCGCGGTTGTAATGCAAACACAGCGCGCCAGCGAGGATTTGCCCCGCGCGATACAGCGCAAGGCGCGGATTATCGCAAACCCTTGCGCATTGCCCACCGGCGCGCGCGAACATCTTGGCACAGGATCGTCAAATCTTGTCGCGGTGGGGCGTCTGGATCACCAAAAAGGATTTGATCTGCTACTTGATGCCATGCCGCAAATCCTGGCGGGCAATCCCGGTGCAAGACTGACCATCTATGGCGAAGGCCCCGCGCGCAAAGCGCTGGAGGCGCAGCGGGATAGGCTGCAGCTTGGAGATGTCGTCTCAATGCCAGGCTCCAGTGCTGCGCCGGGTGAATGGATGGACAATGCCGACATTCTGGTTTTCTCATCGCGTTATGAAGGGTTCCCCAATGTGCTGGCCGAAGCCACAGTCACGGGCTTGCCGCTAGTTTCGTTCGATTGCCCATATGGCCCGCGCGAGTTGATACGGCCCGAGGAAAACGGATTGCTGGTTCCGCCCGAGGATGTGGATGGTCTGGCGCAAGCCGTTTTGCGCCTGTCCTCATCGCCTGAGCTGTTGAAGAAGATGCGCGATGCGGATTTGGAAAGCAGGGTCTGGTTGGCCCCCGACAACATCCTTGCAGAGTGGGACGAAACAATTGACGATGTGGCCTAAGGCCAATTCTGCGCACTGACACAGCGAAGGTTTCTCCGGGTGAGTTATTTCAGCACCAAATCAACCAAGACCAGCCTGATCGTCACATTGGCGGATCGGAGTGTGCCGTGTTGCAAACTGTGAATACAATGACAGCTGAACAAGACGCTCCGATGCGCAAGATCGCGGTTGTGGCCAATCTGACCTCGTCGCTGATCAATTTTCGCTATGATCTGCTGCGCGAGTTGTCGATGCGCGCCGAAGTGATCGCCTGCGGCCCGGAACGTCACGCGCCCAGTGAAGAAGCGTTGCACGAGATCGGAGTGAAATTCGTACATTTCCCGCTGGCACGAACCGGGATGAACCCGATAGCTGATCTGAAAACGCTGCGCAGCTTGCGCCAGATCTTTGCCGATTTCGCGCCAGATACCGTTTTTGCCTATACCATGAAGCCGATCATCTATGGCTGTCTGGCCGCGCGCCTGGCTGGGGTTCCGCAGAAATACGCGATGTGCACAGGCTTGGGCTATGTGTTCAACGCGCAGAACACCAGCTTGAAACGTCGTGCCGTCCGTGCCTTGTCTGCCAATATGTACCGACTGTCCTTACGGGGTGTGGATGAGCTGTTGGTCTATAACACCGTTGACGAGCAGGAGTTCAAAGATCGTCGCATGGTCGGGCAGGGCACACGGCTGAGCGTTGTGCCAGGGTCGGGCGTCAATCTTGATAAATACGCGGCATCTGATCCACCAGATGGCCCGCCAGTCTTTCTTATGATTTCGCGCCTGCTGAAGGAAAAGGGCGTTTTTGACTACGTCGAAGCTGCCCGGCTTTTGAAACGCGACTATCCGCAGGCGCGGTTCCAGTTGCTGGGCCCTAAGGATGCCAATCCGGATTCTGTTGGGCAGAAAGAAATCGATCAATGGGAACGGGAAGGCGTGATCGAATATCTGGGCGAAACAGATGACGTCAGACCTTACCTGCGCAATTGTTCGGTCTTTGTGCTGCCATCGGCCTATCGCGAAGGAATACCACGCACGATCCTCGAAGCGATGTCGACAGGGCGTGCGGTTGTAACAACAAACGCGCCTGGATGTGCCGACCCGGTGATTGAAGCCGAGACCGGTTTTGTGGTTCCGATGCGTGATCCGCAATCGTTGAGCCAAGCCATGGCACGTTTTTTGAAAAGCCCCGAGTTGATTCCGCAGATGGGGCAGGCCTCCCGCAGCCGGGCTGAGGCCGTTTTTGATGTCCGGCGTATCAACACCATTCTGCTGCGCAAAATGGGTCTGCTGCGACCGGATCAACAGCTTTACTCATCTTCCGAGTGAACATCTGACCTGCGCGTAAAGTCATACGGAGTGCTGTAAATAGTTGACTATTTACAGCATGATAATCGGTTTTTTTGGGGAAAATCATCAAACCTACGGGATTCCCCTAATATCCGCGGCCCACAAGCTTTGGTAAGTTAGGTTCAACCTGAGATAAATACCGGTGGCGCCTTCGGGCACTATCACTCACTCGAAAAAATGACCAGCATTTGGGGTGCTGGTCATTTGCTTTATCAGGGGTTGGATAGGGTTAGGTCTACTGGCGATCGGGCATCTGATACCCGTATTGGCCAAGGCCCAGCCCTGTCAGTTCTTGCAAAGCAGCGTTGGACTCGGCGAAGGCCCCATCAAACTGTTCAGCAGCATATTTGGCCGTGCGCCGTTCGATCATAGTATCCAGAGCGGTTGGGAAAATCCGGCTGAGTGGGCCACTGAGCTTGCCGAATCTACGGGATGCGTTCGGCAAAGGAACGAATGCTCCGGCGCTGAGCTGGTTTCGGCTAAGCGTCCGATTAACCACCCGCTGAAGCACCTGAAAGCTTTGCGATCGTTTGGTGTTGGTACGGTCGAACTGCTGTTTTGGGGCTTCAACACCCAATCCGCCGCAAAGCTGCGCAACAAACGCGTCTGAATCCCGGACGAACTGTTCATATGTCAGCCCATGCACACGGTCTTCTCCGAACAGCGTTTGATAGTATTTGAACAGGCGATGGTAGTGATAGAATTCCGGGCTGAACATGGGCACGCGGCGCATCATTGGTTCGACCTGAGCGATGTATCGTTTGAACGATTTATGCCCGCCATCGGTGATGTACTGGCTGTACATCGACAGGATGCTGGAGAGTTGTTCGCGGAAGACGATCAGCACATGCGCATCCGGGAATGTCTTCTTCAGGCGTTCAGCGATCATCGGGCTGTCGAATCCGCCGGTCGCCGGATAGCCAGAAAATCGTTCGTGCGAGAACACGGCGACTTTTCCTGATCCGTGGGCAGTATCCAGAAAATCAGCGTATTGTTCACGAACCGCGTCAGGATCAAATGTTAAAGGTTGCGGTAATACGAATCTATTCGACAAGACATATTTTGGCTCACCCGGCGGGGTGGTAAATGGCCCATCAGCTGCCGAAAACAACTGCTTTTGCAATGCAGATGTCGCGGTCTTGTGGTACCCAATGTGTATGAGAACTTTTGCTTGTTCCATATGGTGTTAATCAATACCCAAATTCAAATCGCAACCAAACGCGTTCGCACCAAAAAGGCAAGTCTTCACGACTTTTCCCCTCTGCATTCACCGGCCCCTATTGTAAGCTCTCTTTGTGGAAAACAGGATTCCAAAAACAGGACTGGATTTCGTTATCAAACTTCGCTTTTGTAAAAGGATACAAGTCCAAAAAACAAAATGATAGAACAAGTAACAGTTTGGAATCGCCAAAATTTGAAATTTAATGAGTGATGAAAGGTATTTGACCTGAGACGAGTGCCAAGGTTGTTTTGCACCATGTTAAGTTCAGGTGCCCGGGGCAACACCCGGAAGGAACATCCATCAAGACCATGATCCGTTTTGACGCCAAATCCCTGATCGGGCGGCTTGCAAAGAACATGTCCTGGTTGTTCTTGTCCCAGATACTCATCGCGGTGTTTGGGCTGCTGACTCTGATCATCACCGCGCGTGCGGTCGGCCCTGCTGCAGTGGGGATTTTGGCTTTGGTTGATGCTTATGTGCAGGTTCTTGACCGGCTGTGTCGGCTGGAACCGTGGCAGGCCGTGATCAAGTACGGCAGCGACGCGCTGACCGAGGAGGATACAAACCGCTTTGCGCATCTGATCAAACTGTCGGTTGTCATAGATATTCTGGGAGGCCTTCTGGCAGGCGCAATCGCCATCTTGCTTGCACCGTTTCTCGCCCCGCTGATCGGCCTGCCCGAAGACGCCGGTTCAACCTATATCGTTCTTGTAGCCTTGGGATTGTTCCTGTCGCTGCGGCCGACCGGTATTGCAGTGTTGCGCGTTCATGACCGGTTTGATCTGCTGGCGGTGTCAGACATGGTGGTCGCCGGTTTGCGCCTTGTGGGTACGATCATTGTGTTCCTGCTGGATCTGGGACTTTGGGCGTTTCTGGCACTGATGCTGATGCATCAAGTTTTGACTGGCCTTGTTGCCTTCTGCCTTGCGCTGCGCGAACTGAAACGGCGGGGGGTACAGAGCTTTATGCGGTTGAGCCTCAGAACTGCGCTAAAGCAGAACCCCCGGTTCCTGCGGTTTTTGTGGAATTCGAACTTCAACGTGGTGCTGCGGCAATCAACCCAACGGCTTGACGTGCTTGTCGTGGGGGCGCTGCTGGATGTTACCTCGGTTGGTTTCTATCAAGTCGGCAAACGTATCATGACGAATATCGTGCGTATCGGCGGCCCGATCCGACAGGTCCTGTACCCTGAGATGACGCGGCTATGGTCTGCTGAGGAGTTCACCAAGTTTTGGAAACTTGTGCGCTATGTCTCGCTGGTGATGTTGAGCGTGTCGCTGGTGATTTCGATCCCGCTGGCGTGGAAAATGTCTGATCTCGCGGTCTTGCTGTTCGGGGCCGAATTTGCGGGCGCTGCTCCGGTTATGACAATTCTGATGTTTGCGGCGGTGATCTATCTGGGCGGGTTGTCATTAAATCCAACCATGCTGAGCATGGGGCTGGATCGGGCATTGGTGCGGACAACAATGGTGGCGACCGGCATATTTGCGCTGTCGTTCATACCGTTGCTTTATGTCTTGGGGATCGAGGGTGTCGCCCTCTCCCATGTGGTTTTCAACATCGTCTGGACGACGGGATGCATCTTTGCCATCCGGTCACATCTGGCGCGGCAGTAGGGGATCGCCAACACATTAAGAAACCACGTTCGAAGACCCCGCATTTACCAGTGATCTAAGATTAACGAGAAGACAAATGACCAAACGAATCTTGTTTCCTTTTGAAGGGGACACCGTCATCGGTGGCAGCCATGTCTCGGCCATGAAGCTGGCCGCAGGCTTGGACCGATCAAAATACGAACCTTATGTTATTGTGCACTATCAGGATGGTCTGGCGGGGGAGTACGCCAAATCACTGGGGCTGGACTATGAGGTGCTTAAACAGCCTGCTCTAATGTCACCCGGGCAGATCAAATATGACGGGGATTGCGGGCCCGTGAAGTATTTGATGTCCAGCGTCCCGGGGTTCATCTCGGTTCTGAAGCGGATCAAACCGGATATCGTCCATACGAACGAAGGTCGGATGCATTCAAACTGGGCGCTGCCGACGAAACTGTCCGGTCGTAAGCATATCTGGCATCACCGGCAGGACCCGACCGCTTTTGGGATCAACAAGCTGGCCCCGGTCCTGTCGGACCATATCATCAGCGTTTCTCATTTTTCGAAACCCAGCAAGCCGGTACGGTCGGTGGATAAGAAGTTCACCGTGATCCGCAGCCCGTTCGATTTTAATCCCAACCCGCCCGATCCCGCGCAAGCACGGCAGGACGTGTTGGCCGAACTGAACCTCCCGTCCGAGGCGCTATTGCTGGGGTATTTCGGAAATTACGTTCCGCGCAAACGCCCTGATCATTTTGTCAAAGCGGTCGCTGCAATTCAAAAGGCCATGCCCGATGTGCCGGTGCACGGCCTGCTGTTTGGCAGCGTCGGCGAGCGGGGCGGTGAACTGGAGAAAACCTGTAAAGACCTGGCATCCGAGGCTTGGATGGATAGCCAGATTCACTTCATGGGCTTCCGCCAGCCGATCGACGGTTACATGGCCGCGATGGACGCCAATCTGGTCACCGCATTGGATGAACCCTTTGGACGCACATTGATTGAAACCATGTATCTAGGCACCCCTGTGGTGGCCACGCGGCACGGCGGCAACGTCGAGGCGATTGTGGAGGGCGAGAACGGGTTTCTTGTTGATCCCTTCGACGCCGAGGCGTTTGTCGAACCTGTTAAACAGATGCACAGTGACACAGCGTTTAAGGAGCGGATCATCGACGCCGGTCAGCGCTATGCCAGAGAGAATTTCGGGATGGCCATTCACATTGACGGGGTGTGCAAGATCTATAACCAGCTTCTGGGCTGAACCTGCACTGCACCCAAAGTCACTCTTTGGGTGCGTTTGTCTGAGTGACACCCGGGAACTGCAGATAGGACAGGCGCCGAATCTCGCGCCGTCCGCGCGCCAAGGAATCCAGGATCAAGGCGCAGACAACCGACAACATAGCAGCCACAAACCCTGCAACCGCCACAATCAGAGATGGGAACCTGCTGACGATCCCGGTTTGCAGGAACTCGTTCAAGACCGATAGGAACACTGACAACGATGGAAGAAAGAAGATCAGAGCCAGCGACATGAAGAAGACCATAGGTTTTTCTTCTTTGATCAACAGACTGATCATCTTGAGAATGCGCCAGCCATCCTTGAAAGTCGAAAGCTTCGAGGTTGATTCCGGCAGGCGCGAGAAATAGCTCGTTTGAACTTCGCCGATGGGCATGCGCATCTGCATGGCATGGACCGTCAGTTCCGTTTCGATCTCAAATCCGTTCGATAGGGCGGGGAAGCTTTTCACAAAGCGACGGCTGAACACGCGATAGCCCGACAGCAAATCGTTGATCTTGTCGCTGAAGAAGAACTTGACCAAGCCAGTAAACAGCGCGTTGCCGAACTTGTGTCCCCGCCGATAGGCCTCGGTCTCTTTGTTCACACGTGCGCCGTTCACCATATCCAGGTTCTGCGACACAAGCAGCTGAACAAGCTGGGGCGCGGCGGCGCTGTCATAGGTCGCATCCCCATCCGCCATCACATAAACATCAGCCTCGACATCCGCGAACATCCGGCGGACGACATTGCCTTTGCCTTGCAGATTTTCGGTGCGAACCACGGCACCCGCCTCGCCCGCGACCTGCGAGGTGTTGTCGGTAGAGTTATTGTCAAAAACATAGATGGTCGCGCCGGGCAGCGCTGCCCGAAACTGCGCGATGGTTTCGCCAATGGCAACTGCCTCGTTATAGCAGGGCAGGATCACCGCAATCTCAAGCTCTTGCAGCCAGAGCGCTTCGCCGGTGCCAACTTCATGTTCGGCTTTCGTCATAAGCATGACGCGCCCCTCAGCTTAGTTAAGTTGAGGAAGTGTAACCGCAGGGCAGGCCGGTCGGCACGTCGTTAATTGCCCAACGTGTTCAAAAGAGTTCCATCTGTTGTACGGATGACCTCTGTCAGGTTCAGTTCTTGCGTCAACTCGTTCTGAGTGGGCAGGTAGAACCGCCATGTCACATCATCGAAATAGGCAACAACGGCCGTTCCATTTGCCAAACCTTCCCGCATTTCACCTAGCGTTTTGGCATAGGGCCGCTCGGGGATTTCGAACCCCGTGCGTCGGTTGAATTTCATTGGTAACCAGGTGGTTTTGTACCCTGTGACCAGATGAACCACGTCTGGGGCATTGGAATACACAAATGTTTCGGGGTCCAGTTTGCTAATCTCAGCCGCCAGCGGCGATTGATACCATTTTGGACCTGCGAAAAAGATGCCCTCTTCCCGAAACTCGGTAATCAGATTTCCGGTTCTGGCTATATTTGAGATCAGAACCAACGCGCCGAGCCCTAACAGGGCCAGCCCGGTCCAGCGCTGCAAGCCGTCGCCCGCCACAAAGTGTGCGCAGTAGTGGGATCCCATGATAATCAGCAGCACATAGACCGGCGCAAAATACGAGGGTTTCAAAGGTAGATTTGGCTCGATCAGGATCGACAACAGCAGCAGCGCGAAATGACCAAATATATAGACAGTCGCCAACAGCGGGAACGTGGCAAACCGGTCATCCGCATCCGGCGCGCGCCTGACCACACGGGTCATGGTTTCGTGCCAGACAATCCAGATCAGCAGACCGATCAGAACCAGGCTGACAGCGATCTTCAGGATATCGGGCACCACATTCGGGAAGAACGACACCCAGATCGAGTTTGCGCCCTGTATCAGAATGGCCCATGTTGCGTTGCCCAGAAACGCAAACTCTCGCCCAAGTCCCGATCCACCGGCTGCGGCTTCGACGTATGACCACAGCATCAGCGGGGCGATCACCGCGGCCAGAAAGGCTCCGGCATGCAGCAAGCGGGTTTTTATACCCTGTGGTCCCAGAAAAAGGGGTGTCAAAACCCCCACGACCCAAATAGGCGCGCCATTGAAACGGGTCAGGAACACCAGAACCGACACAAGCCCGGCCAGTATTAGAAACCGCACAGCACCCGTGCCAACATAGACGCTCAGCAGTGCCAGTGTCAGCAGCATCAGAAAGATGAACATCCCTTCGGACAGGACGGTCACATGTAGTTCAAACACCAAAGGAGACGTTACGATCAAAAGCGCCGCAAAACCGGCGATCAGACGGGATGTTCCCAGCCCGCGCGCCAGTGCAAACGTCATCAAGGCGTTCAGGCATAGGAAAGACAGGTTGACCACGGTGGCCGCTGTCAGTGGGCCCATTCCAAGGCTTTCAACGATATCGATTGCCCAGATGTATCCTGGCGAATGCCCCTGAAAATAGAATGGAAACCCAAGGTATGAGGCCGAATCCGGACGGACCCCGATACCCCACGGAGTTGCGGCAAAGAACAAAACCACCGCCAGCAGCACTATCACTGCGCACCACATGAGATCGGGTTTTTCTATGTGAATAGTATCGGCCGTTCTCATTGCCGGCCTCCCTTGATACGTGCTGAACACAGACTCATTACTCTTCATCACAATACTCGGAATTGAACTGTTTGTCCGGGTGCCCGAACATAGATACCTTCAACCGCCGATAATCTCGTAAAACGTGTTTCCTGCTACAAAACCATCCAGCCCGACCTGCCGCGCATAATGCGCCAGATCGCTGGAGGTGTTGATAAACCCGGAGTTTCGGAAGTTCAGTGAAGTATTGCACAGAACTCCGGTGCCCGAGATCGATTTGAACTCAGCCAGCAAGTCATAGAAAAACGCATTCTGGTCGCGCCGTACGGTTTGTACGCGGGCCGAACCATCCACATGGGTTACGGCTGCCAAATTCGGGTCAGTCACCTGATGAAAGCTAAGCATATAGGGCGAGGGGCCTTTCATCGCGAAATGCAGCGCGGCGTCTTCTTCCAGGCAAGACGGGGCAACAGGGCTGTTTTCTGCGCGTCCCTTGATCCGGTTCAACCTGGCGCGCGTCTCTGCTTTGAACGGAGCTGCGAGTATCGACCGATTGCCCAGCGCGCGCGGGCCGATTTCGCAATTGCCGCGCGTCCATCCAATGATTTTTCCGTCGTAAAGTGCTTGCGCGACGGTCTTGAGGTTCAGTTCCGAGGCCTTCAGCCCTTCCAACTCAACCTTGTCGTCAGAGAAAGACTGACCAGAATAGACCGACCAATCCAGTTTGGCTTGCCCCGTATAGTGCCGCATTGCATCGACCGCCGTACCAATTGCACAGCCCGAATCCCCTGTAGTAGGCGGTACAAACACTTCTCGGAACAGGCCGCTGTTCTCCCATTGTGCATTCCAGTTCCCATTCAGGCCGCAGCCGCCGGCGATCAACAGCGGCAAACCCTCTTGCAGGTTTACTTCCGCGAACTGATGAAAACGCGAGAATATGGCGTCTGAAAGTTTGGTTGCCAGATTCTTGAGCCTCTGACTGTCAGTACCGATATTGAAAAACGGCGAGTTTACGAATGAGCTTTTGCGCAACGGGTGCGTGGTTAGGTCGACTGACAGGATCTGATCGATCAACGCCTGTTCATCTTCGTCCACCGGACCAGCCGCGCCAAAGGCGCAAGCGGCCATCAGGCGACCTGGGTCCGACGGGCGCATCTCACCGCCCGAAATCGGAAACTCGGGATCGGCGAGAGCATAGAGGAACGCGAACCGGCTGCCTGGTGCGGTCATCACTTGGCCCCGATGATGAATGTTCAGATTGCGGTCGATTTCATAGAAATCGCCTAAGGCGCCTTCCCACAAAAGCACGTAGCAGGGCTCACCCTGTGCAAAGGGTGACAGCGCATAGCTGCACCAGATATGAGCCCGTTCATGCGTGGATGAGTAGTAGTCGACCGTTTTACCAAAGAAGGTACGTTTGCCCACGCTTTCCGAGCCCTGGCCGATGCCGAAGTACCCCGCACCAGAGGTGGTGACATGATCCATTCCGCTGCTGGACCAGCCACTGAGAGCCAAAATCTCTGGCAGATCCTTGAACCACAGCCCCGCATCAATGAACGTATCCGGGGTCACCGGCGTGTATCGGGGAAAGCTGTTCTTTTCGGCCTCATACGAGAACAACAGGCTTTTGTTCGTACAATCGATTCCCGCCACGGTGCCGTCATGGCCAGATTTGAACGACAGAATCTTCATCCCTTGCACCTCGTAAATCGGGTCGGTATCTCATTCATCAGGATGCGCCGCCTTTACAGGCAGTATTCGGGCTATCCCCGTCATAACAGTTTGTTCTTGCTGCGCTCTTGCCATGATCCCGCAAAATCGAACGGGCTGAAACATTGGCGAGATTGGAACATACGCAAACCTGAAAATCGAAAACCAAACCAAATGCCAAACTCAACGGCTGCAACCTAACAGACCGAACAGGGGTGTTGTAAACACTCTTTTCCGAGGGCGTGGTGTTTGATCCTGTGAGGGTGGAAATCGTAAACGGATTCGACAAAACCAGGGGATTGTTCGCAGTTCAAAACCAGTCAGCGCAAAGAGACATCTGCAGCGGATTGCACAATACCTCAGACAAATACGTTGATTTTCAGACCGTTCAGCCAGTTTCCGTAGACTTGCGTAATTTCTGTGGCGCTTGTGTGATCTACATCCTTGCACAGCGAATACGAAGGCCGTTACGGTGTGCGCGTTGACGGCAGTTTATTTGGCCAAGGGTGTTTTAGGTTATGTCAGTAATTTTGGGTTTGGCAACGATGAACAACAGCGCAGCGGCGTTGTTTGTAGACGGAAAACTGGTTGCCGCAGTTGAAGAAGAGCGTCTGACTCGGGTCAAGAACGACGGTGCTTTTCCCCATCATGCAATCTCGGAAGTGCTTCGGATCGGCGGTTTGAAATTCGCAGATATCGACGAGGTCGCCGTGTATTGGCAGCCCTGGCGCATGGCCGGGCGCGGAATGGGCACGGTGCGCAAGATTTTGCAAAGCCCATCGGCGGCCAAAGGCGTGACAACGCGAATCGGCGCGTTGTTCTCGTCAGGCAGTGGCGGAGAAACGCCGCAGGACAGCGGCTGGATGGACCTGTTCAAAATCCGCAAGATTCTGACCTCGGAACACGGGCCTTGCGATTTCAAATTGCATTACATTAATCACCACCTGACCCATCAGTTGTACGCCGAAGCGATGCGTGATTGGGACAGCTTTGTATCGTTGTCTTATGACGGCGGTGGCGAAGAAAGCTCGACCATTGTCACTACGATGCGCCATGGCAAGCGTGAGCAGATCGCCGATCACCGCTGGCCAAATTCTCTTGGTCACTTCTATTCCGCTTTCACCGGCTTTCTGGGCTTTAAGATGCTGGAAGGCGAATACAAGATGATGGGGCTGGCCCCCTATGGCAAACCCATCTATCGAGACGCGATCTTGAAAGAGATCCTGCTGTTGGAAGACAACGGCGGCTACCGGGTGAACACAACGCTGTGCGACTATCACTCGGCGCTGCGCGGTGTGTTCCACCCCCGTTTGGAAGAACTGTTCGGCAAGGCGCGCGAGCCCGGAACTGTGCCAAATGAGCGTCATATCGATCTGGCCGCTTCGGTTCAGGCAGCATTTGAAGACGCGCTGCACCACGTGCTAGAGCCGGTCCGCAAAGCCAATCCCGACCTGCGCAAACTGGTTATCTCCGGCGGCTGTGCGCTGAACGTGACGGCAAATGGCACATTGATTTCGAAAGGGACGTTTGACGAGATCATCATCCCACCCGCACCGCATGATGCGGGTTGTGCCGTTGGCGCGGCACTGGCTTGTATCCCGCATGATCAGGTCGACATGGCGTCAGTCCGCAATCCCTATCTGGGTGCCGAATGGGATGAAGCGTCGATTACCATGGCGCTTAACGACTATTGCGCGCAGCCTCAAACCGCGCTGCCGCAGGATGAGTTGATCGAACAGGTCTCGAAACTGCTTGCCGATGGCAAGATCATCGCCTGGTTCCAGGGGCGGGCCGAGTTTGGGCCACGAGCTTTGGGCACGCGGTCGTTTTTGGCGGATCCTCGGCAGGACAGTATCCGTGATGATATCAACGCCAAGATCAAAAAGCGTGAGCATTTCCGCCCCTTCGCACCCAGCGTCGCGGAAGAGGCTGCCGCGGACTTTTTTGAGATCGACCAAACCAGCCCTTACATGAACATCGTGGCCCGCGTGCGCGATGACCGGGCAAAAGACATCCCGGCCATCACCCATACGGATCAGACAGCGCGCGTGCATTCGGTTTCGCCAACGGCCAACCCGATCTACCACGCTTTGCTGACGAAGTTCGGTGAAAAGACCGGGGTGCCGGTTCTGCTGAACACTTCGTTCAACATTCAGGAACCGATTGTCTATTCGCCACTCAATGCCTGCGCGACCTTCGCGGCCTCGGGTGTAGATGCGCTGGTCATCGGGGATTTCGTTGTGCTGCGTGAGGCGTTGAAAGAGGAAAGCCCTAGCAAAGCAGTGGCGTGACCACGTGTATCTGAGCATTGATTTCGAGGATTTCGCCCACGACCTGAAGCGCGATCTTGGTATCTGGGAAACCGGTCCATTGCGCGCAGAGGCCCTGTGGCAGAGCTATGAACTGATTGATGGCTTTTTACAGGAAAACGGTGGCCTCGACGGAAGCAAGGCTACCTTCTTCTGTACAGGCGTGATCGCGGAGCGCGCCCCGGACCTGATTGCACATATTGCAGGGCAGGGGCATGAAATCGCCTGCCACTATCACTATCATGACAGTATGAACCGGCAGTCGGTGCAAACCGTCGACGCCATGCTGGCGCGTGCGAAAGATCAATTACAAACGGTGGCGAATACTCCTGTTAAAGGTTTTCGCGCACCGAAGTTTCATGTGAATCGCGAAACGCCCGAGCAATACCAGTTAATCCAACAGTATTTCGACTATGACAGTTCGTCTTTCTTTGGGTCCCCGGATCAATGTCGGGACTTTGCGGATAAGATGCGACTGTCAACGCTGCATGTGTTGCCGCTGTTTTCCTCGCAATACAGGGGAAGGGGGCCGCAGATACGTCTGGGCGGAACTTACCTGAAACTCGCACCAGATAATGTGGCCAGGGATCTGATTGAACAGGCTAAATCCAACGGGTTGGCCCCACATATCTATCTGCATCCGTATGAGATATCAGGCCATCAGGCGTTTCGCGTATCACGACAGGAACTGGCCGCCTTGGGGGCGAAAACTGCTGCCTATTGGGGACTTCGGCAAAATCAGTGGCTGCGGTTGGGTGGCAAGCGGTTGTTGCGCAAGATTGCCCGGCTGTTGCCTCCCGAAGGGCTATCCGGTCGATTGGATCAACTGATCCCTCAATAAAAAAGGGCCGATCAAAGGATCGGCCCAGTTTGTTCGGATGAACCGAGGGTTAGTTCGAAGCTGAATTCAGCTTCTCGTTCTGCTCGCGCAGAGAATCCGAAATAATCGCATACCATTCGCCGGACTGACGCATTTCGTTCAGACCTTTGTTCATCATCGCGATGTATTCACGGGCAAACGGGTTGCTGCGATGCGCCAGGAAGGCCATAGACGACAGTGTCGAAACGAACGGGTTTTCGACAATGTCATTCGAGCCAAGACCCATGTCGTTCATGGTAGATGCGAACAGGTCGACCTCAAACGCGGCCACATCTGCGGAACCGGTCAAGACCGCATCCAGACACTCACGCGCCGAATTGGGATGGACCAAAGTCAAGTTGTCGCTGTTCAGACCAACTTCTTCCAGAACGACCATGCTCCAGCCCGCCATACGGCAGAGCGTTGCGCCCTCTAGATCTTTGAAATCCGTCGCACTTGCATATTCGCTATCAGGCAGGGTGAAGAAACCGCCAACGATGTCATATACCGGAACCGATGCGACAAACTGCGTGCAGCGGGCCTCGGTGGCCGCCGACCATTCATAGGTGCGGTTGGTACAGTCGGGTACGGTCCAGGCAATAGAAATGTCAAACGCGCCAAGAGGCAACAGTGTGTCCAGGTGCGAGGACCAATCATCTACGAAGCTGACCGAATATTCACGGCTGTTCCCTGCACGCTGCAGGCTGGTGGTGGCCAGACGGGTCATGATGCCGCCGCCGCTCAGGTTTTCAGTGGTGAACGGCTCCCAGCCGTTACCCGCGACCATCTTGATCGGTGGGGCATAGACATTCGAGCGTTTTACGCTTGCAGCACGCTGTTCTTCTGCTGCGATGATGTCCTGCGCGGACTGGCCGTTCGGCAGGCTACCATCTTCACAAGGCAGGGCCAGAACAATGCCGGGCTCAAGATCGTTTGGGTTGCTGATGATGTTGCGGTTCGCGTTGAAGATTGGCTGGTAGTTTGACGTGCCATATGCCGCGATCGCGATGGTCGCCATCGTGTCGCCATCCGAAACGGTATAGTTCGTACAGGCCTGCTGCGCGGCTGCTGCACCAGCGCTTAGTGCAGTGACGGCAGTGGCCGACATCACCACTTTCTTAATATTGAGTTCAAACATGTCCACTTCCTCCAGACTTGTAGGTTTCTTAGGCCGTGCTGGGCCTTATCCATTTTCCATTTGATGTCGCAGAGCGGTCGACACGATATCGCGCCACTCTCCGGATTGCTGCATGATTGCCAGTCCCTGATTTAGCGTCTCAAGGATCGCTTCCCCATCAGGGTTATCTTTATGGGTCATGACGTTAAGCGACTTTACCGCCGCTAGGTTGGGGTTCTCGATAATGCGGTGCTGGTAGCCTAGACGCGAGATCGCCTCGACCGCGAGATGGGCCTCGATGGCAACGATATCGGCGCGGCCTTCGATCACGGCGTGAAAGCAATCATCGGGGTCGACCGGGCGCAACAGGGTGACAACCGGCTCGTATAGGCTGACGGCATCCATATGCGATAGCGACCAGCCTTCGGGGCGGCAAATCGTTGTCCCGGCGAAATCCGCATAGCTCAGTGTTTGTTCATAGCCCGAGCCTTCGCGTGCGAAGAATGAATCCACAACTTCATAAAACGGGTTCGAGAAGTTGTAGGTTTCGCACCGGTTCCGATCGCTTTCAGACAAGGCTTCTGCCTGTTCGCAATTTGGGCGCGACCATGGGAACGTGCCATCAAACGCCAGCGTCGGCATCAAAAGGTCCAGATGAGAGGACCAGTCGTTCACGAACTGGATTTTGTAACCCTGTTCAGGTGCGGCGCGCAGCATCGCGGTTTCTACCAGGTGGGTGTACAGCCCGCGGTTCGGCAGCGATTCATCAGTGAAGGGCATGAAACCACCGCCCGTGATCAGCAGAAGCTGCCGGTCGCGGATCTCGGGCCGTTCACCGGTTTGTGCCTGACGGATCAACGCCGCACCTTCGGCGCGCGCCGCTTCGATCTCATCTTTGGCCGCAGCCTTTGCGGCAATCACTGCATCTTCACTGGCTTTTTGGGCTTCGGCTTCAGCGGCGGCCACCCGTGCCTCGGCTTCTGCAATCGCTTTTGCGGCACGTTCCTCCGCCGCTTTTACAAGCTCAGCCGCCATTTCAGTCGCCAGACGCCCTTCTTCGGTGTCCACAAGGACTGAGGTGCGGCCGATATCTTCAAGGCAGGGCATTGTCAGCACATCACCAACACGGATGATGTTGGGGTTGGATCCGATTACATCACGGTTGGCATCATAGATGACGCGGAAATCCTCGGTTGAATAGACCTGAATAGACAACTCACGCAGGCTGTCGCCGCGCTGGATTTCATAGGTTGAACACGCTTCTTGCGCCCAGGCCGCGCCGGTGGCAGCGGCAAGTGCAAGGCTTGATATTATAAGGTGCTTTCTCATGATCTGGTTGCTTTGCCTGTTATGATTTGTTTGGTTTCGCGACCGCGATTGTCAGGTTGTCCTGATCGGGTTTTGCCTTGGCCAAAACGGCCTGCAGCAAGGCATCGGCGATCTCCTGCGCCAATGCGTTCTGGTGTTCAGCCAGCACATCCTGGATTTCGCTGTCTGAAAGGGTCTGCAACCCATCGCTGCCGAGGACAACGATGTCAGCCGCGGATAGGTTCAGCGGCTCTTCGGGGCAATCGACCTTTGGGATTGCACCGCCCATAACAACCGATGTCAGCTGATTTCGATCCGGATGCGCACGGGCCTGTTCTTCGGTCAGGGTCCCCTGCGCAACTTGTGCGTCAATCGCAGGTGCCATCGAATGATCTTCGTTCATCTGTGATAGCGCGCCGTCCCGGAACAGATAGAACGGGCTGTCACCGATCGAAATCCAGTAGACGCGATGGCCCAGCAAAAGCACACCCAGTAGCGTTGAGCCCATGTTAAAGCCCAAGCCCTGTTCTTCGTTGTGGCTGGCAATGGATGCATTGGCCTGCATCGCAGCAAGCGGCAGCGCATCAACAAGTGAGCGTTCTGACAGCGTTTCGACATCCAGCTCATCATCCAGCGCATCGCGCCAGGCATTGATCACCAGCTCCGAGGCAACCTCACCCGCCTCGTGACCGCCCATGCCATCGGCGACTGCAATATAGCCCGCATCGACTGCATCGAAGGTCCGCGCGGCGACGGCATCTTCCTGCGAGTCGCGCTGACCCTGATTCAGGATCAGGGCAATGTCATATGCCGGAGTCGCCAACATCAGTTACGAATCCCGCCAGTCAAAGCCGTCATCACAGAAGGACATGAAGCGGATCGAGGTTTCGCTGATACGGATCAGATCACCGTTGGTCAGGGCGATGGTGCTAAGCACGGGTTTGCCGTTCAAACGCACCAGGTTCGCCTTGCCACCGTGACCCAGATAGCATTTGCGATCCTCCGGGTCATAGGCGATCACCGCGTGGTTTTCGCGAGAGATGCCAGTGTCGCCGAAATCTAACTGGATCGCCTGATCGTCGTTCCGGCCGATTTGCATCAGGCCTTCGGTCAGAGTTATGCTGGCCCCGCGACCAGGTCCGGCAGTGACGACCAACCAGCCAACCGGGAAGGTTTCCTGCGCGGTTTCCGTCTTGGTGACGGGATCGGCAGATTCCATCATGTCCTGAACATGGGTATCTGCGCGCTCGAAACCCAGGAAGGTTGTTTTCACACGCGCTCGGCGATCCGTGGCAGGCGCAGCAGCGGGTGTCTGTGCAGACCCTGCAACCTCTTCTGCTGGCGCCGTGTCTTCGATTGGCGCTGCTGGAGCCGGTTCTTCGACCTCTGCGGTGGGTGCTTCGGGCGTCTCATCGACCACGCCCACACTGTCCTCGGTGCCAAGGCGTATTGTTACAACCGGATCGCCTTCGGCAGGGGCTTCTGGGGACACCTCGTCGTTCTGCGTGCCACTATGATGGTCTTCTTGAAGCGGTTGCTCGACAGGTTCTTCGACCACGTCTTCAGGCGTTCCAACTGCAGCCTCTTCGGCGAAGTCCGGCATCTTTTCTTCCGGCATCAATTCATCCGATTCCTCGTAGGTTTCGGATGTCGCGTTGCCGCCAGCCAAAGCTTGGCGCAGTGCGTTGAAATCGGCGATGGGTTCCGCAGTCTCCTCGGCAGGTGCAACGCTTTCGGCAGCGTCTTTTTCTTCTGTTTTGCCCGCGCCTTCTAGAAGCCGGCTCAGAGGGCTTTTGTATTTGAACATGGCGTCGACACCTTCATTTGAACGGCACACAACTTATGCGCCTTGGGACCACAACTTACCTCTGCGCGGTGGGCACATCGGCACTTATCATTTTGGAAAACCACTGGAACTTGTAACTCTCTGCGACGGTCCGGCCCCCGTCAGAATGGACTTTCTCAAATGCCATCCTCAGCAAACACAACACTGGCAGATCACTTGGGAACCGGTCTGATCACTCCTGTTCAAGCTGCATCGTTGCAGCTGTTTCAACCCCGCCGCGCAACACAGTGAAGCGCGCTATGGGTTTGTTTTCGGACACAAGCGTAGCAAGCGTTTCATCCAAGCTTTCTGCGGTATTCAGATTTGCTTCGGTCTGGGCTTCGCTCAGCAACACATCTCCGTCGCGTAGATCGCCCGCCGAATCTGAGGGCACGTTGGATACAACGGTTTGCCATCCGTCCGCTCCATCGCTACGCACAGTGAATTCATACCCATTCTGCAGCCCGAGGGCACGGATTGCGGGCAGAGCCATCAAGCCATTCTGGACACGGGTTTCACCCCGCAGGCGATACCGTGCTGCGACGCGGATGTATCCGTCGGGATCAACATTGAAGCCGTCCAGAACCTGGCCCGCAAAAGATGCGTCAGAGCGGATTTGGTCACCGTTCAGTGTGAACATCGTTGCGCCACGCTGGATCCAGTCACCAATAACCGACATGTCCTGACCCGGATTTACGGCGGTTACAGCAAACGTGTCTCCGGTAACCGCACGACGGCGCGAAACCGAGAACGGGATGTCAACATCCCAATGCGCGAAGGCAACCTGATCCTCAGCAAGCACACCAGGAATCGTCGGCTCTGCCGAGGCTGAAACTTCGGCCGAAGCTTCAGGTTCAACGGTCGCCACCTCGGTGTCAGTCGCGTCAGCAGTGACTGTAACCTCTTCTGCCACGTCGGTATTCGGTTCTGCGGCGGCTGCTTCTGTGGCAGCCGGTCCCGCAGGAACGGAGGTTGCCTGCTCGACAGGCGCCTCTGAAGTCTCTTCCACTGATGGCTCAGCGGTGGTTTCCGGTGCAACAACGGCGGTCTCTTCCGCTTGCGTCTCGGGCTCTGCCACCGAGGCTGTTGCCGTCGTTTCGGCCGCTTTGTCGCCACCGGACATTACGAAGTAACCACCCGCGGCAATCGCCAGGGCCACAACTGCTACACCTGCAAGCAGTTTGCCGTTGCTGCCCGACCCGCTTTGCACAACGGTATCCACGGCGACCGGAGCGTCTTCCTTTGTAGTAAACTTGGCCAGTTCGTCTTCTTTTTTGTCTTCATTGCCAAGTGCGATGTCAGAGTTGCCAGCCAGCAGCGCGGTCACAACGGCTTCGGCGTTCTCGGTCTCTGCTTTGATCCGCTCTTTCTCTTCTTCTTTGTCCTTGCGATCCATGCCCACGATCACTGAAACTGGGCGATAGGCAAATGTGTCAAACATAACACCTGGGCCACGGAACATCCGCAACCAATCCAGGGCGGTTTGCAAGCGATCCGTTGCGTGGACTTCCATCGCCTTGTCGATCGCTTCCAAAAAGCCTTCGGGATAACCTTCGAAGCGACCGGTCAGTGGTTCATAGGGGTCGTCCTGACCATTGTTGAATGCGCTCAGCCGAGATTGACCGTCGACCGGGCGTTCCCCGCTGATCGCGTGGTAGAGCGTGGCAGCCAGAACGTAGAGGTCACTGCTTGGGTCTTGCTCGGCCCCGCGCACGTAGAATTCATGCGGTGAATACCCGTCTTTGATCACCCGCAGGGTCAACAGGGCTGCGGATTTGTTTGCCGCTTGTTCGCGGGCGGCGCCAAAGTCGATCAGGACCGGATCACCGTTTTCGTCGATCAGGATATTGTCGGGCGAAATATCCCGGTGCAGCATGCCGCTTTGGTGAATGAATGATACCGCCGACAGCATCTTTTCGGTCACCTGAACGATGAAGTCAGGGCCGCTTTCGGTGTCGGGATTTTCTACATAGTCCAGCAGGTCGCATCCACGGATAAGATCCATTGCGATGTAGGCTGTATCGTTGTCCTCGAAGACCTGATGCACATCGACAATGTTGGGGTGCACAAGGCGGGCATGGTTGCGGGCTTCCTGAATGAACAGGTCAATAATAGCGCGCAGGTCTTCTTTGAGTGCGGGATCGTTTGGCTCAACCAGGTCACCGTTGCGGCGGCACAAGGCGCCCGGGAAGCACTCCTTGATCACCACATCCCGTTCAAGGCTATCCCGCGCAAGGTAGGTAATGCCAAACCCACCATTGCTGAGAAAGCGAAGGATTTCGTACTGTCCGCGCAACAGCTTTGCGCCGGGTTCCAATCCTTCGATATGTGGTTCGTCGTGCGATGCACCGACTGCCTGGTTGTGGCTCATTTCAATCCGCCCGTTCTACACATTTTTGCGGTAAAACAACCGGGCAAAGCGCCCGAAACTGACAACCCAAAACAACCGCAGGTCACTTGAGAACGGTTAGACGTTTCAAATTAGACTTTATTGGGGCCGCCCGATGGCTTCACTATGGATCGTTTCGGACGTTTATCAACATATTGATTACTAGGATATCAGAGATCAACATATTGATTTTTAAGATCGTCAATCCAAAGCTTCTTACCCGGATTGGAGCGTTCTGGTCGACGATTCCGAAACTGTTAAGAATCGGATTTGGGCGACAACGAATCGCTGCGATGCAGCTCAATCTTCGCGGGAGTCGTTTAGGTGCCGGTTTTTGTCTGCGCCGTGACTACAGTGCTACCTGCCCAGGCCAGGTTGTCGCTCAACTGAGCCAGGATGCTGATAGCATCTTTCAGCGGTGCGTCGCCGCTTTCGAATTGCAGCAACAACAGAAGGTCTGTGGCTTTCTCGAATTCAGCCGGAATCCAGTCGGCCTCGGGGTCGATTTCGCCGCCCTGTTCCAGACGCTCGGCAAAATCCTCGACAATTTCCTGGCAGCTTTGCAGGAACGTCGCTGGTTCCATATCCGCGTTTTCTCGCAGATCCTCATAGATACTCGCGATTGCGGCAAGCCAGTCTTCGAGGATGGGATTGTTCAACGGGGGTAGAACCGCGCCCAAAGTCGATTGCATATCCGCGTTTTCTGTTCCGGATGCTTTCGGTTCAGACCCTTTCAGAGCTTCAAGGAAAGGCAGAAACTCTTGTTCGATATCCTTTCGCGCGGCGTCCAGATCACTTTGACGGCGGCTTGACGCAACTTTCAGCACGTGTTCAGCTAGCGTTTGGCCACCACAGGTTTCCCACAGAGCAAAGTCCGGCTCGGGCTCTTGCGCCATCGCGCGAACAGCCACGGGTGTGCCAATCGGGACAACAGCACGGAACATCCCGTCTTTTTCTTTTTTCAAACGTGCCAGAACGCGGTCGATTGCCTCTTCAACAGGCGGCAAATCTGCATGGGTCACCGCAAGCAGGCTATTCTGGCGCAGCTCAGCGGGTACCTGCGCCCACAAATGGCGTTCTGTTTCGCGCCAGGCGTTTGTGCCGTTGGTGCACCAGATCGCACAATCCACGAATTTGAGCAGGTCCAGGGTCTGCTTATATGTATCGTCTAGCGCCCCCGATCCGGGCAGATCGAACAGCGAGATTTCTTTGAGCGCTGGGGTGTTCAATCCAACCGAGATGAAATCGGGCTCATCAGCGGCTGCTTTTTCCAGTGCGATACCCGAGTAGGTCTTGGGCTCTTTGTTCCACCAGCCCACTGTGGTTTCGGGCGTTTCGGCATAAGCAACTATCACCAAAGGCAATTTTAGATGTTGTGGGCCAGTGGGCAGGATGTCTGCACCAGCCAGCATATTGGCAAGGCTAGATTTGCCCGCGCCAAATTCCCCTGCGAAACCGATGTTCACCGCGTTCGAAAGACGTTCGGCATGGGCCAATGCGCGCGCGCGCAGATCCTCTAGCGCGGCGTCCGCCTCCATCTTCTCTGTCGCGGTCAGGAAGCGTTCGAGTTGACGCACTTCCTGCTCGGTCCCTGGAAATTCAATCATTCAGCAGCCTCTGCCAGTCTGTCTTCCTGATGTCCGGTGCCAAAGATAGCCCCAAGATCATCACTGATACGGCGTGCACGGTCGAGCGCGTCCTGTGCTATCGCCTTTGCGTTGGTATCATCTGTACCTGCGCGATGCTGCAGATGGCCTGCCAGCAAAGCCAGATAATGATCCAACACGGTGTTCAGCCGTTCCAGCAGATCGTCACGCGCAGTGTCGATCAGATCGTCACCCATCAGCTCGAATTCCTGCGTGATCATCCGTTCCGCGCGCGAGACAACGCTGTTGCGCGAGATCAGCCTCGACAACCAGTTTACACGCAGTTCGACCGTGATGCCACGGGTTAGCGCCGTGGTGTCCGGGCGGAACCAGCGCACGGCACTGGTGTTCATGCGATTATCCACCGGTTCCTGCCAGCCGGGTAGGGCCCGCAACGCTGCGTTGCTTTGCATGTCGATTGTGTAAAGCTCGCTCAGAACCCGTTGCCGCACCACTTGCGAGGCGCCTTGAACCAGTTCCCGCATGCGATCCCGCAGAGGCGTGAAGTTTAGTTCGGTATCCCCCTTGGCCAGCAAGGGAGACTTTCCTTCAGGACCGCGCACAACAGCCGAGACGGCCTCGGAAACGGTGTCATCCATCACCCCGCGTAGATTGGACAAAACCTCGTCCATTTCATGGGTAATAGTCTGTTTCTTCTCGGCAATCAGCGCACGCAGATCCTCAAGCGTCTTGTCGTTTTTCTCGACGCTGACAGCTGTTTCTTCTGCATCAGCCTCGAGGACTCGCAGATCAGCCTGCGACCGTTCCAGTTCAGCCTGGGCAAAGCTGTTCAGGTGCTGCCAAGCCATGCGCAATTGTTCGTCATGCGGCCCTTCGATCAGGGCCTGCGTCACATGACGGCGCAGGTCAGGCAAGCCTGAGGCGATCATGGCGGCAAAACGCAGCACCGCCTCGCGGCTGATCGGGCCGGGGCCCTGCTTGATTTCTTTCACACCGTCCAAATACTGTCGCATTTGTTCCGGATGCGCCCGCAGCCAGGACAAAACATGGTCGTGATTTACACCTGTTTCATCGCCCGTCAGCGCATAATGGGCCCATTGCGCGCTGCCCATCAGCACGTCAATATTTGAGTTGCCCAGGGCCTTTTCCAACCCATCCAGAACATCGGCGCGCACTTTTGTCGCGTCCTCAGCGCCATCGCTGAGTTCATCCACGCGGTTGATGAAAACAACGATCTGCCCAAGCTCAAGCGCTTGCATCAGGCGGAACAGTTTCAGGTCAGCACGAGAAAGCGCCTGATGCGCTGACAGAACCACCACAAAGAAATCGGATTCTTTCAGGTACTGGCGCGAGATTTCTTCGCGGATCAACAGAGGGTCGTTAACACCCGGCGTGTCTGTCACCGTCAATGGGAACGGGAAATGGCCGATGTCAAAATAGACCTCAGCCTTGCGGGTGATGTCGCTGTAAAGCCCCCGGTCGCTGCCGGGGTCCAACGGGCCATCTTCGGTTGGGTCGTCGCCGGCACAGACGTAGCGGGCCAGATCGTCCGAATTCAGCTGTTCCAGATCGTGATGCTGTCCCAGCAATTGTTTATAGCTGTCGCCCAGACGCCGCTGCGCGCGCGTTTTCATCGCCTCGACCTGCTCTTCGATCATCTCGCGCTTATAGCTGTCCTCGTCATCGGGGAACATATTGCGCAACTCTTCACCTTCGGCGATCAGCGACTGCCATTGGTGGTTGTCGAAGAAATGAAACTCTGCCCCTTCGGTCCGCCCCGAAGGATGCCCGAAATGCATGTCGGTGATCACCGTTGTCCACGGGTTCACATCGGATGGCAGGTATTCTGCCTGACCGGTGAAGCCATTGATAAGGCGGGATTTGCCGGCCTTGATCTGCCCGACAAAGGCAATGGAGGGTTTCAGATTTGAAAGATCGCCGACAATACGCGAGATGAACTGACGGGTTTCGTCATTACTCGTCTCATTCATGTCCTCGGCTATGCGGATTAACTCACGACGATTGGTCTCACTCATACTGGGTATCCTAACAACTCTCTACTCAAACAATTCGGTGGTTTAACAACATAGAAGGCAGTCATTCTTCTGCCTCCTGCAACGTGGTCCACAAGTTGACCACGGCCCCCAGTTTGCGCGCCTCGTGTACAGCGAAGGCGATGCTTTGGCCGTCATTTACAACGGCCAGTCCTGCGCCCTTTCCACCAGAAGGGCGCATTACGATCAGTTGGGGCAAGCCCAACCCTGTCTTTGTATCTTTGTCCCAGCCAGCCAGATCAGCCGCAAAGCGAGTCAGCAAATCCTGATTGGGATGCAGTTTGGCATCTGGCGCGCACTCCTCAGCGGCCTGTGCCAGTGTCCCATCCTGTGCGGCGGCCAGAACGCGCCCCTGTGCAAAGCGATCTGCACCGTCAAAGAAAGCTTGTGCCAGCGAAACATTGGCATCGGTTCTTGGCGCGATTTCAGGTGTTTCCGGCGCAGGCTCTTGTGGTTCCGGCACAACCGAAATTGTGGGTTCAGCGGTCAGTTCAATTGCGGCACATGCGGTTCTGATCTCACGCAGGGTGACACCCACGTCATCCGCTTCGAGCACGTTGTCGGGTTTCAGAGACAGCAATTCCAGCGGGGCAGGGGCAAGGGCGATATCAGAGACAAGCTGTGCCAGATTGTCGATCAATTCCTCACGCGGGGCAGTTTCGAAATCCGGGACGGCACCGGATACAACGCGGAACACATCCGTCACGCGTGAGCTGTTCACTTCAAGCGCCAGACAATCCCCATTGGCTGCGGTGAATTCCAGTCGGCGAGGCAATATCGTATTGCGAATCACACGCAGAACCTCGGTCCGACGCAGTTCGGGCGTGTCGCCTGCAATCACTACAACCGGAGACAACCGAGCGACAGACTTGCGCCCGATTTCATCAAGCATCTCGAGTATGTCTGTATCCATCATACCGTGACCCTCATTGCTCTGGTTCAGACCGCAGCCGTGATCGACGTAAGGCTGAGGTGTGACTTTGTGAGGGCAAGACCCACATTCGCGCTGTTGCGGCAGACATAGCAAACCACGTGATCGGGAAATTCACGCGTGCGCAGAAAGATGTTCATTCGGTCGTTCGAAAACACCGCGATCTCGCCGAACCCATCAGCGTCAGAATCTGCATCCGTTTCGCGCAATAACGCTTCAAAGGCGGAAACGCCGCGCCCCTGGAACAGGTTGGCCACCGCAATGGCCAGTTCATCCAGATCAATCGCGTCGTCTGACTCTTTGATGCCGGTTCCCAGCAACATCCCCGTTTCCATGTCGATATACCCGGCTGCAAGGCAGTCGGGTATTGTTTCAATAGCAGCGTTCAACGCATCATGTATCGACATGTAACTAACTGTTTTGCTTTGCTAATAGCCGGTTATCCGGATTTGGTTTCGATTACAAGACATGCCATTCCATCCCGCTGTTTTCGTTGGATTTAGGGATTGAACGCAACGCTTCGTTGGTCTGTTTTTCACTATGCTCGGAAGATATCTGATCGAATTCCTTGAGGAATGCATGGAACACTCTCATCAACTCGCGCGGGTCATCGGGCAGAACTTCGTTTTTGGTGACTTCAGTCCACATCGCCAAAGCGCTCAGCGATGTGCCAGGATGATCTTCTGAAAGCGCGTCCAGCTCAACAACTTGCGGCTCGGCGGTTTCTTGAGGGGTAGTGGCAGAAGACAGTTCGACCAACCCGTTCGTTTCGGGCTCGGGTTCATACTCATCTGACGTTGCCTCGTGCTGCTCAGCCATCAACGCTGCAATGGAAGAGGTCGTTGCCTCGCTTACGTGACCTTCGGCTTCCAGAGGTTGTTCAACTTCAATTTCTTCAGACGTGTCTTGAGTCTCATGAAGCGAAGTGCTCAGCGATGTTAGCACATCGTCAGAATCAAGTTCGTCTGTTGGATCTGACGATCCAACCTCAGCATCAGAGACGATAAGGATGTTTTCGACTTCATCATCAGTGTCTTCATCATCCAGAAGGTCGTATTCGTCGATCTCAGATGTCTGATCCGAAACCGCATCAAATTCCATTGGATCTTTGGCGGTATCTCGGAAATACGCGCGCAGTTCGTCCTCTTTTGTCTCTGCATCCTGGGGGCGTTCCTCAGATTCAGGTGTCATCTCGGCCCGTAAGCGATCTGCTTCGGCAGAGTCGATACGGGGGCGCTCGTCCTCATCAGCACGTCTTTCAACACGCGCTGGACGGACCGGGAAGCTGGTGACTACAGAGGCGTCGCCGTCCGGTTCGTCCACGGGATTCACCAGTTTCAGAGGTGCCGGTGTCTCGGCATCTGGACGGGTCGCAGCGGGGGCCTCGGTGTTTCTTGAAGGCCGCAACGGCTGAACCTTAGGCCCGTCTGAAAGGCCTTTGTCGATCTGATACCGCGCAAGTTGATCTGCTCGGTTATCCATGATGTTTTCAGTGATCTCCAGGAAGCTGTCGATCATCTTGCCGCCACCGCTGCGCGACCACATCTCGGCATCACCGGTCTTGTCACGGGCCTCAATCGCATCACGGGCCGAAAACAAGATTGAGCGATTAAACAGATGACCGGCTTCGCGGTTCACGCGACGCAGCACCTTTTGCCGGTCTTTCTGACCCAGCGCATCTGCGCGGGTAACCAGCAGCAAAGAGTTGTGTTGCAGCCGTTCCGGCAAAGAGACCCAGGTTGCACGCTCAGTTTCGCGCCATGCTTGCGTCGCATGGGTGCACCATAGAACGCCATTGGCCTGACCAACTGCGCGTTGCCAGACATCGGTCGAAATTTTCGGATCGGATATACCCGGTGTATCGATCAGATCGACCGCTTCCAGAATATCGGCTTCCAGAAAGATGCGAATGAACTGCGCATCATTCACACCAACAGTTTCAAGTTGGTCCAAATCGATTGGTTCTTTGCTGCCATCATGGCGCTTCACATAGGCTGACTGATTGCCCCAGCTGAACCAGACGGGTGGCAATTGCGTTGCTGTAACCTGCGTTGGCAGCGTATGGGTGCGCAGCAGAAAGTTCATCAGGGTGGATTTCCCGGCGCTGAATTCACCCATAAGGGCGAAAACGGGCTTCCGGCGTGACCATTGCTCGATACGCTCCCATGCCTTGGGGGAAACGAAACGGTTCTGTGTGTCTTTTGCCATTTTTCTTCTCACGCCGCTTCGTTGCTAAGGTTTTTCAGGATGTCGCCCAGAATCTCATCGCGCGACTTCTGCAACTGCAGATTCGCCGCCAGAGCGGGGGCCTGTTTGTTGCCATTCTCCGCTGAGGCCGAAATATTCAGCAGCGTCTCTTTCTGCTCGCGCATGAAATCGGTCAGCCCGGCTCGGACGTTTTCCAGAACCGCTGCGACCTGATTTTCCTCGATATCCTTGGTGATCGAATTCGCTTCGGATGCGATCAATCTTGTGTAATCCGCCGCATAGGCTTCGAAGCCTTTGCGCTTTTGCCACCACCTGCGCCACCATGTGCTTTGTAGGTCCAGCGCAATGGTGCGCCCGATCCCCAAGGGCGGCGGGACACGCGGAACGATGGGGGCTTCGATGCTGAATTCGCCAAGATGGTTACCTAACAGCTTGTGATAGAGCGCTTCCACGTCAGCTGCAGCAGTGGTATAGAGCGCGCCCGCCTCTTTCTTCATCGACCGGGCAAAGCTGAAATAGGCTGCCTTTTGGAGGGTTCGCAAACCCGCCGGATCATAGTGCCAAGTGCCCTCTTCGCCATTCTCCTCGAGATGAGCAATCAACGAGTCGGTGGCGCGTTTGACAAAGTTTGCCTCGGCTGAATTCAAACGCTCGATTACCTTGTCGCGCAGAGCAGCGGTCAGTTCGGCGGCCTTCTTCTCGTATTCGTCTGAAACAGTCGAAATCGCTTCTTCCGGCGACGCGCCACCTAGATCTCGGACAACGCCTTCGTTGCCGGATAGGGTTTTGGCAACGGCCGTTGCGCGAATTTGGCTAGCAATATTGCGTGCACGGTGGCGGACGCGATCTAATAAACGTGCGCCTGCGCCATCTGCTATCCGTTCGTTCATCGCCAGCAGCAAATCAGGAAGCCCGGACAGCGCCCAGATTTTGTCCAAAGAGGCGGCCTGATCGCCAAAGCCCGCCGCCAGATAGAAGGTGTTCAAAACCTTGCGGGATTCATCGGTCAGGATGTCTGGATTGCCTGTCAGAGCGGCCTCGGCCCAGAGTGCGCTGCCAAACACGATGCTCGTATTAGCATCGATATTGTTCTGCTTCAGAGTTTCTTGGATGCGATCGCGTATTTCTGGGACCTGATTGACCGGATCAGCCAGTTCATCAATCCGGTTCACGAACAAAACGATCTGCCGGTTTTCGAACTGCGCAATGATCCGCATCAGCGCCATATCCATCGTGGTCAATGCTTGGCTTGCCGCCAGAACCACCACACAGACCTCGGACCCGCGCAGACTGCGCAGGGTGATCTGCTCACGCACCATGAAGGTATCGTTTACACCAGGTGTGTCACACAGCTTCAGCGAGATCGGATATTGCGGAATATCCATGAATAGTTCCGCGGATTTCGTCACATCTGCAAAACGGCCGGTTTTTGGGTCGATATCCGGGTCGTCTTCGTCGCCCAGACAGACATAGCGCTGAATCAGCTCTTCATCGAAATAGTCATATTGGTGGCTTTGTCCCAGGATCAGATCGAAATGCTTGCCCAGCCGCTCCTCTGATTTGGCTTTCATTTCTGCGACCTGACGGCGGATGTCTTCCATCTCATCATCCGCGCCGGCGCGATTGGCCAACTCACCAAGACGTCCACCGCCAACCATCAGGTTGTCCCATTCTTCTTGCTCGAAGAAGGTGAACTTGGACCGCGTATCGCCCGGTGTCCGGGTGTTGATGTTCAGCGTGGTCACAACCGAAGTCCATGGGTTCACATCCGAGGGCAACAGGGCAGGGCGAGCGGCTAGGATATTCACAAGCGAGGATTTGCCCGCTTTGACCTGCCCAACCATGGTGATGCTTGCAGAAAAGTTCTCGATCCGCGTTTTCAGCGTCGCAAGCCGGGCCGTTGACCGCGCATCGGCCACTTCTGTCAATTGGTCGATCTGAGTCGTTAATGACGACATTGCCGACGTCATCGGGGCAAGCGCCTCGTTTCCGACAGACAAAAGGTGGTCGTTGCGCGCCATGTGTTAGCCTCCGGTGCCAGTCGCAGCGATTTGCTGGGCCTGCGAAACGCAGCCTGCGGGCATGTTGGTCAGGGTGTCGATACGGGCGATCAGATCCAGAGCATTACCCAGAATTTCTGCCTCGTCCCGAGGAGAGATGGTTTCATATGCGTGGGAATCAGCCAGCACCTCAATTGCGCTGAAGCGATCCCCATTTTCGAGGCAGGCCAAACGCCGACCTGTTGGAAACCCGTCCGATTTAGCTGCTGGCAGGGGCATACGTGCGTTTGCCAGCAGGTAATGTTCACCCGAGTGGGTGCGAAGAGAGATACCAAAGCCTGTATCAGGATAGTCCCGGTTCAAAGACTTCAGCTCACCTATGAAGCTTTCGCGAGCGAAGAAGACGGCCTCTTGCTCGGCAGCGGCGGAGTTGATCATGCTGGTCACATCAAAGACCCTTGTTACTGGAGTTGAGCGGAAGACTCGTACAGGTGCCAAAACGGCGAAAAAGGACTCATTAACTCCTTGGACCAAGAAGCCCGGCCAAGGCGGTGTTATTTTGACGCGAATAAGATATTTTGGTGCTTGAATTGTGGCGTAAATATGAAGTGGCGTGCATAGGAATGCCTCAACCTTGAGGTGTATAGTTAACAGGTGCGCAGTGTTTTTAGGTCTGAAGATTGAGCGAGTGCCGCATTGAGCGCATTTCACAGACAGTTCGTTGCGTTTTTTGAGATCGCGTTAACACTCAGTATTTGCGGCATTAGTTCCGGTGCTGCTGGTGCTGTTCTGTGAGCGATCTGGATTTTTTGCCAATGGCCCGATTGCAGAAAAGGTCGAACTGACAAAGCCAGCTCGACACGATTTGAACTTCGCAGTCCAACCGATACAACGTAAGCGCGTTTTTCCTGCTGATCGAGAAATCTCTGTCTCATCGAGCGAATTGGTACCCAAGATCTACGTCTCGGATCGTGTAAGTCTAATCCCGAAAAATCAGCCTTCCAGCACTCATACTATATGAGCCGAGACATCCCGATGCTGGTGTTTTGCCAGCGACTTTGCCCAAGGGTAGGGAAATCGCGCGAAACCTGCCGATCAAAATCTTGAGCCGGGGTGAATTTTACCTCTCGCGTCCCGAGTAAAGCTTTGTTATGGAGCGCTCCAGTCCGGCACATAGGTGCCCGGTTGCGGGTGTGGCGAAATTGGTAGACGCACCAGATTTAGGTTCTGGCGCCGCAAGGCGTGGGGGTTCAAGTCCCTCCACCCGCACCAATTATATTGGGGTGTATCCCCTCAGCATACGTAGTTGCAGAATCGAGCAAAGGTTGAAACGATTATCTCCATAGTAATTGGAGATATTTAGTTGACCGAAGAAAACTCACCTAAGGTTGAGGCGTTCAAAGCTTCCGATGAACTCCCGGCGAAGCCAACGACCTCTTCACCACCAACAATCTGGGCCGATGGCGCAGTAGGATTTCTAAGCTCAAACAGCGTAGTTAAGTTTAATCTCTACAGTGTGGAGCAGAACCTGAGCACCAAGCAATTCGAAAGAGCAATCGCCGCTAGAATTGTTATGGACATTAACGAAACGAAGGCATTTGCAGAGTGGCTACTGCATAACGTTGCGGCTCATGTCGCAAAGTCGAGAGAGTCGTCCGATGGTAGTGAGCGGTGACGGCTCCGAGGTGAGTAGGAAGCGCGCCGAGCCACTAATTTTGAGTTCTTCTCGTGATGAGGCGAGCGGTGCCTCAGTGAGTCCAAATTATATCGATACAACGGAGGACTATATAGCGATTAGAATGGACGACTTAGAGGACTTTCAGACATCAGGTGTGGATGAGTTAAAGCAGTTCCTGGTCGCAGAGTTTCTTGTTGCGGCAGGTTTGCCTTTGGCTCTTGAGAGGTATCTTACGGTTGAAAGTGTTGCCAGCGATCCCTTGTTTTGGGTTTGCATTGCGTTAGCGTTGGGTGGCACAATAGCTGGCGTTTTTGCCTTTCGCCAGCTCAAGAGACGTAAGTCACGCATTGAAAGGATCATCGCTCGTGCCAAAAACCAAAGCGCAGGACCACAATACACAAGTATCACTGAGGGAAGCTCGCAAGGGCGATCTAAAGCAGTTTATCAAAGAACATGAAACCGATCCTGATGGCGACCTCGACAAGCTTGACGCTGTGATTCAAAGAAAGGTAGAGAAGGAAAACGGCCCTTCCCTAAAGAAGGACCGCTCCGCTAGTTCAGACTAGCACTTTCGGGGCTTTCGACGGGTGTGGCTGCTAACCTTTACCGTCTTGGCTCCCTTGGGTTTGGTCTTGCATCCGCAAGACTTTTTCCCTTTCGCCATGGCGATCACCTCCTTTCCCGGGCCGTTGCCCGCCCGTTTCAGGCTAAGGCTCTGGATTGGTGGTGATTCCCTTGACTGGCCAGACTCTGAGGCTTCCGCTTATCGCCGTCAAGTTCACGATGCGTTCTTGTTCAACTCAGGGAACCGCGAAAGTAACTCCGAAAGCATCGTCTCAGGACGCATCCGACGATTGAAGCGATACTCAAATTCTTTGACGTAGCGCTCAAGGTGTTTGTGCGACACGCTGGTATGAGTGCCAGCAATCGACTTTTTCAAATGGTTAAAGAAGGACTCTATCTGGTTGGTGCTGACGCCTTCCGGGGTCGCGTATTCGCCCTCAGAGTGGTTGACAGTCTTGTGGGTGTACTCGGTCGGCAGAAAGGACTTCTGGTAAGCTCTGAGTTCGTCTGTGTGCAGTTCTGAGCCAACCTCGACGTTTTCATGAACGGCGTTGCGAAGGGTGACTTTTGACTGGTCGGGAACGACTTTCAGGATCACGTCACCGTGGCGTTCCATCATGCCCATAACAACGGCTTTACGCTCACGCCAATCCATACCGGAGGTAACGCCGCCGTAGAACGTCTCATCGACCTCTACGACTTCACCAGCGCCGCCCACAGGCTCGTCACCGTCGATTGCGGCCATGTGCTCTCGGATCAGCGCAGCCATGCGCCACGCGGTCTTATAAGTGACGCCAAGCTGACGCTGCAATTCTTTGCCGCTGACGCCATGCTTGGACGTTGTGAACAGGAAGATTGCATAGAACCAGAGTTGCAGCGGTGTGCGGCTCTTTTCGAAGATCGAACCCACCATCGGGTGAATGTGGTGGCCGCACCACTGGCACGAGTAAGCCTGTTCAGACTTGAGGCGATACCATTTCGCCGGACGCTTGCACTTGGGGCACTCGTGACCCTGACCGAAGCGCACGTTGAACAAATGCTCAAGGCAGGCTTCATCGTTAGGGAACTGTTGGAAGAACTGGCGAACGGTTGTCTGTTTCATACAAAGGATATGGGAATGCGACTACCGTATGTCAAGGGGATAAACCCCATTATATTTAACATAATCATCATTATGAGTATTTATACAGCCTCGAGGTTGCCCAAAAGGATGGATGTCATGTCCGCTTCGATCACGCCATCGATTGCGACAACATCTATTCCCGTATCATAATCGACATTGGACGCGGTGATCCCTGACAAATCTGCACTAGCGTCCAGAAAAACCCATTCGGCTTCATGTGTGGGCGTCTGCCCAACGGCCACTTGCAAGATTGCCAATGCGTCTAGTGCATTGATTCTACCGTCTTGCGTAATGTCCGCAGCGATAAGGTTTTCCGGCGCAGCGGGCCCGAAGGTCGGGTCCAACCCAACCGCGATCCGCAACACTTGCAATGCATCAAGTGCGGTGATCTCGGCACTTGCCGTCGAATAGGATTTGGTGATGTCGAGATGCCCGGAGTAAGTCCCCGAGGGCAGGCCGAGATCGAAATTTCCGTCTTCGTCTGCGGTTGTGGTAATCGGGCTGTTTCCGTCAGGTGTGAATTGAATTTCAGCATCCCCTAGACCCGGATTGCCGGTCTCGGAGCTGATCGAGATATCGCCTTGTATCCCTCCTGAACTGGGTGGTTCGGACACACCAAAATCACTGAAATCAACAGGGATATGGTCGGGGCCGCCAAATCCTGTGCCAAAGATCTCGGTGCTGGTCAGAGGCCCTCCGGTCGAAGAGGTGATGTGGATGACTTCGCCTCGATAGGTGATATCCGCACCGTCTGCCGTGCTGGTAACGGTCAGCTGGGTCGGCGATCGCAGCAGCAAGTAGTCAAATAAATCAAGCCGGTCTGTTCCCGCCTCAAAATCTGTGATGGTTGTAACGCCGCTGCCGGATTGCATCACGAATATATCCGCCCCTGCCCCCCCCGTCATCGTAGTGGCTCCTTCCCCTGCAATCAGGATGTCATCCCCTGCCCCGCCCAGCAGGTTTGCATTCAACACGCCACCGCTGAGCATGTCGTCCAAAGCAGTGCCAGTGACGGTGCCGAAGCCTTCCCGGACATCGCCCAGATTTGCAACGTCGACGGTCAGAAGGTTCACGCCTGCATCAATCTGGCTGGTCGCCAAAATCTGCAGCTCACCCCCGACTTGGGCCACGCTCAGGTTTTCGACATTTTGCAACCCGCTCAGCACCGTGTCCGCGAAACTGTCCATATGGATCAGTTGTCCGTTTGGGCTCATGGTGAAAAGCGTGATGCCATCATCGCCACCGCCAGCGACCACAAAGACCCGCCCGTCGACTTCTATAACCGCGATGTCTTGTACGTCTTGGAACCGGGTGTCCAACGTATCCAGCACATGATCGGACGGCGAAAGTGTACCATCACTGTTCACTCGCATAACGCTTAGCGAGTTGCTGCCCGATCCGGCGACCACGATCCAGGATTCGCCATACGCCTCGACAGTTTCAACCGCAGTTGGTGTCGAAATGCCAAGGGTCGCTGTGGCGTCGCTGTTGTCGACCACACTGAGCGTCCCGTTCGCCGGGTCGATGCGATACACAGTGATGCCGTCGCCTACTGCATCTGTTCCAACAATAAACTGCCCGGCACCAGACTGAATTGCCTGCATAGAATCGGCTGTTCCGGTGATGAGCCCGGCGAGCGACAAGCTGCCGTCACCGTTGACGATGTAGGTTCCGATTTGGCCGGTATCTTCATGCGCGAGCGCCAGATAGTTGGTCGAGGCTACAGAGAACTGGGTCACGGCAGACAGATCGCCACCGCCGCTCAACGTTCCGGTTTCCCGCAAATCTCCGACCGTGCCGTCGGTGTTCAGATCATAACTGACAAGTCCAGTGGCTGTGTCGATATCAAGTACCAGATGATCTGTGTCCGCCAGCGAAACAGGCGTTCCCGTGCCGCCCACCTGAAACATGATCGACCCGCTGTAATACTGGGTATCCACCAGTTGCGGGATTGCGCCGTCAACCAGCCTCCATACCGCGATGCCGCCGGTTGGGCCGGTCAATGTGTAGAGATACGTGTCCCCGTTAAACGTTTTTAAAGCCGTATCGCCGATACCTGAATCGAGCGCCGTGCTTCCCGTTGCAACCAATGTTTCGAATTGCAGCATCATAGTCATTACCCCACCGCCACCCCTGGCGTTGAGCTCAAAGATGATCCGATGCCCAGACCGAAACCATAGCAAGAATGTGGTGAAAACGAGGAGTTCGGCTTGAGTTTAGTTCAATTTTTTCGGGTCCGATCGCCGACGCAGTCAAAGGGTAAGACAGATGAGCAAAAGCCTAAACGGTGCGGATTGTCCCCATTCCAAGATCGCCGGCAATACATGTGAGGGTAAGATGACCAAAGCACCTGAGACCAATACGAATCCTGCAGCGGATCAATCAGAAACGGACCGCTCGCGCCGCATTCGCCAGTGGATAGATCGCAAAATGGGCCGCTGGGCCGGGCGTGGTTTGGCAGGTGGGCTGGGGTCATCTCTGTTGGCGCTGCCCGCGTTTGCTCAGGCCACGATTGAAGAGCTGTATGCCTACCAGTTCGCTGAAACTATTCCCGGCGTGCAATCGGCCAAGCTTCTGAAAAATGGAGATGTTCTTCTCAAGATGACCGATGGGCGCAGCATGATTGTCGCGGCCGAGAATATTCAGGTTCTGGACAGCGGCGCCATCATGATCGCCGAAGCGGCGGTTGCCGAGATCGCGCAGTTCAGCCTGGCTGAAGCGGGCGCTGCTGCTGCAGGCGGTGTCAGTGGGGCTGGAGCGGCCTTGGGCGGTTTGGGCCTGGCGGGGGCCGCCGCCGCTGCTGGTGGCGGTGGTGGTGGCGATGATGCCAGCCCTGCGCCGACCCCAACACCTCCACCTGCTCCAAGCCATCCAAGCCTGAACCTGGCTCAGTTACAGGGAACAACGCTCAGCAGTTCGACCATCAATTCCGTCGCCCCAGCGGGCACCGACAGTGTCGAGATCACCATTGGATCAGTGGTCAAAACCGTGACCCCAGACTCAGATGGGAACTGGAGTGTCTCTTTGACCCCGTCAGAGGCCAGCGGCGTGCCTCAGGGCGTGACGGACATCACCATTCGACATCTCGATGACATGGGGGATGAGCTGTCGGTTGAAACTGTTACATTCGACATTGATACAGTACCCCCGACCCTGGCTATCACCAGCTTCTCGGATGGGGCGGTGATGAACACTGCCGAACAAGCAACAGATTTGATCGTCACCGGAACAACCGATGCCGAGAACGGGCAAACTGTCACCGTATCGCTCAATGGTCAGACCTATACAGGCACTGTCTCGGGCGGCAATTGGAGCGTGACTGTCCCGGCTGCTGATCTTGCCTCATTGCCGGATGGCACAACTATATCGGTTACTGCCGATGTTTCGGATGGGGCCGGCAACCCTGCCCCCCAAGCAGGTAGCAGTTTCGATACCGATTTCGGCGCTCCGTCCATTTCATTGGACCCGGTCGCTGGCGGTTCGATCGAGCTTATTGATGTCAGCGGCGATTTGATCCTGACCGGCAACACCAGTGCCGAAGATGGGCAGACCGTTACGGTTACGATGGATGGCCAAACCTTTACCGGCACCGCTTCGGGTGGCAGCTGGAGCGTGACAGTCCCAAACGCTGATCTTTCGGGTCTGACAACCGGGACGCCTGCGGTGATCAGCGTCACCGTTGATGATGCGGCAGGAAACCCGGCTATTGCCGCGACGTCTGCGGTACCTGTCGATCTGACAGGCCCTTCGATCAGCATTGCACCTCCTACAATAGGTTCGATACTGAATGCGGCCGAGGCAGGGTCGGATTTGACCATTTCCGGCACCACTGGAAATGTGCAGGACGGTCAAACTGTCACCGTCACGCTCGATGGGCAAACCTACACTGGGACCGTCTCGGGCGATAGTTGGAGCGTCACTGTTCCAGCCGGTGATCTTGCGGCCCTTGCCGATGGAGGCAGCTTCTCTATCACGGCGGACGTTTCAGATGTTGATGGGCTTGCTGCTCCTCAAGCAGATACGCCCCTCACCAAAGATGCCAGCGCACCCACACTCAGCATCGATAGCTTCTCGGATGGCGCAGTCATGAACGCTGCTGAGCAAGCGACTGATCTGACGATTACCGGCGCAACGTCGGCTGAGGATGGGCAGGTTGTTACGGTTGAGGTGAATGGTCAAACCTATACCGGAACCGCCAGCGGCGGCGGCTGGAGCGTCACTGTCCCCACTGGCGATCTGGCAGCATTGTCAGATGCGTCCACCATATCGGTGACAGCTGACGTGTCAGACGCTGCAGGCAACCCGGCTATTCAGGCAACGAACAGCTTTGATACCGATTTCACCGCACCCAGTGTCGCTATTACCAATCTATCGGACGGTGCGGTGATGAATGCGGCTGAACAGGTTACGGATCTGACCATTTCAGGCACTTCAGATGCACCAGACGGGACGGTTGTAACGGTCGAGATTGCGCGGCCCGATGGAACGGTGGATGTCACTGGAACCGCAACCGTGTCCGGTGGCAATTGGACCCTTACCGCACCATCGTCTGATCTGAGCGGGCTACAGCCTGACATCACATATGATGTCAGTGCATCCGTAATCGACAGCGCTGGCAATAGAGGTCAAACAAATACCAGCTTTGACACCGACTTCTCCGCACCATCCATCACAATCGATGCCTTGCCTGTGGGAGTGGTTCTAGATGTCACCGAACGTGACAGCGACCTTGCAATCTCTGGAACCACAACCGCCGGGGATGGGCAAACCGTATCCGTCACATTCGGCGGGCAGACCTATGTCGCCACTGCCTCAGGTGGGACTTGGACAGTCACTGTCCCGACATCTGATCTGGCCGCATTGTCAGACATGACCAGCTATCCAATCTCGGCCACCGTTCCGGACAGCGCTGGAAACATTTCTCCTGCGGCAACCACTTCGGTTACGACAGATTTCCGGCCCACGCTGAGCATGCGCGCAATTGGAACGAATGAAGCGATAGCCCTAAGCGATGCGCAAAGCTCTGGCGTGGTTGTCAGTGGCAGCTCAGCGGGTCTTAGCACAGGCCAAGCCGTTGATGTTCTGTTGAACGGCAACTCGGTCGGTACTGCAACTGTTGGCCCGGATGGAACATGGTCGTTGACAGTTTCGGCGTCTGAATTTGCGGGTGCCGAAGCGGGTGATGATCTCGACTTCACTGCGCAAGCCACCGTCTCGGGTGGGCCAGATCCGCTGCCTGTCACAACAGAAACAGCAGCCTATGTGCCTGCAGCCTATGTGATTTCCGAGATTGCGCAATCCGGCTCGACGATCACCTTCGCAATCCACGCCGATTCTGATCGGGATATCTCATCTGGTTTGGCCATGACAGCTGAGTTGGAATACGACTCCTCCGTGGTCACGTTCGATGTGAATTCTGACACAGAAAATGGCGAATTCGATCTGTTCTTAGCCAACACCGGACCTGGCGATGTCGTCAGTTTTGCGGGTGCGGCGACGACCTTCACAGACCTGTCCCAACCTTTGGTTACGTTCACTATGACTGTACAGGATCCCAACCAGCCCATTGTTTTGACGATCAAGACACCGGACGGAGGGCCAATGGTGCTGCACCTGGGAACGGATGGTGATGACACGCTGACGGCGTCTGATGTCGATACGCTGGTGCGTGGCGGCGAAGGGGATGACACGATTGACCTGAACACAGCCGGGCGCGATGTTGTTGTCTTCGAAGCTGACCCGACAATAAACGGCGTTGATACGATCACCGGCTTTACACTCGGTCCGGCAACAGACGTGACGGATGCGTTGATGTTCAGCGGGTTAGATGTCAGCACATTGCGAGGCGACGGAACCGGATTTGAAACCCTGGCAGTTGGTGACGCGTTGGGTCTCGACACTGGCTTTGTCGGTCTGACGACAGTACTGACCGATCTCACGGCAGCGTCGCTTGAAACGGCTGTCGAAAGTCTCACGGGCGCACAATCTGGTGATGCGGTCTATGTACTGGCGACTGACGGTACAGACAGTGCGTTGATCAGGGTGGACTATTCAGGATCGAGTGACGCGAATGTTGAAACCGTGGCCATCTTTGACGGGCTTGATGATCTAAGCGCGCTGTCCACCGACAACATCCTGCATACCGATCCAACAGGTGCGACGGCGTAACCCGACTCGCAGTCATGCATTTGGATTCGACTTTTTAATCAGACAGCGTGAGGGGAAAGCTATGCTACAGAACGGCCTGACACCGGTCTCTTTCGAACGGCATGGACATCGCTTTTGGCGGCGGTTCACATCTTTCGAGTTTGCTCGACATCTGACGGAGTGCGCTGTTGTAGAAGCGGAAATCCTGCAGGTCGCCGCCATGTTTCCGATCGCTTTCCGAATGACCCCGGTGGGTTGCCAACCCGTTGCTCTGTTGTCGATGCAGGTCGATTCCACCACTCCTTTTGTCGCCTCAAATGGCACTTGGTTGGCGCGATATTTGCCAACTGCGCTACGATGCCCACCCTTTGGTGCGGGCCCTGCCTCTTCAACCTCAGGGCAACAGTTTCATTTGCTTGTTGATGAAACCATGGGGCTGGTCACCGATAACCCCGATGATGTTCGTTTCTTTGATGATGCAAAGAGGCTGAACTGCGATCTCATCAAAGTAAAATCGTTTCTCTTTCAGCGCGCAGCAGCTGAGCATGAAACGTCGGAGCTGTGTCGCCTGATCCGTGATTTGAATCTACTCTCGCCGCTGGGCGAGGTTTTGAAGGCTGATGGCCCGCATGGTCTTTTTGGCATTCATCTTCAGGCGATACATGGTCTGCGGTCCACTCACCGGGCGCTTTTGAACAATAGCCGAGGCATGCGCCTGATTCATGCGCATCAGGTTTCACTGTCGCACGTGCAGTGGTTGAGACAAATACAGGATCAACTGGCCGATAGATCGCAGCTCCAAACCTCCTCCGAGGTCTCCGGGTTTCTGGATGCTGTCGTGAACGCGCAGCTTGAAGAATTACCATTCAACTATGATAAGCAAGGGGGCGCTTATGCATATGCTTAAGGCTTTCGCATGCATTTTGGTGTTCGTGCTCCTGGTTTCAGGGTGTCAGCAACCGCCCGGGTTGTCCGGAATCCAGGTTTCATTCTCCAGCGGAACAGCTGGTGCCGGCGCAGCGCCGCCTGCTCAAACGCTGACACAAAGTGCATTCGGCCGCAAGATCCGTCAGGCCGTTGAAACAAGTCCGAACCTTGCTCAGAGTGAAACAAGATTGGAGGCTGCAGCGGCAGACCAGGATGCTGCCAAAGGCGCTTTTCTGCCGCAGGTCTCCCTGGGCATCAACGCCCGGTCTGAGCGCGTAGACTCCGATGTCTCAGATGTGTCGCCCTACCTTCGCGTTTCGCAACTGGTCTACGATGGCGGTGCGGCATCAGGTGAACTGGCTGCCGCCGAAGCCCGTGTTTATGAAAGCCGAGGGGATCAATTGCAGACTGCGGCCGCAACTGCATTATCCGCGATCGAAGCTTATGTCGTTGTGTTGGACAGACGCAAGATCCAAGGGATCAACGCGCAGAACGTAGCAGCGCATGAAAAGCTGGTACGGCAGATATCGGATCGAACTGCCAGCGGGGCAGGCTCAAATGCCGATCTGCTGACTGCACGCTCACGCATGGCGGATGCTCAAACCCGTTACGCCGATGCGATTGCGCAGGTCGACCGCGCCGAAGCGCGCTATCGCGAAGTGTTTGATTCCGCACCAGACGCCCTTCCGCAACCAATCCCTGCTCCGAACCTGACCCGAAGTGATGCCCAAATCGTCATGAGCAGCCCTCAGGTGCGTCGCGCTGATGCAAGCCTGGTGGCTGCAAAGGCTGAATGGAGCGCAGCTCAGGCCCGCAGGCAGCCTGATATCCGAGTGGCGGCTTTCGCCAATCAAGATACTGATCGGGATGCCAATTTCGGTGTGGACTTGTCGTTTAATTACGAACTTGACAGTACCGGCCAAAGACGCGCGGCAATCGCCGCCGCGCACGCGCGGGTGAAGGACGCCCAATTCTCCCGCGAGGCGCTGATCCGCGAAATAACCCGAGAGCTTGGGTTTATCCGTTCTGATCAAAAAGCCGGTGCTGAAAGACTTCGGGCCGCAAAATTGGCAGTGCAGGCCAACGCTGAAAGTGTCGAAGCCGCTCGTGCACAATTTACTATCGGGCGGCGCAGCCTGATTGAAATTCTGGACGCTCAACGGGACTTTGTGAACGCGCAGGAGAGGTTAATCTTGGCTGAACAGAGCTTTTTTCTGACCAACTATGCCGCATTGAGCCTGACAGGTGATATCCTTGATCTGCTTGGCTTGTCGGTCGGCACCTGGAGCGCCCAGCAATGACGGCAGGTTCCCCATCTTCCGATATTCAAATCTCGGCCTATGAAGCCTGTTTTTTGAACATCGCCAGCAGTCTTGAACAGCCCGTTACGCTCGCCACTTTGCAGTCTGCTCAGTCGGGTGTGGATGGAGATTTGACCGTTCGGGACATTCTTGCGTTGGCCCAACACACGGGGTTGCGGGCCGGATATGGCGCACGACCGTTGAAAGATTTTGACGATGCTTTGGTTCCCGCGATGCTTTTGCTGGATGGTAGTAAGGCCGTCACTTACCACGGGCGCGCACCCGATGGAGAGATGTTGATCTTTGATCCCGAGATCGGCGGTGGGCTTTGCGAGATGTCTGAAACAGAACTCAGCGACGTCTATGCGGGCTTTGCGATCCTGTTTCGCCGAGATCATAAGGCCGAAGTCACTAATGATGGGCAAGTTCGAAGCGGCCACTGGTTTTGGTCTGCGCTATCCGCCAACCGCTGGTCCTATGTCCAAGTGGCACTGGCCGCCGCGCTTGCCAACCTGCTGGGCCTTGCGACATCCGTGTTCATTATGGTGGTTTATGACCGCGTCCTTCCGAACGAAGCAACCGAGTCTTTAATCGCTCTGACTTTTGGCGTTGGTATTGCTCTTGTCTTCGATTTTATACTCAAGCTTCTGAGGGCTGGCTTTATCGATCGCGCGGGTCAAAACGCTGATATGTTCATGGGGCGCCGTGTCTTCGATCAGTTGCTGAATATTCAGATGAAATCGCGCACCGGCTCGACCGGTGCGATGACCAGCACGGTACGTGAATTTGAAACCCTCCGAGAGTTCTTTACCTCGGCAACATTGGTTGCCGTCGTAGATTTACCCTTTATCGCGCTGTTCATCTTCGTGATCTATCTGGTCGGCGGCGATTTGGCTCTGGTCCCGGCCCTTGCTGTACCGGTTGTTTTGCTGGCTGGTCTTGTGGTTCAGCCGATCCTGTCGCGTATGGCCGAGAAAAGCCTGGCTGATGGTCAATCCAAACAATCGGTGTTGGTTGAGGCGGTTTCGGGCCTCGAGACGATCAAAACAACCTCTGCCGGTCGACAAATGCGCAATCGGTGGGAGCAGGCGATCGAACGACAATCCGCCCATGGCGCGCGCAGTCGCGCCGTGACCCAGTTTGCCTTGAATTTGACAGGCTTTACGCAGCAGGCAGCGCAGGTTCTGATTGTATTCTATGGCGTGTTTCTGATCACCGAAGGTCAGGCCAGCATGGGTGCGCTTGTGGCTTCGGTCATGCTGACGGGGCGTGCTTTGGCCCCGTTAGGACAGCTGGCCCAGACCCTGACCCGCGTCAATCAGGCACGCAGCGCCTATCGCAATTTGGACGCCTTGATGCAAGCTGAAAGTGAGCGTCCTGAAGGCCGAAGCTGGATCACGAGGGCGGGTTTCAAGGGGGCCATTTCGTTCAGCAACGTGCACTTCGCCTATCCAGATCAGAATGAAGACACTCTGAACGGTGTATCTTTTACGATCAAACCAGGTGAAAAGGTGGCCATCCTGGGTCAAATCGGATCGGGCAAAAGCACAATCGCCAGGCTGTTGTTGGGGCTCTATTCGCCGCGGGTCGGATCGGTCATGCTGGATGGGCTGGATATTCGTCAGATTGATCCGGGTGATCTGCGGCGCAATATCGGCTCAGTCCTTCAGGATATCTGGCTGTTTTCAGGCACTGTTCGGGATAATATTCTCAGCGGTGCGATAAGGCCACGCGACGAAGATCTGATTGAGGCTGGGCGCGCCGCAGGCGTTGAAGATTTTGTTGCCCGACATCCCAGTGGCTACGATCAACAATTGGCTGAACGAGGCGAAGGGCTGTCGGGTGGTCAAAAACAGGCGATAGCGTTGGCGCGGGCCCTGATTGGTCGGCCTCCGGTTTTATTGCTGGATGAGCCAACCAGCGCGATGGATGTCAAAACCGAAGCGCAGGTGATCCGGCGTTTGAAAGAGGCAACGACAGACACCACGGTCGTGGTGGTGACCCATAGAACCAGCCTGTTGGAACTGGTCGATCGTGTGATTGTAATCGAAGGCGGGAAGATTGGTGCGGATGGCCCCAAAAGCCTGTTGACCCAACACGCGCGCAGATCAGGAAGGCATCTGAATGTCGCGGCATCCTGATCTGAGCCAACTTGCGCGTGAGATGCAGGGGCGGGCACCGCTGCAAGGTTCGCTGTTGTTGTTTGTTATATTGGCCTGTTTGTTAAGCGCGGGTGCTTGGGCCTACCTTACAGAACTGGATGATGTCACCCGCGTGGAAGGCCGGATTGTGCCGTCGGGGGATGTGCAGGTGATCGAAGCGACGGAACCTGGAGTTTTGCAGGTTTTGCATGTACGCGAGGGTGAGTTGGTTGATCAGGGTGCTGTGTTGATGGAGCTGGATACCACCCAGATTGACAGCCAATTGAGCCAGGAACAACAAAGGGCCTACGGTCTCATGTCGCGCGTTCAGCGCTTGCAGGCTGAAATTGATGGAACGGAGCTGAGCTTTGACACAACTCTGATCAAAGGCGCGCCAAATGTCGTGCGTTCGGAAACTGCGCTCTATCAGGGGCGGCAAGCTGAACTGAGCGCCGAAATTGCCATTCTGGAGCGGCAGAGACAGCAACGGCAGCGGGAATATGAAGAGGGCTTGGTTGATCAGGTTACCGCTGATGAAACTCTGAAGGTGTTGGCTGAAGAGCGGGCCATTATGGCTCCGTTGGTTGAACAGCGCATGGAACCCGCGACCACACTGTTGGCATTGCGCCGTAGCGAGGCTGAGTGGCAAGGCCACAAGGTGCGTGCCGAGGCCGTGACCAACCGCTTAAAGACGGGCCTTGAGGAAATCGATGACCGGATAAAAGCCACACGCAGCCGCTTTCGGACCGCAGCGTTGACGGATTTGGCCCTTGCGACCGCCGAGCTTGCGGCACTTGAGCCTGCCCTGCCCGCTTTGCGCGACCGCGCCCTCCGCGCGCAGGTGAAATCGCCGGTCCGGGGAATAGTGAATCGGATACATCGAACAACAATTGGTGGGCTGGCCCGAAGTGGCGAAGACCTGATTGAGATTGTGCCATTGGACGATAGTTTGCTGGTCGAAGCCTATGTCAAACCCGATGATATCGCGTTCCTGCGCGCGGGCCAGCCGGTAAAGGTGAAGATTACCGCCTATGACTTCGCACGTTATGGCGGGTTGGACGGTGAAATCCTGCGCATCGGTGCAGATACTATCACCCGATCCCAGCGGAATGATGAAGAGGTGTTCGTGGTCGAGATCCGCACCAGCAATACAATGCTCGACGGGCAAGGAATTGCTGTTGAGATCATCCCCGGCATGATTGCAGAGGTGGACATTTTGTCGGGGAAGAAATCGGTGTTGGACTACATCCTGCAGCCTGTTGTGAAAATCAAAGATCGGGCCCTGCGCGAGTAACTGTAGTTATCCGAGTGATGCTGCCTATTTCCAAACAACATCTCCCAGAAAGATGTATCCTGCCCCGTATATCGTCTTGATCAAGCGCGGGTTTTTAGGGTCTTCACCAAGCTTGGTTCGTAGCCTTGAGATACGCACATCCATGGCGCGGTCGAAGCTGTCCCCGGCTGCGCCACCCAGGGAGTCCTGCATTTGTGCACGGCTGATCAGGCGTTTGGGGCTTTCCAGAAATAGGCGCAAAACCTCACCTTCGGCGTGGCTGAACGGTGTTTCGGCCCCGGATTGGTCCTTCAGAAGATACCGATCAAAATATGCTGTCCACCCGTTGAACTCGGCGAGATTGGTGTTCGAGGTTTGACCGCGCGGTGCGCGTAACCGCGCGCGAATACGCGCCACAACCTCTGTTGGATCAAAGGGTTTGGTGATGTAGTCATCCGCTCCCAATTCCAGCCCGGCCACGCGATCCTGAACTTGCGCGCGGCCCGACACAATGATCACGGCCGCACCTTGTTCCAGCGCCAATCGGTGTACCAGGGCCAGGCCATCCGTATCCGGCAGGGATAAATCCACCAAGCAGACGTCAGGTGTGATCTGGTTCAGTGCGGCCTCGAACTCGCGGGCCCGGGAATAGCTTTGGGTTCGAAACCCAGCCTCTTCCAAAGCATCAGTCAGGATATGCCGAATCTCGGGTTCATCATCCAATATCGTTACCAAAGGCTGGGTCATCAGGCGGCCTCAGTTCGGACAAGGGCGGATAACTGTGCCTTGGAAAAGGGTTTGCTCAGCACAGGCGCCATGGCCAATGCCTGTCGGTGCAGAGGATCGGTATATGGTAATGATGTCATGAGTATGCAGGGCAAGCGAGATTTGAGTTGCGATAACAGATCAAGCCCGGTTGCTGTGCCCTCAAGTCGAATGTCGGACAGCACCATGACAATACCTTCAACGTTCTCGGTCAGAGCCAGTGCCTCATCTGTCGAGGTCGCCTCAATCACAGAAAAGCCAAGGTCGATCAGCATGTCCCGGAATTGGCCGCGCAGATCGTCACTGTCTTCCACCAATAGCACAAGCCCCTCTTGCGCGGGGGGTGCTGGGCGGTAGGGCAAGCGCAAGATCACCGATGCGCCTGAGGGCGTATTGCGCAGGTTCAGGTCACCGCCCGCCAGCTTTACGGTGTCATAAACCATCGGCAAACCAAGGCCCGATCCATCACTGCCTTTCGTTGTGAAAAAGGGGTTCAAAGCCTTCTCCAGTGCCTCAGACGAAAAGCCAGAACCGGTATCGGAAACTGTGATTTCGATCCAGATATCGCCGATTGCATGTGCACTGATCGTCACCTGCCCGGTTGTGCCACAAGCATCGCGTGCGTTCAGAACAAGGTTCAACAGCGCATCCTGAAGCATCCCTGGATCGAGCATAAGCGCCTGATCCGGCAAAGTATTCACGACCGATAGCCCAACACCGCGTGGCAAAGACGGGGTGGCCACTATCCGCAAATCCTCGAGCAAGCGGCGCAGATCGGTGGCTTTCGGCTGAGGTGTGCGATGGCCGGTCATATCCGCAATCCGGTTCAACAACTGACCACCACGCCGCGCTGTTTTTTGGGTTGCGGCGATCAGCGCATGTGCGTCTTCTGGCAACGCCATCTTGTCGAGCTGGGATTGCATGCCCAGGATGATTGTCAGCAGGTTGGAAAAATCATGCGCTAGGCCATTTGTCATCTGTGCAGCCATTTCACGGCGGCGGGTTTGTTGCAGGGCGACACGGGCTTGGGTTTCTTCGGTGATATCTACCGACATCACATAAACGCCCCCTGCCCCGTCAGGTGTGAAAGACACGCGGATGCGGCGCGAGTCTTGATCTTCGGTGAACTCGAACACCGATGTTTTGCCGTTGTAGGCATTTTGCAGGTGAGCACTGACCCGGGCAAAGGCGTTTGCCCCCAGCGCTTCAGATATGTGAAGGCCCAAAATCTCAGATGGTCGCCCCGGCATGACAGAACTGAGCCGCCGGTTCGAGTAATCATATCGCCCCTCGCTGTTCAGATGCGCGATATGGGCCGGCATCATCTCGGTCGTCAGACGAGTCCGGGCTTCGATCTCGGTCAGCTCGCGCTTGGCTTCTTCCAGCGCGGTGATGGTTGCTGCCAGTTTCCGGTTGGTGGCCGAAAGCTCTTCGGCATGGGTAAGCAGCTGGCCTGACAATTCCTCGGACCGCGCGCGCAGCAGGTTTTCGGCGCGTTTTGCGCTGGTTATGTCTGTATAGACTGCCACCCAACCACCCTGAGGCAGCGGTGCGCCTTCGATCGAGATCACCTGACCATTTGCACGCTCGCGCTCCATGTAATGTGGCTCGAACGCCAGCGCCTGTTCGACACGCACTTCGACCATGTCATCGACACTTCCCTCGTCACCGTACTCTCCACGGCTCGCCAGAAAGTGGATCGTGTCCCGAAACAACGCGCCAGGTTGCACCAGTGCATCGGGAAGGTCAAACATTTCTTGAAACCGTCGGTTGCTAAGGACTAGGCGCAACTGGCTGTCATAGATGGAAAGCGCCTGGCCGATCAGGTTCAGCCCGGCGGTTGTCATCGCCTTGATCCGTTGTTCGGTGATGCGCAAATTCACCCTCCCCTATTCTACCCGTAGCACCTGACGACCAGCAGGTGTAGAGGGGATCAATGCCGCATGCGCATCTTGGGCCCATCGGGCGTATTGGAATGCAGTGACAGTGTGTGGTCCATGTTCCGCATCCGATGGCGCAACATCTGCCTACACAGGCGCGCAAGGTCAGCCGCAAAGGTGGGATTTTCTGCGACGTTCTCGAATTCACCTTTCCCTTGATGATCGAACAAAAGCGGCGGCAAATCGGCGGCAAATTCAACCAGGGTGAAGCGGTCATCGCGCAGGATACCCAGACAGGACTCGCTGTTTTTGGTGCCAAGACGTTGTTGCCATAGGGTCGGGTTTTCCGGCTCAGCAAAATCCAGTTCGCTGAAAGAGTAATCCCTCCAATCTTTGGGCACTTCGCCCTGCAACAGGGGGATCAGAGACCGGCCATCCATCTCATTTGGGATCGACTGCCCAGCCCAATGCAGGATCGTCGGAGCGATATCGATGGATTCCGTCGGCACGGTGATTTCGGCCCCGGCCTGCGCTTTATTGCCGGGCACCCGGATCATCAGCGGCGTATGATAAGCCGCATCATAGACAGTCATCTTGCCCCAACTGTGACGGTCGCCCAGCATTTCGCCGTGATCGGCGGTGACAACGATCAGAGTGTCGTCATACTGCCCGCTGTCTTTCAGAAACTGAACGACGCGGCCGATGTGATGGTCGACCTCGGTCGCCAACCCAAAATAGATCGAGCGCAGGATCTGAATATTCTCGTCTGTCGACTCGACCTCATCGAAACCGTGAACAAAATCAACTGCTTTGTAGAGGTCGAGATTCGGATCAAAAAACGGGTGCTGCGCTTTTTCGGCCTCGGGTGTCCCCAATCGCCGCGGCAAAGGCAAAGTGACGGGGTCATACATCCGATTGTAGGGTGCCGGTGCAACAAGCGGTGGATGCGGGCGGATATAGGTTAGATGCGCAAACCAGTTCTGATCTTGGTAAGGCGCGATGCCGTCGAGAAACGCGTCGGTCAGAAAGGCGGTGTCGCTGTCCTCAGCGCGATAGAGCGCTGGGTCGTTCAGCTTTGGCGCCTCCCCAGAGGGTGAAACCGGTTTATAGACATCCATATAGGTGTCGAACGCATAGCCCTGTTTCATCAGATGCGCCCGCCAAGGATAGGATTCCTCCAGCCGCATCTCGATGACCTCAAGAAATCCATCCATTGATTGCTCATAGGATGTTAGCACGGGGTCATTCAAATCGTGAACACGCGGGTCTGCCGAGGTGTCGGTGTAGCCAAACAGCATTGGCATATAACCTGCTTTGCGCATCTCGGAGGCGATATTGGGAATGTCATGGCGCAACGGCGTGCCATTGCGGACGGATCGGTGGTTCATCGCATATTGGCCGGTCAGCAATGAAGCGCGCGAAGGACCGCAGGGATTTGTCACAGAGTAGTGACGTTTGAACGAGACAGATTCGTTCATGAACGCGCACAGATGCGGTAGATCAACATGATCTGCCAACGCGCCGAACAAGCAATCTGCCCGTAGCTGATCGATGATAATGAACAGAACTTTTCCGGCCTGGCCCATGTCGCGCACTCCGAATCCGCACCCGAGTTTCAGGTGCGGACTGTGTCGCGGAACGGCTACCCTCGCAAGGGTTTAGTCCAGTTCGTACTTGGTCTCGTAGTTTTCCTTGAGCGCGGGGTCCTGATCTTCTTTGCGCAACAGGCAGTTGCCGATCGACAGGACCTCGATATCGGTGCCCATGAAACAGCGGAACGCATCCGTGGGCGTGCAGACAATTGGCTCACCCCGCACGTTGAACGAGGTGTTCACCACCAGCGAGCATCCGGTCAGGTCTTTGAACTTCGAGATCAGCGCGTGATAGGCCGGGTTCGTGTCTTCATGCACTGTTTGGATACGGGCAGAATAGTCCACGTGCGTCACAGCCGGAATATCCGACCGTTTGACGTTCAGCTTGTCGATGCCAAACAGGGCATTTTCCTCATCCGTCATCTTGCGGCGGATTTTGTCCTGAACATCGGCCACGATCAGCATATAGGGGCTGTCGCCATCCAGCTCGAACCAGTCGGCTACGTCTTCGCGCAGAACAGATGGTGCAAATGGGCGGAAGCTTTCGCGGTATTTGACCTTCAGGTTCAAGGTCTTCTGCATCGACTCGGATCGTGGATCGCCTAGGATTGAGCGCGCGCCCAAGGCGCGTGGTCCAAACTCCATCCGGCCTTGGAACCAACCAACAGCCTTACCGTCCGCCAATGCCTGCGCGGTTTGGTTAACCAACTCACCGTTTTCGTAAGTGGTGAATTTGGCTCCGACACGGGTCAGTTCATCGGCGATTGCGCCATCTTCGTAACGCGGGCCAAGATATGACCCCTGCATCTGATCGCCAGGGGTGACCTGACGCGGATTGCCCAGCTCCTGGTGCCAGGCGGCATAGGCCGCCCCCAGTGCCCCGCCTGCATCACCGGCAGCAGGCTGCACCCAGACATTGTCAAACGCACCATCGCGCAGGATTTTGCCATTGGCCACGCAGTTCAGTGCTACGCCGCCCGCCATGCACAGATTACGGATGCCGTGTTCTTGCGCCAGATTGCGGGTGATGCGCAGCATGATTTCTTCGGTCACGGCCTGCACGGATGCGGCGATGTCCATATGGAACTGTGTCAGCTGATCGGTTTCAGGTTTGCGCACGGGATGGCCGAACAGGTCCTCCAGCGCTTTGTTGGTCATGGTCAGACCGGCTGTATAGTTGAAGTATTTCTGATTGAGGCGGAATGAGCCGTCCTCTTTCAGGTCGACCAGATGTTCAAGGATCAGGTCCTTAAATTGCGGCACGCCATAAGGTGCCAAACCCATGACCTTGTATTCACCGGAATTCACCTTGAAGCCGGTGTAGTAGGTGAAAGCAGAATAAAGCAGCCCCAGCGAGTGTGGGAAGTGCAGCTCTTTCACCATCGTCAGTTCGTTGCCGCGCCCAATCCCGACGGTTGTGGTGGCCCATTCGCCAACACCGTCTACGGTTAGAACAATCGCTTCGTCGAAGGGCGAGGGATAATAAGCGCTGGCGGCATGGCTGACGTGGTGTTCCGAAAACAAAATCTTGTCGACGGTGAAATCGGGATCAATCCTACGAAGCTGTTTGTTCAGCAAATCCTTCAGAAACAGCTTTTCCCGCAGCCAGACCGGCATCGCCATTCGGAACGAGTTGAAACCGCGTGGAGCAACGGCGATGTAGGTTTCGATCAGGCGTTCGAATTTTAGAAACGGTTTGTCATAGAAGACAACATTGTCCACGTCCGCCAGGGTGATCCCTGATTCGGCCAGTACGTATTCAATCGCCTTTTCCGGGAATCCAGGGTCATGTTTCTTGCGGGTAAAGCGTTCTTCCTGCGCGGCGGCAATGATCTTGCCGTCGCACAGCAGTGCTGCTGCGCTGTCATGATACAGCGCGGAAATGCCCAAAATGTAGGTCATGTGATCAGAACAGCGTATAGATGAACGGCGCGATTGCCGAACCTTGGCTGAGAACGATCAGGCCACCGAAGATGCCCAGCACCACAAGGATGGGCAGTAGCCAGAACTTTTTTCTGACCCTCATAAATGACCAGAGCTCGGAAACGAATGTCACGTCTGGTACTCCCTTCTTTAAAACTGTTGTTTCATGCTGCCGGGCTGATCCTTGCGAACAACCCAATAGCTTTCTGCGGAACTGTCTAATTTCTCAGACAAAAGGTCTTTTCCCAACAGGCGCGCCACCAGTCCGAAGGGCACGAATGTCGTGATGAAAACCAGAAACATGACGATGGGTGCTACGATGGCCCCCAGCAACATTCCAAATTTGAACCAAAGCCGATTGGGCTTGGTCAGAACCTGCGGCGCAAGGAAGGTTACCGCAAGAATGGCCCCCGCGATTGCCAGGGGTATCCACCGCACAGAACCGCCGCCCCAAAGGGGCCAGAGTGCGATGATCAGAAAGACTGCCGTGAAGACAAAACCGAACCCTCGTTCAGACCCGATTTCGACATCAACATTGGCTTGATGGTCAGACATGAAACACAACCGAATAACAACAAACAATTACGTCCATAAAGATACCATTACCTTTGGTTGAAACAAGTGAATTAGGTCACTCACCTTCGGGAAATTCGCCCATTGGCGCTAACCAGTGTCACACGGGTGCCATTCCGACCGGTCAAATCAGGGCGCAAATACACAAACCCGTTGCAGCCGATCTTCTTTTTCCGTCACATGCAGGCATGACTCCGCCTCAGATATCGTCTTCGCAGGAAAGCGACCGTACGGTTGTGCATATCTCGGGCGCATTGCTCACGCAGTCAGTGGAACACGTTGAGCGCGGCTTTAGCGCCATTCAGCCCGTTGGCGGCGATGTGACGTTCGACCTGACCGAGATGGAAGCGCTGGATACCAGCGGCGCGTGGCTCGTGGCAGACTTGTCACAGCGGTTCACCGCTCAGGGCGCGCAGCTCCAGTTTCTGGGCCTTAAGCCTGCGCATGCCGCCTTGATTGATACTGTGTCGCATAGCATCCCCGAACAGCCCGGTCGGCTGGACCCGCCCAGAACCTTTGCAGATTGGGTCGAAAGTGTGGGTCGCGGCACATTCGGGGCGTGGCAGGACACAATGTCGATCCTTGGGTTCCTAGGGCTGACCCTGCACCGTCTGGCCCGAACCGTCGTTATGCCCTGGAGGCTGCGCCGCGCCGCGCTTGTGACACATATGGAGGAAACCGGCTTCAAGGCGTTGCCGATTGTGGCGTTAATGGGGTTCCTAATCGGCGTTGTGCTGGCTTTTCAGGGTGCCACGCAGTTGAAACAGTTCGGGGCCGAGATTTTTGTGGTCGAGCTGATCTCGATCTCGATCCTACGTGAACTGGGTATTCTGCTGACCGCGATCATCGTTGCGGGCCGGTCCGGATCGGCCTTTACCGCCTCAATCGGTTCGATGAAAGTTCAGGAAGAGATTGACGCCATGCGGACCCTAGGCCTGGACCCGATTGAGGTGCTGGTGATCCCGCGCGTTTTGGCACTGTTGATCATGTTGCCCATTCTGGGTTTTGTGGCCGACATGGCCGGATTGTTCGGCGGCGCATTGATGAGCTGGATTGATCTGGGGATAAGCCCGGGCATGTTCCTGACCCGCCTGAACGAAAGCACGGGGGTTTGGCAACTGGCCATCGGTCTGATCAAGGCGCCGTTCTTTGCTCTGGTCATTGGTGTGATAGCCTGTTGGCAGGCGATGCAGGTCAAAGGGTCGGCCCAAAGCGTCGGGCAACGCACGACCGCGTCGGTGGTGCAATCGATCTTCATGGTAATCGCCATCGACGCCTTGTTCTCGATCTTCTTCTCGCAGATGGGGATCTGAGATGGACGGTACGGTGCAGCATCAATCAGCCCCGGCAGACACGCAGCGAGAGGCCGTGATCCGAGTGCGCGGATTGCGCAATCAGTTTGGCCCACAGGTGGTGCATGACGACCTAAACCTCGATGTTTGGCGCGGCGAAGTTCTGGGCATTGTTGGCGGCTCGGGTACCGGCAAATCTGTATTGTTGCGGACTATCGTGGGTCTGAACAAACCGGCTGCTGGCAGTATCGAGGTTCTGGGCGTTGATGTCTTGAACGGCCCCGAACAGGATCGCCGCCGCATTGAACGCCATTGGGGCGTGGCGTTTCAGGATGGAGCGCTGTTTTCATCGCTGACGGTGTTGCAGAACGTAATGGCCCCGTTGCGCGAGCATACGGGGATCAGCGAAAAACTGATGGAGTCGCTGGGCGGCCTCAAGATCAGCCTTGTGGGATTGCCGCAGCTGAGCTGTGGTAAGTTCCCATCGGAATTGTCAGGCGGTATGCGCAAACGGGCAGCGTTGGCGCGGGCTTTGGCGTTGGATCCTGAGATTGTGTTTCTGGACGAACCCACAGCTGGGTTGGACCCGATCGGGGCCGCCGCCTATGATGATCTGATCCGCGAATTGCAGCAGGCGCTGGGATTGACCGTTTTCATGGTGACCCATGATTTGGATAGTCTTTATGCGATTTGCGACCGGATCGCCGTGCTTGCAGAAAAGCGCGTGCTGGTTGAAGGTCCGATAGAAGAGATGACCAAGGTCGATCATCCTTGGGTGCAGGAGTATTTCACAGGCCCCCGTGCCCGCGCGGCGCAAGACAAAGGGCAGGACAGGTAGAGGCGATGGAAACCCGAGCGAATTACATTCTGATCGGCGCATTCACTCTTGCGGGGATATTGGGTGCTTTTGGCTTTTTCCTGTGGCTCGCGAAATTCGAAGTGACCCGCCAGTATGCATATTATGACGTGTTGTTCGAAAATGTGTCGGGCCTGTCTGCGGCGGGTGGCGTAAGCTACAATGGCCTTCCGGTCGGGCAAGTGATCTCGTTGAATCTTGATGAAGATGACCCGTCGAAAGTCAGGGTTCGGATCGAGGTTGATGCCGACATCCCCGTCACAAAGGAAACCATCGCGCAACTGCAATCGCTGGGTGTGACCGGCGTTGGCTATGTGGAATTGACTGGCGGGTCCAGTACGGCCGAGCGGTTGCCCAATAACAGTGTCATAAAAAGCAAGCGCAGCACTATTCAATCGCTGTTCGAAGGCGCACCCAAGGTTCTGGACGAGGCAGTCAGCCTTTTGAAGGAATTGAATGCCGTTGTAGACGAAAAGAACCAGAAAGCGGTTTCCGACATTCTGGCCAACCTCGCGTCGGCCACTGGCCGATTGGACAAGACGCTGTCGGATTTTGAATCCGTCTCAGGCAATATCGGAGAGGCCGCCAAGCAAATCGGCGAGTTTACCACAAAGCTGGACCCGTTGATCAGCGCTGCGGAATCCACGTTGCAGACGGGTAGCGAGACATTGAAATCCGTCAAATCAGCGTCCGACACCGCCAGAGAAGCGCTGGAAGAGGCGAAGGTGACATTGGCAACCACGAACCGGACCATCGAAGAAGATGTGCGCCCGTTTATACAGCGTGGGTCGAACCTTGTGGATCATCTGACGCGGTTGTCGGAAGAAGCCAGCGTGTCACTGGGCGTGATTACCGAAACGGTTGTGAATGCCAATACGACGTTGGGTTCGATCACCGCTGCGATGGATTCAACCAAAGGGGTTTTGGCTTCGGCCGAGCGTGCCTTTGACTCGGCCAACCGTATCATCGAAACGCAAGTCGGCCCGGTTGCCCAGGATATCAGCCGCGCCGCCAATCAGGTGACCGAAACGGTCTCGCGCATCACCGTCAAGATCGACCAGATTTCGGATGATGTGCTAAGCGCGTCGAACTCAGCGAAAGAACTGCTTGGAACCATCGACGGCATTGTCCGAGACAATCGTCGCCAGCTTTCGGATTTCCTGCGGGTCGGTTTGCCGCAATTCGTACGCTTTGTTGAAGAATCTCAGCGCCTGGTTATCAGCCTAGACCGCCTTGTCGACAAGGTTGAGCGCGACCCGGCACGCTTTTTGTTGGGCACCCAAGCATCGGAGTTCCGTCAATGATCAGGCCTTTCTTTATTACTCTGATGGCGGTGGCCCTTGGTGGCTGTGCGGGATTGGGTACGTTGAAGCAAGCATCCAAACCCAATGACCTGTATCTTTTGACTCCCAAAAGTACGTTTGCGTCTACGTTGCCGCGTATCCAGATGCAGATCGTTGTTGAAGAACCCACAGCAACCGCCGCGGTGAACACCGACCAGATCGCAGTTCAGCCGACACCGCTACAGGTTCAGTATCTGCCTCGCGCCCGGTGGGTGGATCGCGCACCGCTGATTGTACAGGCTCTGTTGGTCGAAAGCTATGAGAACTCGGGCAAGGTGGCCGCAGTCGGGCGGTCGACCGTAGGCCTGCGCGCAGACTATATCATCGTGCCGGATTTGCGTGAGTTTCAGGGCATCGTGACTGCCGAGACTGAAAACTCAAAAACCGTGCGTGTTGACGTTCGGATGAACATCAAGATCGTCGATGCGTTCGAGGACAAGATCATCGCCTCCAGTTCGTTCCAGGAAAACGTGGTTTCAGCCAGCGATCAGACACCGGATCTGGTCAATGCGTTTGACCTTGCCCTGGGTCGAGCAATGCGGGATTCAGTGGAATGGAGCGTGCGTCGGATCAATACGCATGCCAATAGTCAGCCCCGATCGACGATCAATTGATGCCACTAGAAATGCGCGGCTGACGCGCGATCCCATTCTGCTGTGTAGTTGTCCGGCGCTTTGCCAGACAAAAGTGCGCCTTCGTCGACGAAAGTGTAGATTTCGGCATAAGAACGCTCAGTCTCATCTGCCATGCGACGGCGGATATCGCCGGGATGCAGATCCGAGACCGTGGCTTTGCCCATTGCGCCCAGCAGTTCCCGGAAGCTTTCGAGTGTGGCATCGTGATACCGGTGCACCCGCTGACGTTTTTGCGGTACGTTGACCGCCCTGCCCCGGATCGAGTCCTGGGTGGCCACGCCTGACGGGCATCGGTTTGTGTTGCAGTGCAAGGCCTGAATACAGCCAACGGCAAACATCATCGCCCGGGCGGCATTGCACATATCCGCACCAAGGGCGAACTTTTCGATCATGTCGTAGCCTGTGGCCACTTTGCCTGCGCAGATGATCCGTATTTTGTCACGTAGCCCAACCCCCAGAAGGCAGTTATTCACGAAGACCACTGCCTCATTTACGGGTAAGCCCAGGCGGTTGGTGAACTCGACCGGGGCGGCGCCAGTCCCTCCTTCGGCCCCATCGACGGTAATGAAATCGGGCAGAATACCGGTTTCCAGCATTGCTTTGCAGATCGCCATGAATTCGGATGGGTGGCCGATGCACAGTTTGAAACCAATGGGTTTACCACCTGACATTTCGCGCAAGTGCTGTACAAACTCCATCAGCCCGGTTGGACCGTCGAAAGCCGAATGAATGGGTGGTGAGATCACGTCCTGATGCTCGGGCACGCCACGGATTTCGGCGATTTCTTTGTCGACTTTTGCGGCGGGTAAAACGCCGCCGTGCGAGGGCTTCGCCCCTTGGGACAGCTTAATCTCTATTGCTTTGACAACATCCTTCTTGGCCTTTTCGGCGAACAGGTCTTTGTCAAAGCCTCCGTCCGGTGTACGGCAGCCGAAATAGCCGGTACCGATCTGCCAGATAATATCTCCACCCTCGGCGAGGTGATGTGGGGACAATCCGCCCTCACCTGTGTTATGCGCAAAACCGCCGTCCTTGGCTCCGCCGTTCAGCGCTCGGATTGCATTGGCGCTGAGCGCACCGAAGCTCATGGCCGAAACATTCAAGCGCGATGCGTTATAGGGCTTTTCGCATTGCGGGCCGCCCAGCATCACCCTTTCTTCGCTCTTGTCCACTTCTTTTGGGGCCAGAGAGTGGTTGGAGCGATGATAACCTACGGTCGTGATATCGTATTGAGTGCCAAACGCCTGTGTGTCGACCTGGCCCTTGGCACGGGAATAGACAAGGCTGCGAATGATCCGATTATACGGCCGCCCGCTTTCGTTGGTTTCGACGAAATACTGGCGGATTTCGGGGCTGACAAATTCCAGCATATAGCGAAAATGCCCCAGCACGGGGTAGTTGTTCAGTACGTTGTGCTTAGTGGTCAGCATGTCATACATCCCAACCACGGCGTAAGGGATTAGCAGAACCAGAAGCCAATGCGCGGGAGACCAGAAAAAGCCCCAGACGGCCACCAAAGGCAGACAGACGAAACTCAGAAAGTAATATAGCCTGCGTACAACCATTTCTGATCTCCGTGGATGAAGTATGTGCCAAAGGTGTTGAAGCCAAAGTGAAACAGCTTGGCCTTTGATTGCAAGCCCTTCGGCCCATTGAAATCAAACCGGACGCGAATGTGAAACCTTGTTAAGGCGTTGATTGATCCCGCGTTTCGCAGGCGGTATTCGGATCATACCAAAGCAAAAGGCAGCTAACTTGACGAGACCAGACACCAAACGCGGACTACACGAACAAGCCCTGATGTTTTTTTCTGTGTTTGTTGGCGGCGCGCTGGGGTCGTTACTGCGTGAGGCGTTCGCATTCGAGGTCTCTGGCGCGCCTGTGCTGACCGCAACATTTGGCATAAATGTGTTTGCGTGTTTCGTGTTGGGCTGGCTCTACGCGATCCGCCATCGGGTTCATGCCCATGTTCTACATCTGGGCGCGGTAGGGTTTTGTGGTGGCCTTTCGACCTTTTCTTCTTTCGTGGCCGAGCTAGAGCGTTTAGCCGAAACCACGTTTTGGACTGCACCTGCCGCTGCTGGGCTGGAGATTGCATTTGGTCTGGCCGCAGCCTTAGCAGGCGAAGCGCTCGGCCGACGGTTTCATGCAGGAAGGAGCGGTAGTGACTGATCTCTACCTGCACGCAATGTTTGGCCTGGGTGGTGGTCTGGGCGCAGTGTTGCGCCATTGGCTTGCATTGCGGGTTACGCATGCGTTGCCACTGTCGACCCTGATGGTGAATGTAATCGGCAGCCTGTTACTGGGCCTCTGGATCGGCTATTTGGGCGGTCCTGTTGAGATGGGGGAAGAGCAGAGGCGCCTGGTTTTTGGCTTTTGTGGTGGGTTCACAACATTCTCAAGCTTTGCCTATCAAACGCTGGAATTGCGCCGCGAACGCACGCTTGCACTGGCGGCTGGCAATATCATGGTCAGTCTTGTTCTGTGCTGGGGTGCTTTGTGGCTGGGGTTGGAGCTGATCCGATAGCCGAACGGGCCACGTTTCCTACATCGGATGCATGTGCATGCGAACCGCGAGGTTGCCCAAAATCCAGACCGTGCCGAGGATGATGATCAATAAGACAAGAGTTGAGAACAGGATCAGGTCCAAATCCTCTCGGCTGCTGCGTCTGCGGTCGATATGTAAGAAATAGACCAGTTGAAAGATCAGCTGAGCGAGCCCAAGCAGGCCAATGGTTAGATAAACACCGGTTGTTTCTATCCCCCAGCGATAGGCCACTCCGAACATCGCGAAAGTCAGCAGTAACGAACCGCCATAGCCGATCACGTAACGCCGCCGCTCGCGCCGGTGCATTTCAGAGCGTTTATCCATAGGTTAGCCCTCCGAAATAGACGATCGTGATGATGCCGATCCAGATCAGGTCAAGGAAGTGCCAGAACAGCGCCAGCCTGACCACACGTGATTTGACGACATCGGTCATGCCCATAACCCGCAGTTGGATACCCAGCACAATCAACCACACGCATCCCGCAGCAACATGTAGACCGTGTAGCGGCACAAGGCCGTAGAAGGCCGAGAGGAACCCGCTGCGCTGCGGGATGCCGCCCTTTTCGGCCATGGCCATGAAGTCTCGGATCTCCAATACAAGGAAACTGATCCCCAGCAAGAGAGTCACCCCAAACCAAAGGATGATCCGTGGTCGCGGCAGATTGTATTTCAGGGCCAGCATCGCCAATCCAACGGTCAGGCTGCTGGTCAGCAGGATCATGGTTTGCGCAAAGATGCTGGTCAGGTCGAACAGCGCATGTGGCCCTGGCCCGCCGGCCTGAGCGTCGATCATGGTGATATAGATGGCGAACATCAGGCCGAAATAGACCAGATCGCTCATCAAAAAGACCCAGAAGCCGAAAGTTACGACCTCAGAAGCCTTATGGGCGCTGGCATGGCGGTCACCGAGATTGATGCCCGGATAGCTGTGGGTTGGTGCGCGTTTCATGTCACCACCTCCATGTCTGGGCGCGCGAGGCCGCGGTTTTCCGGGGCTGTCTCATGTTCGCGGTCCACGGCGGATTCGCTACGTACCAATGCCAGCCAAGCCTCATGATCGCGCTGGACTTCTTCTGCCGGGATGGTGATTTCGGTACTGGTGTCGAAGGTCCAGAGGATGAAGGCCAAGATCATAACAACGGTCATCAGCGCGGCCAGCCACCAGACCCACCAGACCAATGCAAACATCCAGATGCCACTGGCCACACACAGGATAAATCCGATACCGGTGTTGCGTGGCATCTCGATATCCTCATAGGCATCAGGGGCTGGATAAGCCGCGCCGCGTTCCTTGGCGGCGGCGAAGTCGTCGCGGTCAGTGACCTGCGGGATGATGGCGAAGTTATAAGGTGGCGGTGGTGCTGGGATAGACCATTCCAGCGTGCGCGCATCCCATGGATCACCAACGGGAACACGGGTTTTATCGCGGTTGCGGATGCTGACCCATAGCTGCACCAGAACTGAAAACAGCGCCGCCGTGATGACCAACGCACCGATGACGGCGACAATCATGTAGGGGTGAAAGCTCGGGTCCTCCCAGCTGAAGGATCGCCGGGGCATACCCATCAGGCCGACAAAGTAAAGCGGCATGAAAGTCAGCATAAAGCCAACTGTCCAAAGCGCGACTGTTATCCTGCCCCAGCCTTCATGCAAGCGGAACCCGAAGGCTTTGGGGAACCAGTAGTTATAGGCGGCCAGCAGGCCAAACAGGACCCCAGGCAGAAGCACGTTGTGGAAATGCGCCACTAGAAACAGAGTGTTATGCACTTGGTAGTCAATGGTTGGATTGGCTAGGATCACGCCGCTTAGGCCACCGATAACAAACAGCATAAGGAAGGCGAGACCGTACAGCATGGGAACTGAGAAGCGGATGCGTCCCCGCCACAGCGTCGCCATCCAATCATAGACTTTCACGCCCGTCGGGATGGCGATCAGCATGGTTGCGATGCCGAATACCGCATTGATCAGCGCGCTTTGCCCCATGGTGAAGAAGTGATGCAACCAGACAGTGAAGGACAGCACGGCTATCGACATTGTGGCGATGACCAGTGAGGTATAGCCGTAAAGCCGCTTGGCCGAGAAGGTCGCGAAGATCTCGGAATAGATGCCATAGGCGGGCAGAACCAGCAAATAGACCTCGGGGTGGCCAAAAAGCCAGAACAGGTTGGCGTAGTTCATCATATTGCCGCCAAGGTCATTGGTAAAGAAATGGAAATCCAGATAGCGGTCAGCGGCCAGCAACAGTGCCGCAACGCCCAAGGGCGGCATCGCAAAGACGATCAGGATAGAACTGCAGATGATCGTCCAGCAATACATCGGCAGCCGCATGAACGTCATCCCCGGCGCGCGCAGCTTGTAGATTGTGACGGCGAAGTTAATCCCCGTCAGCGTTGTTCCGATCCCTGAGACAACGATGGCCCAGATCCAGTAGTCCGGCCCCACGCCAGGGTTGAACGCAGCCCCCGTGTAGGGCGGATAGGCCGTCCAGCCCCCAGTCGAGAACTCTCCGACCACCAGCGAGACCATCAGCATCATACCGGACGATACCGTCAGGCCGAGGCTGATCTGGTTCATCACCGGAAAGGCCACATCCCGCGCGCCGATCATCAGCGGAATAACATAGTTGGCGATTCCGAACACAAAAGGTACGGCGACGAAGAAGATCATGATCGTGCCATGGGTGCTGAACAGTTCGGCAAAGTGTTCGGCCTCGAGGAAACCGTCGCCCGGTCCGGCGGCTTGCTGGGCGCGCATAACAACGCCCTCCAGAACGCCCCGCGCGAGCATCACGATGGCGAAGACGATGTACATGATGCCGATTTTCTTGTGATCAGCGCTTGTTAGCCAATCGCGCCACAAGGGCCCCCAAAGCCGAAACCAGGTTAGCAGACCAACCACGGCGACTGCCCCTACGATGACAATACCTGCGGCGGCATTGGCTACAATCTCATTAGCGTTGGGGTCCTGAATCAGGCCGGTGATCGGCAATGCATCCCAGCTTAGGCGACCAAAAAAACCGTTTTCTGATGTCATTGGTCGACCTCCTGCCCATATGCAACTGTTCCGGGTTGTTGATCCAGTGGCAGTGCTTTGCCGCCATGGTATCGGTGGAGAATGGTATGGAACAGATCCCCGTCATCCAGTTTGAAATACACGGCACGGTCTGGCATCTCGGGCGTGCCAAGCGCGGCCTGAACCTCATCCCGGTCGGTGCGCATGGCAAGGGTTTTATACGTTTCCGCGTCAAGCACGATACCGCCCTGACGGACCTTGTTGACCCAGGCCTCGAAATCCTCAGGGTCCATCGCAAGCGTTTCGAACTTCTGCTTGGTAAACCCGCGCCCGTTATACTGGGTGTTTTCGCCTTGCATTACCTTGGGTTGGTCCGCAACCAGATGCAGCTTGGTTGTCATGCCTGGCATTGCATAAATCTGCCCCGCCAAAGCTGGGATCATGAAAGATTGCATCACCGTATCGGTGGTCAGTGTCATGGCGATCTGTTGTTTGGTGGGAATGCCAAGCTCTCCGACTGTGGCGATGCCAAGATCGGGATAGATGAACAACCATTTCCAGTCGAGGCCAACAACCTGCACTTGCACGGCAGGCTCGTCACCGAACGGGGCTGAATACGGGTCGAGCCGATACGTGGTTTTCCACAGATAGAAAGACAGGATTGCGACGATGGCCACCGGGACGCCCCACATCAGCATCTCAAGACGGGCGGAAAAATCCCAATCGGGCCTGTACACCGCGTTCCCTCCTTTTCGACGTCGATAGCGCAGCGCGATCAACGGAACCAAAATCAGAACAGGGATAACGGCAATAAGGATCAGCGTTGTTGCCCGCAGAAGATGCGTTTTCTGCACTGCCGCAATAGGGCCCTGGGGGTCCATGAAGCTGTCACTGGCCCCTGCCATCTGGGTCGACGCGGCCAGAATTCCGAGGGCCGTCAGAACCACATTTGCCACAATGGACGTTCTGTTCGTGGTCATACCTGCCCTCTTTTGCTGTCGCATTGGTCACAACTATCGGCAGAGACCGCGCATTTCTCAAGGTTTTTCGACCGCAAGGCGGCATGTCGTATATGTGGTTCAATCTCATGGATTTTGATGCGGGTTTCAGTCATCCTTGGCATCAACGAAAACGAATTGCCCAAACAGGCTCAGAGCAGGTGATTTCAGATGCGCAAGGTGCTTTTTCTTCTATTTTGCCTATGTTTGGCCAGCGGCGTGACCGCTCAGGATCGTGCATCGATCGAACGGCAGTTCCAGTCCTGGCTCGATCAGACCGTTTGGCCGCAGGCTCGCGCCAAGGGTGTGTCACGCAAGACGATGAACGCGGCCTTTGACGGCGTTACGCTGAATTGGGACCTACCCGACCTTATCCCTCCGGGAAGCAAAGCGAAGACACCCAAAGCCCAAAGGCAGGCAGAGTTTGGCTCTCCCGGGAGGTACTTTAATGCGGGGTCGGTTCAGGGGGCCACATCCGTGGGTCGGCAAATGGCGCGCCGCCATGCGGCTACCCTGTCTCGTGTCGAGGCGCAAACAGGGGTCCCAGCCCGCATCATTTTGGCGATCTGGGGGCGCGAAAGCGGGTATGGTCAGGTTCCAATTCGGCATGATGCGTTTCAGGTTCTGGCGACCAAAGGGTTCATGAGCACGCGATCTGAGTATTTCACAACCGAGTTGATCGCCGCGCTGCAAATCGCCGAGGCGGGACATGTGCGCGAATTAAAAAGCTCTTGGGCTGGTGCTTTGGGGCAGCCACAATTCATGCCGACTAGCTTTCTGACTTATGCAGCAGATGGAAATGGAGATGGGCGGGCTGATATCTGGGGCTCCGCCGATGACACAATCGCGTCGATTGCGAACTACCTGAACCGGCACGGCTGGGTTGAAGGTCGCGACTGGGGGTTTGAGGTGACGGTGCCAACCTTGCTATCCTGCGCGCTTGAAGGACCAGACCAAGGGCGTGCCATAAAGGATTGGGCCGCATTGGGTGTCAGTCGCGTTTCGGGTAGACCTTTCCCAAACCATGAACTCAAAGGTGATGGCTATCTGATGATGCCAGCTGGTCGCAACGGTCCGGCGTTTCTCGTCACACCAAATTTCTACGTGCTGAAGGAATACAACAAGAGCGATCTTTATGCCCTGTTTGTGGGCCATGTCGGAGACCGGATTCAGTATGGTGTAGGAGACTTCCGGGGCCGTTGGAGCGCGGTCGGGGGCCTCTATCGATCAGACATCGCAGCAATGCAGCGAGTGCTGGAACAACAGGGGCACGATGTCGGCGGCGCCGATGGGCTGCTAGGGTTCAAAACCCGCCGATCAATCGGGCGATGGCAGGAGGCCACGGGCCAAGACCCCACCTGTTTCCCCGAGAAAACGATGAAATCGCGTCTGAAAAACTGACAGTGATCGGGATTTCGCCCATTCGGTGAACAGTGCGTGACAATTCAGCCAGATAATAGATCGGATTTTGACTCTGCCTCCACAAGATGGCACGATTTGACCTATTAGTACCCGAATTGTTGGGCGTTATTGATTGATCCGGTTTCGCAGCATATGAGGACACACCGGTCAGGCTGCAATCCTCCGGTTAAGTTACGATTTGAGAGGCACCATGACACGCAAGGTCACCAAAGCGATTTTTCCCGTTGCCGGGTTGGGCACACGATTCCTGCCTGCGACGAAATCTGTTCCCAAGGAAATCATGACCTTGGTTGACCGGCCCTTGGTGCAATATGCCATCGACGAGGCGCGCGCCGCCGGGATCAAGGAATTCATCTTTGTTACCTCGCGCGGGAAATCTGCGCTTGAGGATTATTTCGATCACAACCTGGTTCTGGAACAAGAGCTTAAGAACAAAGGCAAAGATGAACTTTTAGAAACGCTGAACGCGACCAATATGGAAAGCGGAGCAATTGCCTATATCCGTCAGCACAAGGCGCTGGGACTGGGGCACGCTGTCTGGTGTGCGCGTCGTCTGATCGGAGACGAGCCCTTTGCCGTGATGCTGCCAGACGACGTGATCGCAGCCGACAAACCCTGCCTGCAGCAGATGATCGAAGCTTATGAGGAAACCGGCGGTAACATGGTTGCCGCGATGGAAGTTCCGCAGGAAAAAACAAGTTCCTATGGTGTGCTGGACGTGGGTGACAACGTGGGCACCGTGGTGCGCACGCGTGGTATGGTGGAAAAGCCCAAAGCGGATGAGGCACCCTCTAACCTTGCCGTCATTGGGCGCTATGTTTTGGGTCCGTCGGTGCTTTATAATCTGAACTCGATGAAATCCGGCAGCGGTGGCGAGATTCAGCTGACCGACGCGATCGCCGAAGACATTCGGAACGGTGTCCCGGTATTTGGTTACAAATTCGATGGTCAGCGCTTTGACTGCGGCTCAAAAGCCGGGTTCCTGCAGGCAACTGTAGCCTTTGCACTGGCGCGTGACGATTTGCGCGGCGATCTGAGCCAGTATCTGAATGACATCGTTGCCACGGGAAAAGCGGCTCAGTAGGCGCTGGCCCTTCCCCTTAACGGCGAATAAGGCGATACATTCAGATAGCTGAAGCTCAAAGGCATGCGCATCATGAATACCGTCTATCCCGTCATTCTCTGCGGTGGGTCAGGAACCCGTTTGTGGCCGCTGTCCCGCAAAAGCTATCCCAAGCAGTTTGTGCCGTTGGTGGGTGAGACCAGTTTGCTGCAGGATTGCGCGGTGCGGCTTCGCGGGCCGAAGGCTGCACCCTATGCTAACCCCTTGATACTAACCAATGAAGCCTTCCGCTTTGTGGTGCCTGAACAGTTGATGGGCGTGGGTGTTGATCCTGGCCCGATCCTAATCGAACCCGAAGGGCGCAATACCGCGCCTGCCGTTCTGGCCGCCGCCCTGCAGCTGTCAGACAGTGACCCAGAAGCCATCATGTTGGTGGCTCCGTCTGATCATGTGGTTCCCGACACAACCGCCTTTCACGCAGCAGTTTCACGCGGGATCGAAGCGATTTCTGCACGCAGTGATCTGGTCACGTTTGGCATCACGCCCGACCGACCTGAAACCGGGTATGGCTATTTGAAACTCAGCCAAACGCCGGACGCATCCGGTGCGGCCATTCCATTGGACCGGTTTGTCGAAAAACCTGATCTGGACCGCGCTGAGGCGATGCTGGCGGATGGCAGCTATCTGTGGAATTCGGGCATCTTTCTGTTTGCCGTGCGAGACATTATCGGGGCCTTCGAACAGCACGCGGCCGAACTGATCGAGCCGGTCCGGCAAGCGGTGGAGCTGGCCCGAAGCGATCTGGGCTTTTTGCGCCTGGACGCCAGTGCCTGGGCCAAGGTCGATGATATCTCGATTGACTATGCGGTGATGGAAAAGGCGGCAAACCTGAGTGTTGTCCCCTATGCCGATGGCTGGTCCGATGTGGGCAGCTGGACCGCCGTGCATGAGCTGAGCGAACCCGACGCAAGCGGTGTGGCCACGACAGGTGAGGTTACAACCATCGATTGCCAGAACGTTCTGATTCGTTCGGAATCTCCGGCGCAAGAGGTGGTTGCCATGGGTTTGGAAAACATCATCGCAGTCGCCATGCCCGATGCGGTTCTGGTGGCGAGCATGGACCGGGCGCAGGATGTCAAACAGGCGGTAAGTGCGCTGAGGGCCAAGGGTGCAAGGCAGGCGGAATCTCTGCCTGTCGACCACCGTCCTTGGGGGTGGTTCGAAAGCCTGGTGATTGATGATCGGTTTCAGGTCAAGCGCATCCATGTAAACCCTGGTGCAGCACTAAGCCTGCAGTCCCATCACCATCGCTCGGAACACTGGATCGTGGTCAAGGGCACGGCCAAGGTTACGATTGATGATGAGGTTCAGCTCGTCTCGGAAAACCAGTCGGTTTATATCCCGCTAGGTGCGGTCCACCGGATGGAAAATCCGGGCAAAGTGCCCATGGTTCTGATCGAGGTGCAGACCGGCAGCTATCTGGGTGAAGATGACATCGTCCGGTACGAAGACATCTACGCGCGCAATTAAACATAACCCGTCGCGCGGGGCGGGGAATCACGTCTGCAACCTCTGTTTCGTGAACGTGCTGCGCCATATCGTACTATTGTCCATGTTTTGGAAACAAAGACCTAACATTGGGTAAATCGGGCGATCTGCCCGGTCAGAAGGGATTCATGCGCAATACGGCAGGGTGGCGCGCAACAGAAATGTCTGACCGACAGCTACAGGAGGACGCGCCCCGTGTCACAAAACTCACCCCGATTGAACCTTCCTTTCCTGCAACCCTCTCAGGCGCAGAAACACGTCACCCATAACGAGGCACTGCGCCGTCTGGATCTAGTGTTGCAACTGACTGTCGCCTCGACCGATGCAGCTACGCCACCCGCTGTGCCGGAACAGGGTGAGATACACGCCTTGGGCGCAACCCCAACAGGCGATTGGGCTGGTCACGGCGGAGAGTTGGCAGCCTGGCTGGACAATAGCTGGCATTTCGTCACGCCAAACACAGGTTGGCGCGCCTGGGACTTGGCGGCTGACCTGCAGAAGGTCTGGGATGGTGGGGCTTGGATCACCCCTCCGATCCCGACGCAGAATCTGGATGGGGTGGGTGTGGGCACCAGCTCTGATGCTAACAACCGCCTGTCCGTCCGCAGCCCGGCTACATTGCTGAGCCACGATGGTGGTGGTCATCAGTTGAAAATCAACAAATCCGGTGCCTCAGACACCGCATCGCTGCTATTTCAGTCCAACTGGACCGGCCATGCCGAGATGGGATTGAACGGTAGCACGGGTTTCTCGATTAAGGTTTCCCCGGATGGCGGCAGCTGGACGGATGCGCTGAGCATTGACCCCGCCACCGGCACCGCCACAGGCGCGGCGGTCCAGACCAGTGCGGACGACACAACCGCCGGACGCCTTATGCGCGCCGATTATGGCTATAGTCCGGGCAATTTGTTGGGGACTGTTTCCGAGGTTTCGGGCACCCCGACAGGGGCCGTGATCGAACGGGGCAGCACCGCAAATGGCGACTACATCCGCTTTGCAGATGGCACGCAAATCTGTACCGCCGCCTTACCCGCAACGGATTGCACAACTGCCGAAGGTGCGCTGTTTTCAAGTGCCGTTGCCACCTGGGCCTTTCCTGCCACATTCGCAGATACCCCTGCCCTCAGCGGTAGCGGCGGGGCCACAGCGCGCTTTGTCGGGTTTGATGCGCCGTCCACATCTCAGGTCAGCTACAAGGTGCTGTCGGCCGCCTCTGACGCTTCGACACTATCACCGACGGTTACCGCCATAGGCCGCTGGTTCTGATTGAAGTAGCTGGCGCGCAGGCCAGATAAGCAAGCGCAAACGCCAGTGTATTGGCCCGTCTAAGATCAAACGGACAAGGCACCGCTGCCGGGCTGCGCCTTGTCCGGTAGCCGTAGCAGAACGATTCGCTGCAGGTCAGCAATGTCCGCCAGATTGCGATAATACACGCAGAGATTTGGGTTTGTTTCGCGTGCTTCCCAAGATATCTAGCGCAAGCGGTTCGTGCCTAACGAAGGCGCGCGCTGCTTGAAACCATGAACTCATGCTTCTGATCCAATAGGAATTCGGCCAGATTGGCCCCACTCTTTCCAAGTTTCCGCTAATCAGCGCAGACGGTTGGGTGTGGCCTACGGGGTCGCATCGTCTGATTCCGTCTCAAAAATCAGCAAGAAACTGTGTAATGCAGGGGCAGGACTGAGTCAGGCATTGAAACCCTTCGCAGTTTCTTTGATTGTATGCGCGCCGCAGGCGGTAATTGGTGAGAAGGATTTTTAAGAATGCGTATTGCGATGATCGGCACTGGCTATGTGGGCCTGGTGTCGGGCGTGTGTTTCTCGGATTTTGGCCATGACGTGATCTGCGTCGACAAGGCCGAAGCAAAGATCGACATGTTAAAGGCCGGCGACGTTCCGATTTATGAGCCGGGCCTTGATGTGTTGATGTCCAAGAACGTGGCCGCTGGGCGGTTGAGCTTTACCACCGATTTGGCTGCCGCCGTCGATGGTGCAGATGCGGTGTTCATCGCCGTGGGCACGCCGACACGGCGCGGCGATGGTCATGCGGATCTGACCTACGTGATGGCCGCAGCGGAAGAGATCGCGCAGGCCGTGACAGGTTACACCGTCATTGTCACCAAATCGACCGTACCAGTCGGCACAAACCGCAAGGTGCATTCGGTTGTTTCAGCAGCCAATCCCGATGCGGATTTCGATGTCGCTTCGAACCCGGAATTTCTGCGCGAAGGCGCGGCGATTGACGATTTCATGCGCCCAGACCGCGTTGTGGTTGGCGTTGAGAGCGACCGCGCGGCTGAGGTAATGGCCGAAATCTACCGCCCGCTCTATCTGCGTGACTTCCCGATCCTGACCACCGATCTGGAAAGCGCTGAGATGATCAAATACGCAGCCAACGCGTTTCTGGCGACCAAGATCACCTTCATCAACGAAATCGCGGGCCTTTGCGAACGGGTCGGCGGCGACGTGAAAGAGGTCGCGCGTGGCATTGGTCTGGATGGTCGTATCGGCAACAAATTCCTGCATGCCGGTCCGGGCTACGGCGGGTCGTGCTTTCCCAAAGATACCGCCGCGCTGGCGCGGATCGGTCAAGAGCATGCGTATCCGATGCAGATCACCGAAACCGTCATTCGCGTGAATGATGAGATCAAAAAGCGCATGATCGAGAAAATCCGCGAAGCCTGTAGCGACAGTTTCAACGGTAAAACCGTTGCGATGCTGGGTGTGACGTTCAAGCCCAACACCGATGACATGCGCGATGCGCCATCGCTAACCATCGTTCCTGCCCTGATCGGCGGTGGGGCCAAAGTGCGTGTGGTGGACCCGCAGGGTAAATCCGAAGGTGAAGCGCTGTTGCCCGGTGTTGAATGGTCTGATGATCCCTATGCCGCCGCTAAAGGCGCCGACGTGGTCGTACTGCTCACGGAATGGAATGAGTTCCGGGCGCTGAATCTAACGGACCTAGCAGAAGCGATGAACACACCCCACATGGTCGATCTGCGCAATATCTATACTGAAAGCAAAGCGCTGAAATCTGGCTTTGAGACCTATGTAGGTGTCGGGCGCTAAGCGCCTGACCCTTCTAGCTTACATCTTGGTATAAAGCGGAACGGAGCTGTCCGCCCCTTCGGCCAACGCTTTGCTTTGGTCCAACCGCACTTGTTCATACAGCGCCAGAGCTTCGGGCGAGAACAGCGCGTCCGGGGCTTGGACGGGTACGAAGTTGCTGTGCGCATCCGACCCCCGTGCCAACATGGCATAGTCACGATCTGCCACCAGTTGCTGTGCTCCGGGGCTGAGATAGCGGATCGCCAACCCGATCCGTCGGTCATCTGACGCGTTTGGGCCCGAGCCATGGATTGTCAGCCCGTGATGCAATGACATCTGGCCGGGTTTCAGTTCGATATGAGTTTTCTCGTCCTCAGAAACGTCGACGGCCACCTCTTGACCGCGCGACAACAGGTTTGTCTCGGAATAGGTGTCGGTATGCGGCAGGATCGGGTTCTTGTGGCTAGTGCGGACAAAATCCATGCACCCGCTTTGAACGGTGGCGGGTGACAGCGCGATCCAGGCCGTCACCTGATCAGGCGTTTCGCCCATGCCCCAATAGGTCAGGTCCTGATGCATGCCAACCGTTTGCTTGGTCTTTGGTTCCTTGATAAAAAATTCGGCGGACCAGATCATGATATCTGGGCCCAGAACACCTTCGACCGCGTCCAGAATGCGCCTGTCTTGTGCGATCCGGGCTGCAAGGGGAATCACCAAATGGGCGTTGACCCGCTTATAGGTGTTCAGCGGCAATGGCAGGTCTGCTTCCAGCCAGTCTTTCTCGATCTGTTCCAGTTCTGCGCGGAACTCTGCAGCTTCGTTTTCGGAAAAGACAGAAAGAGGGAACAGAAAGCCATCCTGCCAATACCGTTCAGACTGTTCTTGGGTCAGTTCATGCGCGTTTGACATCTAGGCACCTGTCGCTGTGTTTCGAAAGAAGCCACGCTGGGACATGGCCCAAAACAGTGCTTCTTGACTGTAAGGCTACGTTTGGTTTGGCCCATATGCCTAGCACTTCAGCGACATTAGTTTGGCTGTAACAACCACGTGCTTAGAACCGAAACTGTCTTTGTCACGGCGCGCAGTGGCCGCTTTCCGGCAGGAGTGGCTGTTGGATCACAGAGCCGCTGTCCAGACGCGATACCGCCCCTGCCCTGTCACTTCGCGCAGCAAGCCGCGACGACTGAACCGGTCGATATTGCGTTGTACTGTAGCACGCGACGCTTTTGTGAGTTCCTCGGCCAACGGGGCCGAAACCATAGGCCATGCAGTCAGGACATCAATCAACAGAGGCGGGGTGCGACCGGATAAACCTTCTGTGGCTTCGCGGGCTCGCACCTCCCACGCATTGACGCGATCGAGATGCAGCAACGCGGCCAGGGCCGCCTGCCCTGCCCCGGTGATCCATGCCGCGAGTTTCTCTTCGGGTTCGCCCATCCCGCGCAGCGCGCCGGGCCCGGATAAGGCCAGCGGCATGAACATGGCCCCGCCACGACCCATTGAGGCTGCATGGCGTGCGGCGATAATCGCAGCTTCGGTATCCTGTCCGATCCCGTCCGAGACGGCGCGCCAGGCGTGAAAGGCAATCGCGGCCTGTGTCACCGGATGCAAGCCTTCCACATTGCCCATGACCTCGGCCAAATCGGCCACGGCCTCGGGTACTTCTTCGATCCCCTGCGCCATTCGGTCCAGAAATGCGCCTAACCCGGCCTGCCATCCACCAACCGACGGACCCGCGCCCGAAGTCAGGCGGCGCACGGCCCACCCCGCCCGGTACAGGGCTTGTGCGTCATCGCTGGTCGCCCCAATGCGCAAGCCTGTCCACAGGGCTAGTCGGTCCACCCCGATCCGGTCGCCCGTCCACCAGCCCAGATCCGAGACGTCCATCAATGCCAGACGGTGGGTCCACCCATCGGGTCCCGCCCGCAAGCGTTCATCCAGCGCGCCAAAGGTCAGGGCCAGATCGGCCAACTCTGCGGACAGTGTAGCCTGGGCGGCCCGCCAATCGCGCGGGTCGAACAAAACCCGATTGTCCTGCCGGGGGCCGGGAGGCAGAAAATCCTCTGCTGCGTCCTCATCCTCAGGAGGGAGAAACCAAAGGTCATCCTCGTCGGATGGATCAGAGTCATAGATGCTTGGCGGTGTGGCCTCTTCGACCTCTTCCTCGGGCAGCGGTATGACAGACTTGGACTTCATGCCCGCATTCTTTGGGCATTTCGGGCGGTTCACAAGTGGATTTTTCTAACCCGTAAATGTCTGGGACAGAACATCCAGTTCACCGGTCAGATCGGTTTGTGGATTGCTGCCCAAAAGCATGTAGCCATATCCATCCTGAGCCCATGTCACCGTGGCCAAACCGCTTAGCACCGCCGATTTGGCTGGTTTGTTCGCGGCGTCAGGTCCTTGCCGGATCACGCAAAAGGCCACTGGTTGCCCTTGTTCATCTGCAAACACGATCTGGATCAGCGGCTTACCCTTGAACGATAAAACCTGCGCCCGCCTCAACTCAAGCCCCGGCAACGCCTCCAACGTATCTCGATTCAACGAACGGCCTAGTTGTTCTTCGGCCATTGCAAACTGCTTGTCCAAAGTTTCGGTCGACGCATCCAGCGGAGCGATTGTGTCGGGCACATAGAGTGACTGATAAATCGCGGCCTGTTGCGCCCAGCCCAACGGTGCGGGTCGCATGGTCCACCAGGTCGCAGATGCGGCGATAATCGCAACACTGGCCGCAACAGCGGCAAGCCGCGTCAAACCCATACCAGCAGGCCCGGAGGTTTGAGCGGCGAGCTCAGGAAGAACAACTTCGGGCGCTTGCGCGGGAATGGCTTCGAAAACCCCCTGCACCATACTGGCAAACGGGTCCAGCGCCATCACACGCTGTTCAAGCTCTGGGTCCGCCTCGACCGCCTGCTCGATCTGACGGGCCTCGGCCTCTTCTAAATTGCCTTCCAGATACGCCAGAAGCGTCTCGTCGGAAAACGTCATTTGCCACTCCGTTGTGCGGCGTTTGCCGCATCTTGCTGCATTACGGTTTTCAGTTTTTGCCGGGCGCTGGACAGCCGACTCATGATTGTGCCGATGGGAACCTCCAGCAACGCGGCGGCCTCGCGGTAGCTGTAGCCTTCGACAAACACCAGCATGACCGTTTCCCGCTGCGCTTCTGGCAGTTGCATCACTTGGGTAAACACTTCAGTGGCGAAAATATTCGTTTCTGAATCCGGACCTGTTGCAACCAGTTCGGATTCGGGCGTTACCGACAGCGCCTGTGCCTTGCGTACAGCGCGAGATCGGATCTCGTTCAACCAGATTGATCGGCAGATTGTCATTAGCCACGAATCCAGTCGATCGTGCGATGTCACCTGATGATGACGCTCAAGCGCGCGCAGGCATGTGGCTTGAACCAGATCATCGGCCACGTCCGACGCACCCGACAGCGCCAAAGCAAAACGCCAGACGCGTTTGGAATGCGTCTGCACTGCGGTTCTGACCGCCTGTTCCGAGCTTATTTCACCCGCCATCGAATAAAATACGACCTGTGTGTGTTTCATGTTCACGGACCGAGCCCGCGCGCTCAGGACTGGCATAACCCGAGGAGGAATGAAATGAAACATCTGATACATGCGGTCACGATCGCGTCGGCAATTATTGCAGGCCCTGCCCTGGCCGAAGGCTGGACTTTGGTTCCAGACGGCTCGCACCTCGCTTATGGTAGCATCAAGAAAGACAGCGTGGGTGAGGTCAACAGTTTCACCTCACTGAGTGGGACGGTTAACCCAGACGGCCAGGCAATGATTGAAATTGATCTGTCTTCGGTCGAGACCAATATCGATATCCGCAATGAACGCATGTTCGAATACGTCTTCCGCAAAGCGGGCACTGCGACATTGACGGCTGAGATCGACATAAGCGAATTGAGCGCGCTTGAGGTCGGGCAAACCGCAACGGTTGATAGCGAAGCGGTGCTTTCCCTGGCTGGTGCAGATGTTGAATTTGACGCTGAACTGTTCGTGGCTCGCCTGTCGGAAAAGTCGGTTTTGGTTACAACCAATGATATGGTCTTTATCAGCACCGAAGATGCTGGTGTGAATGCCGGGGTCGACAAGTTGATGGAACTGGCCGAGCTGCCAGGTATCACCCGCACCGTCCCTGTCACCGCGCGGCTTATGTTCGAACTGGAGGGTGAACAGGCGAGTGTGGCACCCGAGGCTGCAACCGAGGTAGCCGCAGTGGCCGTGGACGGAGATGCTAAGGCTGGTAAGAAAGTCTTTCGTAAATGCAGCGCCTGCCACAAGTTGAAAGAAGGGCGCAACGGTGTTGGTCCGACACTGTTTGGTATTCTGGGGGCGCAGGCAGGACAGGTCGAAGGATTCAAATATTCGGCGGCACTTAAGGACTCTGGTATCACATGGGACATCCAAACGCTCTCTGGGTTCCTTGCCGATCCACGCGGCACGGTTCCAGGCAACAAGATGCAATTCCCGGGCCTAAAGAAGGACGAAGACATCGTGAACCTGCTGGCCTATTTGCTGGAAGAAGCGCAAGGCTGAGTGCTCTCGGGCCAACCATCAATCGGTTGGCTAAACTTTGCTGACGAGCCTGCGAAATGTGCGTGTCGGAGCGGGAATTAAACCCGTTCTAGGCCTCAGGCTGAACGAATAAATCAATCATAATAGTTATTTTGCGACAGAATATTGCGCATTGCTTCGGTTCGTCGCGGATTGTGATGGGGATTAGCTTTCCTCAGGACGCATCGCCTCATATTGTCATAATTTAGTCAACTTTAGGACCCACTCATTTGCATTGATCTGGGCAGTCCAAAGCAACCGGTGCGTGCGTGCAACATCTCGTACACGCGTATCCGTATTCTGGTTGTTGCGAATGGACCATGTAGGGTCCAGAAGTTAATCATTGGAAAACAGAATTAATTTTCGATTTTATCAAGGGTCACTGCGGAATGTCAGCAAGCGCACACAATCAGATCGCCGACTATTTGGTATATGGCGAGGACAGTCGGCCTCGAAAGTGGGATTCCAATACAATCACGGTCAACTATTCGCGTGTCGACCCCAGTGTCCAATGGATGGTTCAACTGGCACTGGATACTTGGGAATCTGTCACAGGGATCGACTTTCAGCTAAGCAGCAGCTCCAGGCCTGATATTCTATTTTACGACGATTTCAGTGGGGCTTATTCGCAATATGGCTGGTACAATAGCAGCACATTGCGCGATATGGCCTATGCTGATGTGAACGTAAGTACGAATTGGATCGCAAACTACGGGATCGGTGTCGACACATATTCGTTTCAGACCTACTTGCACGAAATTGGACATGCCATAGGGCTTGGCCACCCCGGTCCCTATAACGGCGCTGGTGTAACTTTTGGAAACAGTGCGATCTTCCCAAATGACAGCTGGCAGGCCTCTGTCATGTCATATTTTTCTCAAGGCGAGAATCCGAATGTAAACGCGTCAGACGCGCTTGTGATCACTCCGATGATCGCGGATGTGCTGGCCATGTGGGAGCTTTACGGCAAGCCCAACGATCTAAGGACCAGTAACACTACTTATGGCGTGGGGTCGAATGCTGGCGGAGTTTACGATCAGATCGCTTCCCTCGGCTACCGCGTCGCCTTCAACATTGTCGATGATGGTGGCTGGGACATAGTCAACTTCGCTAATGATACAAGAAACCAATACGTCAACCTGAACGCAGAGACCTATTCGAACGTTTATGGGCTGATCGGCAATATGGCGATTATGCGCGATACGATTATCGAACAGTATATCGCGGGTAGTGGAAACGACACCATCATTGGCAACACTGCGCAGAACACCATTAGCGGGAATGGCGGGAACGATACCATCCGCTCGTCCTCTAACGGGTCCAACAACAACAAGATCTTCGGTGGCAGCGGCAATGATGTCATTCATGTCGCTAATGGCCAAGGTGAAGATACGGTCTACGGTGATGCGGGCAATGACATGGCCATCGTGACCAACAACTCTGGCTCGTTTTCGGGTGGATCTGGCACAGATACAGTCCGCTTCATCAGCGGTTTGGAAAAGTACCTGTTCTTGAACAACGGTGGTCAATACGAGTTCCTGAACGTTCTTACACGCCAGACATTCACTGTAATGAATGATGTGGAACTGTTTTGGTTTCTGAATGGTGCCTATCGATACAACCTTTCGCAACTGACTTCGGCCACGCAGATCACGACAATCGAGTCCGCGGGCACGATCCTTCAACATGCAGAGCAGGGCTTCTATCTGGTTGGAGGTCCAACGACCAATATCGCCGTTACCCTGAATGGGAATGTTGTAGGTGAAGACACTATCGACGGCTGGACTGCGATCAACGTTCAAGCGCAGATCTTTGGTGGTTACCGTCTGATGTGGAAGAATGACGACGGAGAGTTCTTCGAATGGATACTCGACAGCCAAGGTGCGCAAATCAATGGTGCGCTGGTCACGAATATTGTGGATAGCGAAGAGTACTATGGTGCTGACTTTAACGGCGATGGTACAATTGGGCATACAACAAGTGTCGTCGAAAACACAGGTAGCAACACGCTTACAACGACGACAGAAGGCCCTAATGGTACGATTTATCTGATTGATGGTTCGACACAAATCAAACTTAACAACATAGCGATGGGGCCGGACTCTCTTAGCGACTGGAGCGCAATACATGCCGAAGCCGATGGCGGCGGATATCGCGTGTTGTGGGAAAATGTTGATGGAAGCTACTTCGAATGGATTCTCGACAGCCAAGGTGAACAAACTGGCGGCACGCTCGTCGACAACGTTGTCGACCTTGAGCAGTTCTACGGGTTCGACCTGAACAATGATGGCACAATTGGACACATCACTAATTCAGTAGAAAGCACCGGATCAACCACGCTGGCGACTTCGACTCAGGGGTCGTCGGGCGTAACGTATCTAATCGATGGGACAACAGAGATATTCCTGAATGGCGAGGCCATGGGGCCTGGTTCTCTGGCGGGCTGGAGTGCGATCCACGCGGAAGCAGATGGCGGCGGATATCGCGTTCTGTGGAAACATGACGATGGTCGCTACTTCGAATGGGTTCTAAATGGCCAGGGCGAACAAATCAGCGGCGTGCTAGTCGAAAATATTGTGGATATTGAACAGTTCTATGGTGTCGATCTGAACAATGACAGCACTGTTGGTCATACGACATCTGCAATCGAAACAGACGGATCGACCAATCTCGAGCTATCGACGCGCGGTGTTTATCTGATCAACGGAACTACCGAAATTACCCTTCGGGGCGAAGCCATGGGGCCAGGTTCTTTGGCTGGCTGGAATGCAGTTCAGGCTGAAGCCGATGGCGGCGGATATCGTGTACTTTGGAAACACGATGATGGGCGCTATTTTGAATGGGTGCTTGATAGTCAGGGTGAGCAAATCAGCGGTTCTGCTATCGACAATGTTGTCGACGTTGAGCAGTTCTATGATGCTGACCTGAACGATGACGCTAGCGTGGGTCATACGACATCTTCAGTCGAAGCGGACGGATCGACGACGCTGTCGATTTCGACACAGGGCTCGCCTGGCCTGACTTATCTAATCAATGGCGCTACCGAAATCACTCTTCGGGGTGAAGCCATGGGGCCAGAATCGTTGGCGGGCTGGAGTGCAGTCCAAGCCGAGGCCGTTGGTGGTGGCTATCGCGTACTATGGAAGCATGACGATGGCCGGTATTTCGAATGGGTGCTTGATAGTCGGGGCGAGCAAATCAGCGGCTCTCTTGTCGACAACGTTGTGGATCTTGAACAGTTCTATGATGCCGATCTGAACAATGATGCGACTGTTGGGCATACGACCTCTTCGATCGAAACAGACGGATCGACCAATCTCGAGTTGTCGACGCGTGGCGTCTATCTCATTAACGGAACTACCGAGATTACTCTTCGGGGTGAGGCGATGGGACCAGACTCTCTGGCTGGCTGGAGTGCCGTCCATGTCGAAGCAAGCGGTGGTGGTTACCGTCTGCTTTGGAAACACGACGACGGCAGGTATTTTGAATGGGTCTTGGACAGCCAGGGCGCTCAACTGAGCGGAGCGCTGATCAACGATGTCAAAACCGTCGAGACCTTCTATGGCGCTGATATTGATGAAGATACCTATATTGGCCCGGTTATAAATAATATCCCTTTGTCGCTGTCAGCAAATCAGAATCCAGCACCTGAGTTCGCCCAGACGTTTGCACTCGCATTGAGTGAAGATGACTTTGCCTTTTCAGCAGATATTGCTCTGGTCGCGGGCAGCAGTTTCGAAGATCATCAGTATAACCTGTTGGGAACCCGAGACGCATCAGACTCGGTCGTCGGAGAGAATTCAGCTGTGGTGCAGGAGCTAGACACCGAGATCGCTTTGCAATCACTTCTGGAAGATGACGTATTCATGCTCTAGGCAAAAGCTCAATCAGTACAAAATACCTCGTTCCCCTCTAAGGGACCGGAGTGTTCTTTGGTTGAATACACCCTGCCCCAAACTGGACAACACTAAGAAGTCTCTATGCACTCAAGTGGGTGTGGCAATGCATCAGGTGAGACTAAGAAACAGACATCTATTCGAAGCGGACGCTCACATCCCATGATCGCGCCTTAACCCGCACAACATCATCGGGTCCGACTGGAACCGCTGGGCTCAGCCCCCCGGTGGCAATCCATTGGCCGGATTTGAGCGACACGCCATAGCGAAGTGCAAGACGTAAAAACTCATCCGCCGCCCCCAATGGCCCACCGACTAGATTGTGCGATCCCCCTTGAACAATTTGACTACTGTTCAGTGATGCCTCAGAGGTGAACTCCTGTTCCAAAGCTGCCTTATTGAATTCTTCAACGCCCGCTATCCAAAGCGCCCCTGCCCCTGCTCGATCCACGATCTGGCCAAAAAGGCTTGGTTTCAATGCCTCTGGAAGCACACTCGCCGGGATTTCAAAGCCAATGCCCATACGAGAAAATGAGATCTGCTGATCGGATCGATCCGGAACCGCCAGCTCAAGCATGATTTCGGGCTCGGCGAGTGGTGCGTTCAGCCGATTCAATGGGATAGCATTATCGCCGAAATGGACTTCGTTCTGGCCTAGCGGCCCAAAAAAGCTCTCGGTGTTTTTGAATACATTCCGCGACCAAGGGTTGGCTCCTCCGATCTTCCATGCGGCCACGTTGGGGACTTGCGACAAACCTATTTCATAGGCCTTTGTGATTTTGGTCGGTAAATCGTCGCTATTCAGGTCGGCCGCTCGACCTTCGTCCCTGGCTTGCGCCAGTTTCTCTAGTAGTATCATCGCGCTATTTTTTTAGTCCCTAAGATGTGTACCAAACTCTATCTCTCATTAGCGCTGGCAGCGTTTTGTTAAAATGCAGAATCCAATGGCACGCGAATTCTGGCCTAGAGGAATAGTATCGGCTTGCACCCAAAACGGTGATAGCTATGTTACCGAGAACTTGAGACTCTAGGCTATTGCGCCGTCTGACGGTCATGCAGACAGCATGCTGACCAGAAAAGAGAAAACAGACTATGACTCTGCGCGTGGCCATTATCGGATATGGGAAGATGGGCAGGATTCGCCACGAGGCGATGAACCGCCATGGCGGCTTCGACGTCGTAGTTGCCTGTGATACAGCAATAGATCCTGCTGCAAGTATTCCGATGGTCACAGATCCATTGGCGGTGTACGATCATAACCCGGATGTCATCGTGTGTAGCGTCCCCAATCTCATGATCCCAGACGTCGTCTGTGAGGCCCTATCCCGAGGCAAGCACGTGTTCTCTGAGAAACCACCAGGGCGCAATTCAGGCGATGTGCAGCGTATGATTGCCGCTGAGAAAGCCTCGATGGACCGTGTGCTAAAGTTCGGTTTCAACCATCGTACGCATGATGCAATTGAAGAAGCCAAAACGCTGATTGATGCAGGGACCATGGGTGAACTCTACTTTATGAGGGGTGTCTACGGCAAAGCTGGAGGTCCTGACTACGCGCAAAACTGGCGGAATGATCCTGCCTTGTCGGGTGGAGGAATCTTGATCGATCAAGGCATTCATATGCTTGATCTGTTCCTGATGTTTGCTGGAAAGTTTCGCGATGTGCGCAGCTTTGTCCAGCGTAATTTTTGGACTGATACGCCAGTTGAAGACAACGCTTTTGCACTAATGAAAACGCAAAGCGGTGTGGTGGCATCTGTCCATTCCTCGGCGACACAATGGCAGCATACGTTTCGCCTGGAGCTCTATCTGCGCAACGGTTTTATCTCGGTTGACGGTATTCTTTCCGCCTCCGGCAGTTATGGAACCGAAGTCTTGACCGTTGCACTCAACCGACTGGACAAAGGCGGTAACCCTATCCCGAACCCCGAGAGCCAGGAATTGCGCTTTACCGAAGACCGGTCCTGGGACAAAGAGATTGCCGAGTTCTACGATACAATCGTCGAAGGCAAGCCACTGCAGTGCGGCACTTCGCAGCAAGCGCTGGATGTCATGGAATTGGTTGAAGAAATCTATGCTGCTGATTCTGATTGGTTGCAGGAACTCAAGGGGCGCGCCTTTCAATCAGATCAGGTCTCATGACCATGCAAACACCAGTATTTCTTGATCACTTACCCGATATCGATTCAATTGCCGGCGAAAAGCCTGCCAGATACCGCCTTGTTCGAAACAAGGCACTGCTTGATCTGATGCTGGACGATAGAGCGATATGGACTAACCGTACAAGTTGCCCAGCTTGCGGATCTGCAGCTTGTAAAAGCCGCAACTTTTCTCAGACGCTTCTCGAGTCTCTGCGCTGTACGGAATGCAATACGATTTATGCTCAACGTGTGCCGGAACAGCATGTGTTGGACACTCTAAGGCTTGAAGTGATTGAAACGCAAAACAATGAGAAGCTGAACCCGGACCGAGAATTTGAATTCACTTCTTTGTTGAATTGGGTCAGCCTCACGGAAGCGCGTCTGAAGAAAAAGCTCGATGTTGTGACTGATATCAGATTTGCGTCACAGGCATTGGACTGGCCGGAGACAACAGAACGACTAAGCCACAACCGACGGTGGGAGTTTCTACCCCTGACGCCTGAGACAATCGATTTTGATCACATTCGGCAACAACTGGTTCGGATCGCACCGAAGGCCGTTCTCATTCCTGCTGAACTTGATCGTGTGGCTGATCCAGAGGCCCTGATGAAAACCATCAAGCAATCAGTGGCCCCAGGCACAATCATTTTCATCGCTAGTTCCTGTGCTGATGGGCTAGAGTATGAAATACTGGGTGCGGACTCTCCTAGCTTCATTCCTCTTGACCGGCTGACTGTGTTTTCGATCAAGGGATTTCAGCTTTTGTGCGAGCGTCTCGGTTTTGACGTGCTCGAAGTCTCAACCCCAGGGCGATTGGATGCGGTGATCTTGGATCGATACTTCACAACAACTGAGAACGCGGATATGCCATTCTGGTCCAGTTTTTTCCGTGAGGCAGACAAAAATAGGCTGCGCGACCTTCAGATTCTGTTACAGCGCAGCCTAAAGTCCGGCGTTCTGAGATTTGTTCTGGAAGCTTGAACACCCTCTTCTAAGGATGAACTATCTATGCAAGACCATTTCCCCAGTACAGATTTTGAATCATGCGAGGGTTTTGCCGGCGCATATTTTGCGACGTTCGCCGAAGCTACCAAATCGAGTAACCTGAGCGCACTAGACGAAGTTGCGCTGGCTCTGACAGATACGATAAACGCAGGTAAGTTTATCTATATCTGCGGAAATGGCGGATCGGCAGGTATCGCTAATCATTCGTTGTGCGATTTCCTAAAATGCGTGCGCACGGATACTGATCTGATGCCGCGTTTTATGTCTTTATCGGCGCATACCGAAATGAACTCGGCCCTGGCGAATGACATTTCATATGATCAGGTCTTTGCCTATCAGTTGCAGTCTATGGCCCGCCCCGGCGACCTACTCTGGACGGTAAGCTCATCTGGTGACAGCGAGAACATTGTGCAGGCCCTAGAGGCGGCTAAATCGATTGGTTTAAAAACCATTTCCTTCACAGGATTTTCTGGTGGACGATCAAGATCGCTGGCGGACATCAACGCTCATGTGAATGCGAATAACTACGGTATCGTAGAAGATATCCACATGGCCTTCATCCACATTCTGACTCAGTATTTGCGCATGTCAAATATGGACAAATCCCTGATTAGAAATCGTAAATTCTAATTATGGAAGCTGCGTCCTTCCCTTCTGAACTTCGCGCTAGCCTGTGTTCTGCCTTACCTGTTTGGGTGAGCGATGTATTTACTCGACAGGCGGATGTTCGAGCAAAGGGGAACGATGGGTTGGACCTTGTGACAAGCCTGGATTTCGAGATGCAAGCCAAGCTTGAGCGCGAACTTCAAGCTTTGCTGCCAGGGTCCACCGTGGTGGGAGAAGAAGACTATAAACCACACAGCAACTCTGGACCAGTTTGGCTGGTAGACCCCCTAGACGGGACAGTCAATTTTGTAGCCAATCTGCCGGTTTTCAGCGTTGCTGTTATTCTGTTAATTGACGGTGTTCCCATTCTGGCCGCAGTACATGATATCCCACATGGCGATACATTTTCCGCACAGAAAGGCAATGGCGCCTTTCTGAATGGAACATCGCTGATGCCGCATTCGCACAAAGCGAAGCTGGCTATCGTGTCGTCGGGCCTGATAAGAGATCTTTCCGAAACCTGCCCCGAGGTGTTGGGTGAGTTACTTTCTCAACATAAGCTTCGAAATTTTGGCAGTCAGGCGCTTCACCTATGTTATGCGGCTTCAGGTAAAGTATGTCTTGTAGCCAGTCGCGAAGCTAAAGCTTGGGATGACATGGCTGGTGCGCTGATCGCAAACGAAGCAGGGCTACAATACGGTAGCTACCAGACACAGAGTGAAGCTGCAGCGTTCGATCAGGACCAAAGAAGCCTCTGCTGCGCGCCGGAGCTTTTTCACACCTACCAATCTCTTTTTGCCCGCAGCCTGCCTGTATTGGACTAGAACAGGACACGAATATGAAAACAGTTGCCATGATCCCGGCCCGCATGGGCAGTCAGCGCCTAAAGAAAAAGAACCTTGCACCACTCGCTGGGCAACCCTTGATCACGCATGCAATAGAAAAATGTAAGGCAGCAGGCTGCTTTGATGCGGTTTATGTCAACTCAGAAAATGTCGAGTTTGCCCAGATCGCCGATGAGTATGGTGCCAAATTCTACCAACGTCCGGCAGAGTTAGGGAACTCGGTCGCTACATCCGAACAATTTGTCTACGATTTTCTGCGAAATGTAGACTGTGATCTATTGATCCAGGTACATTCTATCGCACCGCTTTTGACAGCAGGCGAGGTCAAGGATTTTGCCGAGGCGTTTATAGCGTCAGATGCAGATGTGATGTTGTCTTGTATCGAGGACCAGATTGAGGTCGCCTACAAGGATCAACCGATCAACTTTACATTTACTGAAAAGACCAACTCGCAGGATCTCGTGCCGACCCAGCGTGTGACATGGTCGATCACCGGTTGGCGCGCAAAACCATATGTAGATGCGGTCGAAGCTGGCCGAATTGGAACCTACAACGGCAAGATTCAATTCTATCCAGTCGGGGCAATATCAGGCCATGTGATCAAAACTCAGGAAGACCTTGATATCGCTGAGGCGCTGTTGGGTGTTCTGAGCAAGCACAAAACTGTCTAGGGGTCTGACGATGCAGGTACTGGTATCCAATATCATGATGATCAATGAAAAAGATCGATTTGATGCGGTGTTGAAGCAAAACGGCCTGGTCCCAATCTGGCCCAAAGTAAACCAGTTTATGTCAGAGTCTCAGTGCCTGGATTTTGCTGGGCAGATTGATGGATGGCTTGCTGGCGATGACCAGATAACTGAAGCAGTTCTTTTGGCCTGCTTGCCACGGCTCAAGGTGATCTCGAAATGGGGTACTGGAGTTGACAGTATCGATCTGATGGCTGCTGAGCGTCTGGGTGTGCCTATCTGCAACTCCCCAGGTGCATTCCGGGATGCGGTAAGCGAGTATGCAATTGGCTTGCTTTTGGCAGCGACACGTCGCCTAGCCCGTACTGATCGCATGATACGTAAGGGCGAATGGCCCAAGGGACGCTTTCCGGGCATGACTGGCAAGACAATGGGAATTGTAGGCTATGGTGCGATTGGACAAGGAGTGGGTCAACGGGCTCGCGGCCTTGGGATGGCTGTCGTTGCGCATGACCCAAACATAAAAGAGTCGCCAGATGGGACTCAGATTATTTCGTTCGCTGACCTTTTGGATCAAGCTGATGTGATCTGTCTCTGTTGCAACCAAACGCCTCAGAACTATCACCTGATTAATGCGGAAACGCTGCAGAAAGCCCGCGACCAGGTGATCATATGCAACGTGGCTCGGGGAGGTCTTGTCGATGAACAGGCTTTGATCGATGCTCTGAATAGCGGCAAGGTTGCAGCTGCCGCTTTGGATGTCTTTGAAAAAGAACCCCTGCCAGTTGATCATCCGCTCCTTGGCTTTGAAAATGTCGCCGTTTCCAGTCACAACGCAAACAGCACTGTTCAGGCGATAGAATATGTGCACGACAACACTCTAAAGAACCTCTTCCAACACTTGGGTGTGTGACGCCTGGCTTTGTATTCGAGTTACTTTACCTGACACCCTGTGATCTGAGGCTATGATATCATGCAAAAGACAGCTCAGATATTTGACGATCGCGTCTGTTTATTGGGCGAAGGCCCGTTCTGGCATCCTGAACGCCAACAGCTGTATTGGTTTGATATCTTAAACTGCCAACTTTTGTCGCGTGATGGTGAAACAGTTTTATCTTGGCAATTTGATAGGAATGTCAGCGCAGCGGGTTGGATTGATCAGGATAGTCTTCTGATCGCAAGTGAAACGGGCTTGAGCCGGTTCAACCTTGAGACGGGTTTAGAAATCATGTTGTGTCCAATCGAAGCGGACAACATGGCGACGCGATCGAATGATGGCCGCGCAGACCCTTGGGGGGGGTTTTGGGTTGGAACCATGAGCAAAACCGGGGAGCTATATCAGGGCGCGTTGTATCGATGGATGCCGGGCGCCGACGGCCAAAACGAGTTGCGCGTGTTGGAACAGGGGATGACCACACCCAACGCAATTTGCTTCGATCCAGACCGCAATCTGGCCTATTATGCTGATACAAAAGAGCGGAGAATCTGGAAAATGGCCGTCGATCCAAACTCTGGGTGGCCGCTTGGAGCGAAAACTGTTTTTGTCGATCTTAATGCGACCGAAACCACTCCGGAATACAAGCCAGATGGGGCTGTTACTGACATCGAAGGGTGCGTATGGGTTGCCCAATGGGGCTCAGCGCGCGTCGCACGCTACAGCCCGGATGGTGAATTTCTGTCTTCTGTGACCTTTCCAACCGGACATACATCGTGCCCGGCTTTTGGGGGTGCGGAAGCGCAAACCCTTTTTGTGACGACTGCACGTCAGAAACTACCCGAAACACGACCAGACTGGTTTGAAACGGCTGGATGTACTTTTTGTACAACTGCAAAAGTGGTTGGGCGTAAAGAACCTAGGATCAAACTTGTCTAAGCAATGAACAGGAACACTATAGCTCTTTGCATGAATTAGTGCTTTAGAGTCATGCAATCTAACGGGCGGTAGTTTGGAATTTGGAAGGAACAAAGAGTTCATGTTCAGAAGGCTAAGAAAAATTGAAAAGAAACTGGATGTAACGATCCAAAAACTGTCAAGCATAACTCAAAACACATCCCGACCTTATCCTGTTACCCCTCCACCCCCAAAAGTAAGTGGTTGGCTTGACACACCCCCAAACAGTAATCTGGCACTATTTAAAGCCATATCCGAGAAGGCCTTAGAACGTACTGTAGCGATCGTTCAAAAAGAAATGCCTGATGCGATGGTTTTCATTGAGACAGATGATTTTTTGAAATACACGCTTGAAAAAGCAGATCTTCAGGGCGCCCATGCTGAATTTGGTGTGTATTCAGGGCGTACAATTAATCTGTTCGCAAAAGAACGTCCCGACGTAGTTTTCGACGGTTTTGATAGCTTCGAAGGACTACCTGAAGAGTGGGTTGGATGGCAGCCATTTGACTTTGATCGCAAGGGCTCGTTCCCCGAGGTTGAGCACAATGTAAAACTTCATAAAGGGTGGTTCTCGGAAACACTTCCAGACTATGCAGCGAAAATCGATGCGTTGAGCTTTATGCATGTTGATTGCGATATCTACAGCTCGACGAAGACAATTTTTGATACGTTGAAGAAGCAGATCCGACCTGGTTGCGTCATCGTTTTTGATGAATACTTCTGTTACCCAAACTTTGAAAAACATGAGAGGCTCGCGTTTTCAGAGTTTTTGGATGACACTGGTTACAAGGCAAACTGGATTGCAGTATGCGGACAGCGAGCTGCATGTATAATCAGCTAGTTTGTGACCTGCTCCCCTGAAAGGACCACGACATTAAGCTAGCTCGTTCTCCAACTCGAACCAAAAAATATTCGCTAGCCCAGCGAGAACTCGATCAGTATCCGGCTGGGCTAGCTACGAGAGCATAGATTAGTCAGTCAGGTTAGGTGATCCTCCCCCACTGAAGTGGTCTTCCGCTATGTTTAGGAAAACGGAGGAGACACATGGCCAACAAGCGACCAAAGCCGGAAGAGATTGTCACGAAGTTACGGCAGGTTGAGGTTCTGACGGGGCAAGGGATGCCGCGTCTGGATGCGATCCGCCAGATTGGTGTGACTGAACAAACATTCTACCGCTGGAAGAAGAAATACGGTGGAATGGGCACGGACCAATTGAAGGAACTGAAGCGCCTGCAGAAAGAGAACGAGCGGCTAAGAAGAGCCGTATCGGATCTGACGCTGGACAAACTGATCTTGGCGGAGGCAGCAAAGGGAAACTTTTAAGCCCCGCTCGCCGCCGAGCTTGCATTGACCGTGTTCGTGCTGAGCTGAATGTCTCGGAGCGTCGCGCTTGCCGCGTTCTAAGACAACACCGATCCACGCAACGCAAAATGCCCGTGGGGCGTTCTGACGAAGAGCGTCTTATCGCAGATATGATCGAGCTGGTTCGGCAATATGGGCGGTACGGCTA